>NZ_BAAHZP010000012.1:0-128892 GCF_054600795.1 Photobacterium sp. R1
CTCAGTTCACTGATAAAATCTTTTGACTGTATCATTGTCGAGTGCCCACACAGATTGCATGGTCAAATTGTTAAAGAGCTTTCGCTGTTAACCCAAAGGGTTAATCTCGAACAGGGCGGCCATTCTAACGAATCAATTTAAAGAGTCAAACAATTTTTTATTTGGCTTCTTTGTGCCGCCTTGTATCCAAACCAGAGTGCCGTTTTGTTCCGTACCCCGTGTTGGTGAGGCGGCATTATAGAGACTTGAAGACACGTGACAACCCTTTTCTTCAGAAAAATTGTTTAAGCGGTCATAAATTCAGCTAATGTGAAATTATGCGTCGTAAGTCAACATTATACGAACGCTATTTTCACTTTCTGGTAATCAGAAACTTATACACGTAATATTAATGTGATTAATTTGTTAAAAGAGTTCGCATTCTTACTATTCAATCAATGACAATGTAGCTTGCCTATGAAACTTTCTAACTCACACACAATGATCATCGCGCTGATAACACTGGTTGGCGCTGTCATTTTTAGCTTCATTTCTTTAACCGCAGCGATTGCTTTTGCGTTAGGTGCCATCTTGTCGGGTTTTGCCAACTTCTATCTGGGCAGCAACCAAAAAGACAGCACAACTACAGAAGACACTCAAAGCAGCAAAACACTTTACGTTGGTAACCTGCCTTACCGGGCGAATGAAGGGGATGTCAAAGAGCTATTTGCGGAGTACGGTGAGGTGTTCGCTGTCCGCCTGATGAAAGACAAACGGACAGGAAAAAGACGCGGATTCGGTTTTGTCGTCATGAATAGCAAAGATGCAGACTTCGCTATCAATAAACTGAATGAGAAAGAGTTCGGTCAGCGCACTCTCAAAGTCCGCGAAGCCAATGAGCCTAAGAACGAGGATAGTTCAGAGTTCTGACCTGGCTGAGCTGCATCGCCAGTAAACTTTCGTTCAGTGCCTTATGATCTGACTTGTCGCAGGTGTGATAAGTCAGATTTTCCACCTTCATCTTTTCACCGCCTGTAATCCCTTCAGCTAAAAGTGACTTCACCCGGCTTGCAATTGCATTCCCGGAGTCAATGACATGACGCGCCTGCGGGAATACTGTCTCAATCTCTTCTTTCATCAGCGGGAAATGAGTACACCCCAGCACCACGGTATCTATTGCCGTCGATTCCCACGGCTGAAGGATAGCGGCCAGTTCAGACAGATCCACCCTTCCGCCACGTAACTTCATTTCAGCCATTTCCACCAGCCTGGTCGTGCCCAGTAAATGCACTTCGCAGTCTGAAGCAAATTCCTGAATCAATGACTGAGTGTACTGACGCTTCACGGTGGCCGGTGTCGCTAACACGCCCACAACTTTACTCTGACTCAGCTGCGCAGCAGGTTTAATGGCAGGAACAACCCCAACCACCGGCTGACTTAAAGCGGCTCTCAGGTGAGGCAACACAATCGTACTTGCCGTATTGCAGGCAATCACCACTAGATCAGCCTGATGTTTATCAACCAACGTATTGACGATGTGCAGTGTGCGTTCAATCAGAGTGGATTCATCCAGCTCACCATAAGGAAAAGCGGCGTCATCAAACGCATAGATATATTGATAGTGAGGCAGTTGTCGGTATATCTCCTGATATACCGACAGGCCACCCACACCGGAATCAAAAATAAGGATGGTTTTCACGTGTCATTCTGGCAGAGAAAAATTCAAGCCTTCATCATACTGCCTGAATCGTAAAAACCAACTCGGCAACGTCAGTTTACTGTGAGTCTGAGGCCGAGATCTGATAGCGGAGATAATGAAAGCGCTCCTCACGTTCTACAAACAACGGACGGATATTCAATTGCCCGTGAAAACAGGGGGCAGACACCACCATAGTATGGAACTCACCGTCTTCTCCGCATGGGTCGACACCTTCAGGGAGCTGTTCAAGCAATGGATATCCGAACTGTTGTCCACAAAAATCACCACTGAGCTGATGCGTATCCACTGTTGTCAGTATGGTTTGAATTCCCCTGTCCAGAATTTCCAGCGCCAGTTGATGGCTGTCCTCACCGAGTAAAGGAAACACGCATTCCCAGCCAGCCGGCTCAATATAACTCCGCCGGTAAGCTTCAATGCCATTACAGAACATATCGCCAAAGGCGACAGCGCCAATCTCCCATCCACAGTTTCGAATGGCCGCAACCACCAGCGACTGGTAAACATCATTGGCAGGAAAAACCTGCGGCAATGGAATTTCCAGCAAAGGCAGCCTAGTGAGACGCGCCTGCTCCCGAACGACAGCGATTGGGGTCGCCTGAAACGGTACTTCGTCACCGACATAAGTCGTGAACAAGCCTGCCACCTCATAATCGGGGTTTTCCAGCAAGCGAAGCAGCGTCAAGGTTGAGTCTTTACCGGAGGACCAGCTGACAATCACTTTCTTGGGTTTCATCTTTATCTCACGAAAAAGCCGCCCGAAGGCGGCTGAAACAAAATTAACGTTAGAACTGATAGCCAATAGTTAAGTAATAAGCACGCTCTGCGGACGGGTACCCCAGTGCCGTTTCATATTCTTCATCAAACAAATTGGCTACACGGGCACTCACTGTAACGGATTCGTTGGCATAATAATTAAGCGCTGTGTCGAAAAGTGAATATGCCGGTAGATTGATGTCACTCGCAGGACTAGTTCCATAATCAACATCTGGACGCTTTCCAACATAAAGATAACTTACTGACCAATCAATCTGCTCAAAACTGATTAAAGCATTCCACTTGTACATCTCCTTAGTCCGACGTTGAAGCTGGTTTCCTTCAGCATCTTCAGGGTCTTTAAAATCAGCACTGATTTGGTGTTGGACAAAACCAGTGTCGAACTCAGATACAAACTCAATACCTTGAATATGTGTCTTTCCATCTATGTTCTGGTAATTATTGGTAACTAGACGGTAGTCAATTAAGTTATTGATTTTGTAATCGTAGCCAGTAATAGACCAGAACACATCTTTAACTACACCACTAAAGCTGACTTCCCAGTTCTTTGAGTCTTCAGGTTTTAGATCTTTAGTTCCGTATTTAGGGTCATACTGCTGATAAAGATTTGGAGCTTTAAATGCTGTTCCGTAAGAGACTTTTACACCAAACTCAGGTAGGTATTGATAACCACCAGCAAGATTGTATGTAAACTTTGTACCAAACTCCTCGTTATCATCCAGCCGCGAGCTTGCTTCAAGACTCAGCTCTTCAAATTGCGCAATCGCGGAAGCAAAAGCTGCACTATTAGTCCTATCAAAAGTCTTATTGGCAACTTTGTCGGTATAAGATTCCTTTCGCCAATCGATCCCTCCTGACAAAGTGAATGCATCATTGAGCAAATAGCTGTTTATCCACTGTAGATTTTGTTGCTCGAGTTTGTCTTGAGTCCCACCTTGTTTTCCTTTGGATTGTTCGTAATCCCAAGCTTTTTGTCGTTGCACATTTAACTGTAATTCTGACATCAGGGTTTGAGACTGATACTTAGCCCCTAAGGTTGCTGAAATATCTTCTTTCTCCGACTCAAAATATCCACGTGACCCAAAACTCCGATCATATTGATAAACGTTCTCATACGCTCGCAGATTACCAAAAGCAGACCACTGTTGGTTAAAATCATACACATATCCCAGTAGTGTATTGTTACTTTTGAACCCATGTCGGTCACCGTCATTAACACCTGAGACTGGATGAACGTTGTAGCCTTTATCGCTTTCCATCCCTACAGCCAGATTTACCTGACCTTTTTCACCTGCTTTTAGACCTGATGCAACACTGAGTTCTCGATAATCAAGGCTACCCAAGCCGCCTTGGGCTTTAGTGCCATCTTCACTTGAACGAGCAATGGTAATGATATTAATCACACCACCAATTGCCTCTGAACCATAAAGTGAAGCACGTGGGCCACGAACGTACTCAATGCGCTCAACATAAGTTAAAGGGATCTGGTTAAAATCAACAGCCCCTTTAGCTGCACGAGAAAAGCGAACACCATCCACCAAAACAAGTACCTGATCAGAGTTAGTTCCTCGCACAAATAACGATGCAAGCTGTCCTCGCCCACCGTTCTGAGTAATTTGTATCCCAGTTAAACGACGTAATACATCCGGTAAAGACTTCGCTTGCATTTGCTCCATAGCTTGACGGGTAACAACCTCGACATCAGCAAGTGTATTCTTCACAGACTGCTCAAACCGGTTGGCGGTAACCACCATAGTCTCTTCAGTCGTGTTCTGGGCGGAAACAAGAGAGGATTGCAGGCACAACGGTGCCAACGCCACTGCTAAAAGCGTTTTTTTCATTATTTTGGATACCTTAAATCGCGTTGAAATCTGGCAGTCTCCGTACTGCCTTCGGCGCTGGTCGGTCTTCGGACTTGAGAGCACGGTTGAACAACCGCCTAGGACAACGACTTCCCATTTCGTTCAGCATGCATTGCGCACACCTGAGGAAACAGTGTCTGGCTTCCAGCCCTGTGTCTTCGTTCTCTCTTACCGCTGCGCGTCAGTTACGGATTCTCACCGTATTCCCCCACCTGCTCTGCAGGCAAACCAGCGCAACAAAATGCTAGTTTTCACTGTTCCGATTGTCTAGTTTAGTTTGCTATTACTCATGACAAATCTACACCGCCAACATTTTTCTCCGCCCTTGCACTGGACATCAGTCAACAATGCAATAAAATCTCCGCTCTTATTTTGAGCAGTTTTGAGGCAACACCATGGCAGCAACCCCAATCAACCCCGATACCTACCAGGCACAGCTGGACGAGAAAGCCGAGCGCATGCAAGCGCTGTTTGCTGACGTAGACACCCCGGAGTTGGAAGTGTTTGCTTCGCCTGCACAGCATTACCGCATGCGCGCGGAATTTCGCGTCTGGCACGAAGGGGAAGACCTGTATTACATCATGTTCAATCAGGAAACCCGCGAGAAATACCGTGTCGATCAGTTCCCAGCGGCCAGCCGCCTGATCAATGACCTGATGCCGCTGCTGATGGACGCCATGAAACCAAACCGCGCCCTGCGTCATAAACTGTTTCAGGTCGACTTTCTGTCAACTTTAAGCGGCGAGGTGCTGGTCTCCCTACTGTATCACCGTCAGCTGGACGATCAGTGGCTCAAAGAAGCCAAAATCCTGAAGCAGCGCCTGAATGATGAAGGTTTCAACCTCAATTTGATCGGTCGTGCACGCAAACAAAAAATCGTGTTGGATCAGGACTACGTGGTTGAAAAACTGAAAGTCAATGATCGCACCCTCACCTATCAGCAGGTCGAGAACAGTTTCACTCAGCCAAATGGTGAAGTCGCACAGAAAATGCTTGAGTGGGCGGTCGACTGTACGCAGGACAGCGAAGGCGATCTGCTGGAGCTGTATTGCGGTAACGGTAATTTCTCGCTGGCTCTGGCGCAGAACTTTGAACGCGTTCTGGCAACCGAACTGGCGAAGCCGTCTGTGGACTCAGCTCAGTACAACATTGCGGCAAACCAGATCGATAACGTACAGATCATCCGGATGTCCGCTGAAGAGTTTACACAGGCCATGGAAGGTCAGCGCGAGTTTCGCCGCCTGAAAGACAACAACATTGATCTGAAAAGCTACCATTGCAACACCATTTTTGTCGATCCGCCACGGTCCGGCATGGATGACGATACTTGCCGTATGGTTCAGGGCTACGAGCGCATCGTCTACATCTCCTGTAACCCGGACACCCTGAAAGCCAATCTGGAGATTCTGAGTACGACTCACCGGATCACCCGCTTTGCACTGTTTGACCAGTTTCCGTATACCCACCATATGGAAGCGGGCATTCTGCTCGAGCTTATAAAATAAAGGGGTTAATAGATTATATAGTTACCAAATATCAGTCTGGGTACGGCGTGGGGTACGGGAAAATAAAAAACCGACTTCACGCCACAACATAAAGTTCTTTGTCATCCAGTGCAAGTTCAATTAAAACTTTACATCTAAAACCACAAAATTCAGCTTTTAGCTAACTTTAAGGCAAAACACTGAACATCCAGTTCGTTGTGATATCAGAAAAACAGCGATTACTAATATAAGAACAGAGTATGTTTAACTCTGGCCCGCTTGCATAGCGTCTTCAAACAACGTGATGAATGAAGCACAGTCACCTAGATAGTTGGGGTATGCTTCTGACAGCTGTCCCATATTTTTTGTTGATATGAGAAGAGTATTTAATCTCGCATGGCTGCGAGTCACCTTCTCAGCGGCATTATAAACTGAAATAGCTTGGTTATAATTCTCAAACTCTACACTAAAGAGCATTTCCAGCGAAGTTTCATCAATCACCAAAAGAACATGTTCTGTTGAGCCATCGCAACAGCCTTCAACTTTCTCAGATAAAATTTTAAAGCTTCTCAAACGACTCAGTGCATTGATTTCACTATTCAATTCAGTCAATCTGTTTGAAAATTGAGCCCTATCATCGTCACTTAACTCAATAGCACCTTCAGCATCAGCAATATACTGACTCATAATCGAAAGCAGCTCTTCCCACTGGAGCTGCAAACTACCTTTATCTTCAGCAGGGCTATGAGAGTGAGTTTTAATCTTAGTACCTTCCAAGATATCGACGATTTCTACCGTTGTTGCCCAAAGGTGTTGAAGGCGTGTACGTAACTGAGCTTCTATGTTGAAACTTTTGCCGCTGGCATGATCATAACGATAAATAACATGCAAACTTCGATATCCGCAGTCATTTGGTTTAGGATTGGTGATGTAATCATCAATATCCTTAATTCTAACCCGACCTACTACTTTTTCGACCGTCATTTGCAGTTGGGTTTTGACTTTCTCCAACGACATTAGATCAGGAAAAATTGCTCGACAGCCACCAATATCATTCATATTAGTCACACAAGTCGCATTTGTAGTCTCACCATCAAGTGATTTACGTTGTAGCTTGTCTACTATCGTTTCTAGACGCTTTAGTCGTGTCACTGGCTTCACATCTATCCCTAACTCTCGGGAACAGCGGCCAACTAGGTAAGCAATTGTATTCAGTGGTTTTTCATGGGCGGCACGAAACTGCTGGATTATCGCAGTGGCGGACTTAAGATCGCCCTCTTTCTTGCGTAGTCGTCGCCCTGCTTTCTTCACTCCGTTATTAGAGTATGAGAAATCTTCGGCAGCACTTTCATCAACCGTTCTTTCAAGAAAATCTTGAAAGTCCAACTCATAGTCGTCTTGGAAGTTTTTTGATGCCTGCTCGGCGGTAGGTGTGTCGTCAATTTGAAAACTGACGACAGTTTTTTCTTTATCACTCACAGGCTAGCTGTTCGACCTGATTGTTTGATCTGAGTGTAATGGGCTTGGATCAAATGATCCGGAATCACTTTCTGATGTGTGCCATCCCATACTTGATGCCATGGACTACCTACACGATGAGTCAGATCTACGAGTTGAGGCCCTGTTAGATGCCCCAGTTGTGATACTACGTCTTTGACAATAGACTCACTCTCATGGTCTAACACCACATCATATTGTTCAGTGATCACGCTACTGCCGTATGATTTAAAACGGAAATAGACCGACGGTACTACTGGGCCAAACTTCCAAGCAAATACATCATCCACAACAAGAGGACGCTGGAAGTGTGCTAATGACAAACCGTGACAAACATAGGTAAGCTTTTGTAGCTGCAAATTGGAGAAGCATTTACCTTGCTCTTTCGCATGCTTAAGCAAGCTCCATGCAACGTCTACAGCACTGTATGTGTGATATGCTTTCATCTTCTTATTCCAAGTTCGTCTAAATAGTTTACATAATTCAGCCGATGCAACGCCAAAAGTGTAAACCATAGCTGTATTTAAAGACAGTAATTTTATTCGCAGTTAGATACTCGTTCGCAAAATTTAGCAACGTATTCATGCGAGTAGTCCAGCCCCTTAGATGATAGCGTACTCATAAATATCAACCTATATGAATAGCGACCAATAACATTCATTTGCTTAATAGAAACCGACATCCTTCAGGCCAGATGACTCCACCTGTGACTCCCTCTTCGATGACAAACGGTACAATCCACAACTTCAACTTATTACCACCATTGGTATTAAAGTCGAAGCTCTGCTCTATCGCTGTTTTGAAACCATCGTGTGCGGGATAGATCAAGAACATCTCTCTTTCTTCTGCTCCATCATCGAAATAGTGCTGTCCATAGGTAAACATTTGATAAAAATCGCTCTGTGATAGGCCGTACTTATCGGAGCCATTATCTTTTGCTTGGTCCAACAACTTCCACTTAGTATCCAAAATACTAACTACACTCCCCGCCTTTTCGAGCAACAAGTCTGGCTGTAATTTGAACCAGCTGGCTTGTTTATGCTCCACCAAGCTTTTACGTTTCACTTGACTTCTAACCACGAGATCCACAGATACCTGCTGCCGTAAAACCTTGGCTACGTAATCTTCGAATACTCGCTCCATAGGAAATAGAAGAGAGATAGCTTGGATACTTCCTTTCATTGTTTGAGGTGAAAAACCATTGAGTATTAATGTAGCCCAGGCAATTGGCGCCTGATAGTGACTCATTCCCCGATCTAGCCTTAACTTTGATAGATCACTTTTATAATCGCGGCTTAAAGGAACCTCTTCGAATATAAAAAAGAGTTCCTGTAATTGCTTCTTATGCTTAGCGTTACGGGAGAACTTGGCGACAGCATGTAGTGCAGAATGGATAAGCCTATTGGCAGGTCGATCCACTAAATACTCTTGATACTCGCAATAGAACTTGTGTTTTGTGACCAAGTTTTTGCGCAATTGTCCTGCTGCAACTAGCTTACCTTTCTTATAGATAAGATTATCCACTGTCTGCACATAGTCACTTTTCAGGCCTTTCTTAACTAGGTTAAGCACTGAGCCAATGAACTGACCAATGAACACCTCAAGCAATGGCATTTTCTCTTCATAAATTAGAGCACTTGACATTTGAATGTGTGAGAAGCCTTTAAGAGCACGGAGCATGATCAGTAATGACTTTCGGGCTCGTGTCGAGCTAGGAGACGTTCTGCCAATTTTGGGCAACACTTCGATATGGGTACTATCAGGAGTAAAGATCACGCCTGCATGGTTACGCACTTGTAAAGCTTCCACCCCTGACTTTTTACAAAGCCGAAACAGCTTATTTTCTTCTTGCGAACCTAGTGCGATCTGCTTGAGAAAAACAAAGGCAGAAGGCGAAATAGGCTCTACATGATTCACTTCTCTACACACTTCGCTGGACTCACTGACCAGATAAGAAAACTCAAACAGGGAGATCTCTTTGTTAGCTCTCATCCTTCACCTGTGCTGCAAGCTCCTCGCTCAACTGCGGCTTGTAAATAGTAAGATAACACTCACCACTGCGCCAAATATCATCGTTTTGATCGGCTAAAGTATAACGATACTCGTCTGACATATAACCATCGGGCTCATACTGGTTACCAAACAGCTTTTGGTACTCGATTTTTTCTCGACGTACAAATTGCTGCTCTTCCAGCTCTTTTCGGTCATTACCGCGCTTTTGATTGTCCCCTAGCACAAGGCGAATCTTGCTCCAGTCGTCATGAAAGTACTCTTGGAGCAAAGGAACAATTTTACCCTTAAAAGCCTTGGCGAGTTCTGATAACGCTTCATCAGGCTTCCCTGATTTAGCAACATTATAGGCAGGAAAGAAGAAGCCATGCCCTAGCGTATGCTCCCTGTCATACAAGGCTTCGATACGATCATTAAGCGTCTGTAATAGCTCACCTAAATCGATTTGTTGGTCGTTACCAATATCGATCAAACCATTAGATTCAAACAAACGACTATCGGGCATCATTTCGATGAACTCGAAACGTCTGCGTAACGCTGTATCCATCAAGGCAATAGAGCGGTCTGCTGTATTCATTGTGCCGATGATATCGACATTCGAAGGCACGCTAAATGGTTTACCACTGTATGCGAGATGAACAGACATAGGGTGAGCCCCCTCTTTACGTTTGTCGGTCTCCACTAACGAGATTAACTCACCAAAGATCTTCGAGATGTTGCCACGGTTAATTTCGTCGATAAACATAGCATATCGAGAGCCTGGATCTCGTTCTGCTTTACTGCATAGCTCAAGAAACTCTCCTGGCTCGACAGAATAATGAACATTTCCCTCTTCATCAGTGGTGGCTTTAAGCCCTTCAATGAACTCTTCATAGCCGTAGGACTGGTGGAACGTTATTGTGGAATATCGTTTCACAACCGCTCCAGGTGGTGGCCCTTGCTCCAACTCTTTATGCAGAGCCACTAACTCATCCACCAGCTCCAATTTGTCGTCAAGAAGCAGCCAAACGGAATCGTTTGTTTTATCAAACACAGCAGGCTCACCACGGCCTTTGTAATTAACGGTTGTCGAATCAGACACAGTGAACTTCTGTAAGTAACTCCATGCGGTCTGGCTTAAGTTCCCATCTCGATTGTTCACCTTTGCTTTAGTCTGGAAGTATTTACTGGCAACAATATCGGACACTTTCGCCTTTTTGCCTAAGCTAAGAAGCGAGAGCACTAACACTTGCATCCAATTCAGTGGGGCAATCTTTTCTTGTAGCCAAAGAGAGGCATCAATGCTTTCTGTCTGGCTGGTATACTTAGCTTGAAGTTGTTGCAGCTTGTAAGTTTTTCCTGTACCCGGGGGACCAAAAAGAATCACATTCTGAGGACCAGCCCTTAAGGTTGCCTCCTTTTCCACGCTGTATTCTTCCCCCTCTTCTTGTATTTGATCTGCATCTTCAGTTTTTTTGTTGCATTTCGTTTCCCATTCATACAAATTCCACAGATGGATATTTCGCGTTTGGGCATCCCAATCTCCCGGAATCAAGGTTTCAACGGCTTGAAGTAGCTTATGATTATCAACAACCCAGTCTCCTGTTGGTTCGATAGATAATTGGAACTGTTTTTTCAGGCAGTCGATAATTGTGCTCAAGTAATCTCTACCAGCAATACTTGTGTACTTTTCTGGAGATGCCGCCCCAAATAGTCTATGAATAACCGACCACAAAACACGGTCAAATTCACCGTCTATACGCCAATTATTTAGAATATTCTGGTACGTCTCTTTCGAAGGGTCCTTAATGATTTCTTCCGTTAGCTTTTGCAAGTAACTTATATTATTGCTTAGCTCTCGTTTAAACATAAAGCCCTGCCCGACACTCGCAATGCCGTTGGCTTTCTCATACCAGAGCTTATGTACATCACCCTCTGATATCACTTTTCCTTCTTTTATCTGCTTAGCCAGCTGACAGGTATCTTGGTAGCCTTTATACCAGCCATTGGGGTTAAAGTGACTTTGCTTATCCCAAGATAGCAATTGCGTCAATGAGTGCCTGTTCTTGCCAGCTTCCCATAATTCCGCCAAAACCTTTTCGTGTTCAGATTTAACTTTAATTCCTGAGACTTGTGGGCTCCACTGTTGGTCCTGCATCGCAGAGTTAAGAAGCAACATTGGCAATAAGCCCTCTTCACAAGAGTGGCGGATGTCCTCTACTACAAATTGAATATAAGCTTTCTGCTTTGCGGGGTCCTTCCAGTCTGAATCAAAATAGCTTTCTTTTGTTACCTTGCCTTTAGCGATAATTCCTCTAGGCTCTTCACCCAAGCGGATCAAGTAAACCACATCACCTATCTTAGGCTCTTTGCTGTGGCAAGACCACTGGATCTCTTGTCCGGCCATATAGTCCAATTGTCCGCTTTCGCTTCCATCACCACCGGTACTGAAATACTTTGGGTTCCACGTTAATAAATACTTTGACATTTACACTCCCCCCAAAAAAAGCACGCTCAATGGCGTGCTTATATAGTTGTCAATTATGCTTTTGCTGCGCGTTTTGTAGCAGCTTCCGCTTTCTTTGCCGCTTTAGCTAGCGCTTCTGCCTCAGCACACGCATTAGTAATGCGCTCTAGTAGTTTATCTGCGGTTTCATAACTATCATCCTGCGGCACTAATTCACCACGGAAAGCTTCGACAAGAATGCTTTGCGTAAGATTACCCACTCTGGCTTGGGCCACCTTCACCTGCGCTTCAATGGCGTCAGCGAAAGCGAAATATTGGTCGACTAGGCGGACGATTTCTTCAGAGAGCAATCTCACCTTGTAAAAGTTCAAAAGTTGACGAAGCCATTTGTGTTCCTGTGCCCACTGAAACCTAGGTGCAGTTTACATGATCTCATATTCGTTCCTGTTTGAAATTAAGTCATTAGGGAGAGAAAAATCACACTTCCTCGAAAAATAGTATCTATTTCTCCTCTTCACATCACCAAGTGCCCCCTCAACCCAAAATCCTTCAGGCATATGTCATCACAGCGAATACCCACCATTGATTCCGACAGGAGCCTGAAATGAATCCCAAAACTTCCGATTACCAAAAGCTGCAACGCTATCAGGAAAATGTAATCCTGGAGCATGCCGCTGAGATACTGGCGACACGCTATGTGCGTGGTGATGCCTTAACTAATCCTAATGCAACCAAAGAGTACGTACGCTGCAAGCTGGGCAGCTATGAGCGTGAAGTGTTTGCCCTACTGCTATTGGATAACCAAAACCGATTGCTTGAATTTAAAGAGTTGTTTCAAGGGACAGTGGATGCAGCCAGCGTCTACCCACGAGAAGTAGTCAAAGCGGTCTTAGAAGTAAACGCATCTGCGGTGATCTTCGCACACAACCATCCATCTGGAGACTCAACGCCATCTCAAGCCGATAGACGCATAACCGAAAGACTCAAGGACGCGCTCGCGCTGGTGGATATTCGCGTACTTGACCATATCGTGACTGGCGATACCTGCACCTCATTTGCTGAGAGGGGATGGTTATGATTAAACAACATTATGGTGAGTTATGCATTGATGACGCTTTACATGCGTCACTAGAAGCTCTTCTGAATAGATACACCATATCGGACAATGCGGAGCGACTCGTGTTGAACTGCCGCCAAATGAACTACTACCGACATCGACAAGGTTTGCATCCCATTGAAGTGCAGCTTAAACGTGAGTCAGCCTCAAGCCCTTGGTTGGTGGTGTTCTTTGCCAGCTTCTCTTATCCCAATGACAATAGTACAACTGTTGAGCCTGAGTTGTACTTTCACCTTGTTAATCACTGGTGCTATCAACCCGATGTGGGGAGCGCTGATTTATCCCACCCAGAGGCACAAGAGCTGCTCTCAGTATGGATGAAAGCTTTTGCTCGTCACCTTTCTCGTAACATCTTTGATGACGTGCAACTGACGATGGTCGGCACGTTCCAATAATTCCCACGTTGTTATTTCTTATCTGAATCCTGAAATCCTGAAACAAGGAGGACTTACTATGTCCAAATTAACCTTCACAGCATCATCACTACCTGTGTCAAAGAAATTGCACTCTTTGCTAAATGAAAAGCTCACCGCTCATTTGCTGAGTGATGACGCAAAGACCACCAGCCGTTATCTGGTGTTTAACTTTCGCGATAAAACATACAGCGCGGATGAAGGCGGCTTCCATCCGGTTGAGATTGCGATTTGCCAAACCTCAACAAGGGCATGGAGTATTGAGTACATCACCAACTTTGCTTATATAGGAAACTACTATCCAGAGCTAGAGCGAAACTTGGACTTTGATTTTCGGGTTGGGCAGTTCTTTGTCGCCTATCGTGGCTGGCTACCAATACAGGGTAGCCGTGATGCCAAAGAGCTGTATCAGCTTTGGGAGAATAACTTTCTTACCTATGTCGATACAGACGCTTACAACGAGATAACCGTCACCCCGCAATAACTCAAGACTTCCCTTCTTCTACAAACCATCAAACTTATCACTGCCTTCACTACGCTGTTTTCACTCTTCCTTTTATTCAGGACCATTGGAACCCAGTCCACATTAGGGTTTCTGGTGGTGCTGCTCATAGGATTGCTTACAGCCATTTCAGAGCTCAGTGATAAGTATCAACCTGATTAATATTAATCGGCTCACGTTTTCGTGAAGCCGATTGCTACGGTTTTCACCATCGGACATTCCATGTCTCCCCCCTATTCTCTCAACTTCTATTTGCTCACTTGCACTTCATCACTCCCAGCAGTCAAACCCCAATAAAGTAGATGCTTTAGTGGGGTGATAGAAGTTAACTGAGAACGAAAACATTATTGAAGATAATCATCCGAACAAGGCGGTTTGGCGAACTGTTATTTTGACACCCCCAAGCTGACAATTCACAGTCTCGCCCGTCAGTTTCACTGAAAAACACCCCTCAAAAACCGTCACACCGCAACCCCCTTTGGGTGGTAAAATCCGCGCAATGTGTTTGATATGTAGACATTTTGTTCAGGGGGCACTGTGAGTATTGATGACGATTCGGTAAACAGAAGATTTCCCAATGCGGCCTTTCAGCCGTTGGATGAATGCACCATCCTGCCCCCGCCACCGCCGGTACGGGAAGATCCGGCTCCGGTGGCAGAATTTGAATATTGCTTCGAGCTGTCCTGCGCCATGAAGTCGCTGCACAAGCACAACAATTGCGAGTTCTTTCTCGGTAAGACTCAGGAAGAAGGCAGGCTCATGAACTGGCAGGAAAAGCCCGTTGAACAGGGTTTCCGATTGACTACGACCGTCGTGATCAATGAAGCCAAACGTCTGTATGCGGCCCGAGCCTGTGAATCGCTGGGCGTGACACCGCCAGAGCCTGTGACCGTTCATCCTGCGGATTCCGGGGTCGTGCAGGAAGCATTCATGGCCGTCATGCCCGCCGTAGAAATTGAAGGCCTGTTAGGGCATCCCAGCCATGGTTATTTCTACCACTTCTGTGATGGAAAGCTGATGCAGGAATATCAACTCCTCGGTGACAGGCGTTGGGCATTCCGTGCCACACATTCCACCCACGATCAGCTCAGTGACGATTTTTATCAGGGGCACCTGAGTGCGATTTTGCTGCCCTGGAAACGGGCCGGGACCTTGGTGACGGATCAGTACCTGATTTACCTTCGAGAGCGGATCACCCGTCAGGATCTGGATCATTTCAGTGAAGACTGGTTGTTACAGCACGGTGTGAAAATCGACCTCGATGCATTGTTGGATGCCATTCAACAACCTGTCCTTGAGCGAACCGCGGTCGCTAACGAACAAGTTGCGGCGTCCACCCGCCAAACTCATACCGTCCAACGGGATCCGGCGACAGGAGAACGGGAAACCTGGGATGAGATCGCTCAGCAATATGGTTTGAGCGCCCGTGAACTGCTGGATTTCAATTCGCTTTATGAAGCGGATCCGCTATCCCTGAGTGTCGGAGATCAGTTAACGGTACAGTCACCGGATGCCCCTGATGCGCCCAAACCCGTTCGGGAGCGGCCGCCAGAGCAGCCAAAAGATTTTAATCAGGCATTAAACAGCTATTACCCCTATGACAGCCAATGCCTTGAAGACACGACGATCCATCCGCTCCGTGAAGCACATCTGGCGCATGATATTCCGGTCGTTCGCGTGAAATCGATCGTCACACCGGTGTTTGCCAAGTCGTGCAATGTTCCTGAAGGCAGCACAGATGCAGGCTCTGAGCCCGAATCGCTCTCCAATTTCAGTTGGACATTTCAAATCATGGGGAGTGCGCATGCCAACCCAATCGGCATCCTTCAGGCTCAGCAAGCGACTCAGGCTGCACTCACTGGCAGTGCTGCGGCAGGTACTGGCGGAAACTGTGCCTCCTGTTCAGCCAACAAGGAGGCCGCAATTGGACTGACCCGATTATTCGGAAAACTCGACAATGCATTGGATAATTACGAACTCTATCTGTGGAATGGGATCGGGGTCATCGGCAATGTCTTCATGATGCCCCATAAAGTCTGGCACCATGACGATACGCAGTACACCGAGGAAGAATTACGCAATCTGGAAAGTGTGCAAAGCCGGATCCGCATCAGCCTGACCGACCCGGCACCGGGTGAGCAGTACCCGACTGTTCACGCATGGCACATGAACTTCGCCCGTATCCCGGTGTTTCAGGTGGATTTACACGAAGACAATCAAAGTTTCTCTGTGGCTTTGGGGAAAGAAGGGCCACGGATGACCTGGCTCCCGACAGCCACCGGGGCTCCCGAATGGCAGCTCACGCCGGGGCACGAGGATGGCTACGAACCGGAAGGTATTCGCACCACACCCATTGCGGATGAGTGGTTTCCATCAGTGGAAACCTATCCGGCTGATGCAGAAACGCACTGGAGCGACGCTGTGTTGGTGTTCCCGATTGGCTCAGGGATACCACCGATTTATCTGGTGTTCAGCAAAGCTAAGTTTGGTGAGTCTGACAGTAAAAACTATAAAAAGACTTTTTTTGACGCCTATCCTGATACCAAGGGAAAAGTGGTAGTCCATCACGCTGTCGAGCAACAAGTACAAAAGCGTTACCCTGATTTAGTAACTGATTCAGAGTTACACTCATTGGATAATTTACGCGGGATACCGAAAGAAAAAAACTCTAGCATCCATTTAAGTAAAATTCGAAAAGAATGGAACCGCTTTTATAGGGCTCATCCAGCACCAAGTAAAGAAGATTTACTTACCCAAGCCGAAAAAATTGATAATATGTTTGGCGAGCAATTTAATCCTCCACTTGACAAAAAAGAATAGGATAAAAAATGAATTTCTTTTATATCGAACCTGAAGTGGCTGGTGAGCTAGGTCCTACTACAGTTGTGGACAATAGCATGCATCCTCCAGTAGTCAATCTACTCGAGTATCGATTTGAATCTTGGTTAGGCGATTCTATTCTAGAATCCTTTCCTTGTTTTGTCGTCACCCGCCCTTTGGCTGATGCATTAACTACTAACAAATTCAGCGGATTCACTATTGATAGCGTTATGATATCAATTTCAGATGAATTTAAAGAATTACAACCCGGAATTAACCTTCCAAATTTTGTTTGGTTAAAAATAACAGGTCAATCTGGCAGAGATGATTTTGGCCTTGCTGATGATTTTCGCTTAGTTGTTAGTGATAATGTCTTACATGTGCTAAAAAGCTTCAACTTGGATAATGCAGATATTGAAGACTTTTGATAAAAATACTTTCACTGACTATAACAGGTCAGAATTTGTCGAAATGCTTAATATTATTTACCGAGCAGATACCAGCTCCGAAGCGGAGCTGGACAAATTAGTGGATCATTGTGAGGGTATATCCCAACATCCATATGGTTCAGATTTGATCTATTATCCCGAGAATCCAGCAGACGCTACGCCTGAAGCGATTACAGAGATAGTCCAAAAATGGCGAAGGTCGCAAGGTTTACCCGGCTTTAAAGATCAGTAAGTTACTGCCCATAACAAAACAGTCGAAAAACCACCGCAAAGCATACAAGTCCGCTTTATGTGGCACGATGTGATGTTGAGCGGTGGTTCTTGCGAGATCAGGCAACAGGTTACACCGCTTTCTTTTTGCCGCACACCACAACAGGACACCGTGATGACATCAAAATTTGATTACTATGAAGTGGTGAAAGTGAGTTCGAAAAGACCTAAATTATCTGAAATCAATGGATTTGACGGCGCTATATTGGGCTTTGCTGAAGATGATGATGGTATTTTTTGGTATGCCGTAGATATTTTGACAACTGGTGAATGCTGGGATGTTATGGAGAATGAGTTAATATCTACTGGGAAGATGATGTCAAGAGAAGAATTTTATACTGGAGAGTCAATTTCCGTCAGCGTCACTCAAGATGGCGAAGGTACATTGAAACAATAACCGCAATATAACCAACGTAAATAAATCCAAAATCTAAAATCTAAAAAACCGCAAAAACATACAAATACACTACATGTGGAACGATGTAATGTTAATCGGTTCTGTTTTGGGCAAGAGGATATATAAGATGACCATGCCTATGCATTATTAATGATGACTCAGAAAAAGACAGTAAATTTTCCTGCTCTAGCTCCCACTGTATTGTATCATTCATAGCCTAAGGTTTATCCGCACCGCCATTGCATTTTGAAATGCTTCATCATGTTAACAAAGATCAATCGAGTGAATAGGTACAAGAAATTGACAAACTGATATTTTTTATTAATCGTGTTAATAATAATTTTAAAATCATCATTCCGATAAATTTCAACCCCCACTAGTTATAAGTATTACTTATACATAATCTAAAATCACTCAGATATATTTAATCAATACGCATAGGAAAAATGGAGCACCTTAAGCGTACATAAAATTTGAATAATACAATTCAATTTCATTACCAAACTCTCCTCCAGTAGATACTTTTTCTTAGCAAACATAAGAGAAAACATCGGACAAAAATCCACCAGAGTCACTTATCCCACACCTCCTGCGACATATCTTGTCGCAGGTTTTCTTCATATTTGTTACATGCGACATGTTGTGTCGCAGCTAAGAATACACTCACTCACATACTAATTCTCGGGATCGGATAATGAATAAAAACAACCGCTCTCAACACTATCTCGAACTCGTACTAGAGATATATCGACGCATTCCAACTCGAAGAAAAATCACTGCGAAGGAACTTCAAATGCAATTGTCTGACATTGATATCCACCGCACTGAACGCACAATTCAACGTAATTTATCCGACATAGTAAAATATTTTCATGATATTGAAGTAGACACCAGAGATAAGCCATATGGCTACCGTCGTCGTTCAAAAAGCATCTTCTCTAATAGTGCTCATGAAGCTCTTTTATTATGTCTTACTGAGAAATATTTAACTCATTTATTACCAATCAATCTTGTTCGTAGCCTTGATATGCTATTCCATGATGCGAAACTTCATCTAGTTCCAAGCTCAGAAAATTCAAAAGAAACTGATTGGCTAAGAAAGGTAATTTTAATTGGTGAAAATCAGACTTCAAGATCCGCTGGAATTGACTCAGATGTATTTCACAGTATTAGCATGGCTCTATATAACAACCGATACCTCTCAATTAAACACGAAGGGTGTAATAAATACACTAAAAATTTAATGCCGCTTGGGCTAGCACAGAAAGGTAAAATATTACTTCTCGTTTATAGAGAATTAAACTCTAACAATGAAATCATATATCCTATTAACAAAATAAAACGCGCCTCGGTCTCCAGCTTTAACTTCAGTTATCCGAATGATTTTGATCTTGAAAAATTTGAAAGAAATGGAGGGTTCTCGAAAGAAATAATATAGCGCAGTAGATTCCACCATTCTGATGAACACTATAAGATTATAACACCATCTCTAAATGAGGATTAATCATGCTAAATACAAGTTTAACATTATCAACTCTCACACTTTGCTTCATTGGGTGTGAATCTGAAATTGACCTTGTTAAAAAATCCAACTTCAACTATATTAATAGCTACAATGAAGTGGTTACATACAACCATTCCTTTACAATTTCACAAGCCTTCGAACATCGAAAATCATGCAAAGATATCAAATGGATTACTTTTGAAGGGAGTAGAGGCAGAAAAATTGTCCAATATGAGTGCCAGCTGAAATCTATTGATTCAATAATTTATGAATGGCTTTATGATTCACAGGAAACAGAGATAAAAAATCTAACCAAAGAACATAATGAACTAGCTACAACAATTAATAAGTACCAAGGTGTTAATGAAAAATTAAAGGAAATCAAAGAAAGCAGTGATAATATAGCTGACTATATCATGTCTACAGGAAAACTGAGATCCCAGGCTGATACTTATAATCGGGCAAAGAAAAAAATGGATAGTAAGTTTCCTAATGGTTTGGAAGAGAGGTTATCTGGCATTAAAGACAAATATGCTAATTCTATTTTACCATCACAAATCAATGAAGTTTATCAGTGGACAATCTCTGACAAAAATGAACCAGTTTTTGTGTATAACGGATATACCATTAAACTAAATGATAATAGAGAAGTAGAGTGTAATAATGACCTGTTATATTCTCTTGAAAACATCTATGAAGACAAAGATAGTAAATTTTATTTATCTTTAATTAACACTCTTAAGCATTGGACCACATCTATCAATTTTGGAAACAAAGGTATTATTCATTTAAATGATTTGAAATGTAATTACTCCTAATAAAGAATCTTATTGTCTGATAACACTCATAGACACTTTAAGCACACGAGTGTTATCAACTAAACCCAATCCTCCATGCCACCGATTAAATCTACTTAGTCTTACCTCTTTCTTCAACCAATAAGCCCATCAAATACCAGAGTGCTGTGACAATGACTGAGAATCTCAGTGGATGGCTGGTCTATGTTGTCGAAGCTACCTACATCGCAGTATTACTGCTACAGGTCCATCTAATCTAGGTGCTATAAATATCAGTGCACTATAAGCAGCCCCACTATCAGATATTTGACATGCCTTTCTCAATAATTTCAAATGGTAATGTTCAGCCAAATAGCCTCTTGCTCAAGCGCCAATCCTTGTTTCTTCATCTCTTGAACAAGGTCCTGTAACTCAATGTCCTCCTCAAACCATTGCCCTACGCTGCGCTCAAAAGATTCAAACTCTCTTGCTGTATCGATCCAAAGTTGATTTTGACCATATCGAATCAATAGCTCCCGCCAGTTTGGTACCAACCAAAACTCTGTGCGATGTTGTAATCGTTCTTTTAATCGGCGGTAATTGCTCAGCCCTACACCATCATAATCAGCAAAAAAATAGACCAATGGCGCCCTTTCAGGCTCCGATAACCAGTTAATCAACTTGTTGTGAAGCTGCCCTCTATACCAAATGACGGTCACAGGCTCATTGGTAGGTAGCCAATCTAGTTGATCGAACAGAGCTTGATTCTCTACAAGCCAAATTGAGTGATTGCTGTGAAGGTTGCTGTTTTTTTCTCCTCCAACTTCAAGCGCAACCACACCAAACTCTCGTACGGCTGCATTTAAATCATTGGTTGGTACTCCTGATACGTTCCAACTTGGGTTCGCTACAGTTTTTGCCAAAATATAGGTCACATCATGAGTCACTCGCCCCTGCTTACTGCTGCGGGAATTTGCTATATTCGCCGCTCTTTGTGGGACGGTAACAGACAAATCGCTTTGAGGCGCTAACTGCTCTATGGTAACGTTAATGACGTCAATATCTTGAATACTGTAGACAACCCCCCGTCCTTTAGGTGTGACGTGTATACTCTGAGTCTTACGGCTGAACTCTTCGAGCTGGTTCCTCTGAGATGGCGTCAGAGAGCTCGCCGCAACAGAGCCCGGGTATACCTCGACAAGTCGCCCTAATGCTTTAATCAATGCCTGACTCATAATGAGGGCTCCGCCATTGATTGAGCCGTTGAGCAGTTTTCAATGGGTGTGAACATCTGCCAACTATTGCGGCTAATATGGTTTTTACCATTCGCTTGTTGGATGGGTACACAATACCTAGCTGTTGTTAACGGAGCTGGGGATGCAAAAATCAACGCAAAACCAAACTGATCAGCAATCTCAATTAAGTTGATTTGGTTCTTGGTATCCAGTGCCAATGCTTCATCTAAATAACATACCGCTTTCATTTGGTGACGTTTATCTTGCATTAAGTGCAGCATAGCAAGGCCTGTCACTAGCTTCGCCATCAAAACCGTACCATTAGACGCAGCACTATCAATATCCTCAAACGACTCTTGCTGTTGCCCTTGCTTAGCCACGACAAACTCAAGCCTAAACAAGTCCGCGACCCTCAACCCTTGGCGCGCATTACCCTCTTCTATCAGCAAATTCTTGGCTCGGTCTAGATCGGCATCATCCAAAACACTGGCTTGATCAAACAGTTCAAAACTCTGCCCACTTTCAGTTTGCTCTGCTTGTTGTATAAGTACGTTCATTGCATCAATAAGTTGGCTTTCCTCAACCGTTTCAATTTTAAAAGTCTTCAGATCAGAAAGTTGCCTGTGGCTGATTAATCGATTGAACTCCCTCATTTTACTTTGCAGTGAAAAAAGCCCACTACGAAGTTCTCTCAAACTCGCTGACACGTTCACGACCGCTGAGCGAGCTTTCCTCTCCAGCGCTTTCTTCTCATCATCTAAACAATGGCTGAATTGAATGATGCCTTTTAGCTCTTCATCCATAGTTTGAGCCATGTGAAATTTAGTAAGTCCTTTCTGGCCTAACTCATTTTTCAATTGGCGCAACTCTTTGGCTAGATTATCGAGCTCTCTGCAATCGTCGATGTACTGCGCAAGACGAACTGGCAAATGCTCCAAAGACCACTCTTCTGTGACTAGCCATGGAGTGTGAGGTTGGTCTGGAAGTGCGGTAAACAGCGCTTGGTCATCAATTCTCTGTTTTTTTAGCTTTTCAACATTACCATCGTCCGAAGTTATCTTACTTAGATTTTCCACGATCTCATTGATTTGATTCGTAAGCTCATTATGCTTCTCACCAGCAGTAGCAAGGGCTGTATTAACCCCATGTAACTCTTTATTAAGTTTTTCTTTTTCCTCAATCCGCTGCGGCTGGCTCTTTGCTAGTTGTTGAAGCTGTTGGTAATCAGAAAGATCCTTTTCACATTGCTTAACCACTTGATGTAATTCGTTCTTTTCCTTTTCCGCAGCCTCACGTTCTTTGCTTGCTTCCAGCAGTTCTTCAATGTTCTTTATTTGTTCATTAACACTATCTATTTCCTCCATCAGCTCTTGCTCTGTTTTTTGAACGTGTTGAGACATAAGTTCGTCAAGGGTCAGCTTTAAACCAGGAAGTGAGAGTACATTCGCTGATTCACCGTTCAGCACTGCTCGAAGCTGTTTTATATCAAATGAATACTGCGAGGATGACAGTTGCATTACTTGCTGACTGAGCACTTTGTTCAGCTTTTCTAACTCGGGGGCGTTGAGCTGTTTAGAAAGATGAAGGTATAAGTTGTCACCCAGGGTTTGGTGTTGTGACTTCAACTTTCGCAACTTTTCCGTGCGGTCTCGCAACTGCCTAACAAGATCTGGTGAGGAATAACGTTGCGATTGAATACACAATGCAGCCTGTGCTTCATATTTTTTCACGGCTGATCTGAGCTGATCCTCCAAAAATGATTGGTTCGGAATCAAGGTAAATCGAGCGTCTAGCGCTTGGTATTGCTCTTCGGTACGTTGTAATTCTGCGAGTTTATTCGTTAATCCAGTGCGCGCTACAGCATGCGCGATATCCTGCTCGCGCATCTCTTCTCGCGTTTTTTCAAGCTGACTTCTTTGTGTAGATAGACTTTCGGCCATAAATTGAACGTGGCCATGCCAATCTTGCAGCAATTCATTCACTTTTGGCTGACATGCTGCGATCTTTCCTCTTAATGACAACGTGCGCTCAAACTTCTGTTCGAGTTCCTGAATCGTTGGCAGATTATTGACGGCCGCCAGGTACTGCTCACGTTCTAGATTGATGCCCTGAAACGCTTTTTCCCACTCCTGCTTAAAATCGATGCTAGCGTTGGGTAGCTCTCGACTAAATATCTTCAACAAGCAGTCTTTAACATCACTAGAGTTGAGCTTATCAAGTCTTAACGTCTTGGTCAGTACTTGCTGGAAGGAACGTGCATCGCTCACGTGTTCGAGTTTGAATACTGTAAAGTCGATATCACTTGTTTTTTTACTTTTCGCACCGCCATAGATCAAATGACGAAAGTCTTTGTCGTTGTATCGATACACGCGGTGCTTCTTACTAGCTAAGTGATTGTTTAATTTGGGTTGGGTAACGATATTGCCATCATCCAAACGGTAATCATCAAGATTCAACTCACCTTTATAAGCAAAATACTCATAGTCGTAGCCAACCCCTTTACCGACACATCCAAAAACAACTGTACCTGTTTGGGGCAATATGACTTCTAGCAGGATGTAAGCGCTGTTGTTCGGAAAATAAAAGCGACGGGCTTTTTCTAGGCTATGAGAGCCAAAATCCATCCTTCTTTGGTCGATGATCAGTAGAAACTGGAGGGCATTGATTAAGCTTGTTTTGCCGCGGTTATTAGGTGCGATCAAAGACACAGAGTCATCAAGAGGAAGCTCCGCTCGCTGGTAACCAGCGCTACCAATTAACGCTAAACGTTGAAAGCCGTAATTTAGCATGATTCATCTTCCTCATTTGTTGACATATTAGTGTCGGATGCTTGTTCGGTAATAGCTTCAAAATGGTCAAGGTAGCGATACACCGAAGGTAGTAAACGCCAGTGATTTTTTTCCTGAACCGCAAAGCCTTTTCGCACGGCGTTCTCGAGGATCTTGATAAGTGAACCACGATCCAACTCTTCCGCATCCAGTAGCCCTTGATGCTTTTTGTAGACTTCATCTAAGAGAGAGTTATCAATCGTCCACAGGTAAAATTGCCCAAGCGATCGGCCAATGTCAGCTTGATGATCAAAAATCACCATCAGTAGCAGTGCTAACTGTTGCGATTGTTTATTGATGTTCTGACTACCTTCATCGTCATGAAACCAAGCAAATCCGCGACCATCGATACGCAAATCAAAACCCAAACTTGAAAATAGAAATTGATACTGTTTTGCTTTAAGTTCGAGCGCATGCCACAACGCTGCATCTGTCGAACGGTTGAGATGTCGACCAGAGTTAAAAACACTAAAAAGCTCTGTCAGATGAGCCAGCTCAGATAGATCGATTTTGCTATTTTGCACTATCAGCTTCCTTTTCATTTAGTGAGCTATCCAAGGTTGTTATTTCATGCGGATGATAGGTCACGGATACCGTATTCAACATCGTGGTATGTGAGTTGATACCCAAGGAGCTATCCCATTGCGGGTCTCGCACAAGCTCATGATAGAGGCGTAACAATTCTGCATCAGGTAAGTGCTGATAGCTTTCTTTAAGCCATGTCATAAGATTTTCTACCGGTAGTTCATCAGCAAGTTGTTCTCGTAGCCAGACTTCATCGATCCAATTGACTAAAGGGCTCTCTGGCAGTGTTTCTTCGTCAGGAAAAGGGATCGAGCTAGGCTCAAAGTTTAAAAATTCAGCCATCAATTCACGCACTTCGTTCCCTATTTGAATTTTCGAGACGCGACCACTTTTCCATAGTGGCAACCCCTTACTAAGCCCCCTTTGCAATCCCTTTTTACGCACTTGGCCTAGTTGCTTGCTAATCACAGCTGAAAGTTGGTTGTGCTGCCTCACTTCTTCTCTCAATGGCAGCAAGGTATCCGCACATTGCTGAGCAATGGTCCGCCCTTGGTATCGCAAATCTTTTACTTGATAGGCTATCTGGCGCAGTGCCAACCTTTGTTGATACAAAGAGCCACGAATTGAGAGAACATCAACAGCGTGATCTAGCGCTTCTTCCGCTTTTTCTAATAATGGATAGAAACTTCCTCCTAGACCGCTATCCATCATTTCATTCATTGGTTCAACATATTGGTCATAGACTTCTAAAACCTCTCGGTAACGTCGTTCAATTGGTACACTGGTGTCAGATGATTTCGCCAATTCAGCAATTTCAAAGATGGCTTGCTTGTCTTGCGTCAACTGTTGGGCGATCTTTCTTATCAGTTCTGACAGTTGATTCGCCCCTGCGCGAAGTAAGTCATTATCCGATTCGTCAAGCCCTTTTAATACTTGACTTGTGGCTTGCTTAATCGCTTCAACACGGGCTTTAAGCACTGCAGATAAACCCAACTCATGCTCCTGAGTCAGCCCTCTAACAAAGTCCACCACTAGGGCATTTAGCTGATAGTCACTACTTCGATTGATAGGTTGCAAGATGTCCGCATTTAAGAGACTAGTGAGCACGGTATTACTATCCGTGTCTTTGCTTTTATACTGATTGAGCACATGACCAAGCACGCTAAGGTCAAATGCCGGAAACTCTCGCGAAAGCCGAGTTAACTGCTCAACTACCTCCCAGTGGCGATGTAATTGAAAAATGAGACTTTTTGGTGCCGCCATCCGTAACTACCTTTGTTGTAAAAATTCCAAACCCAACAAACCTTATACAACGTTGACTCTTAAGTAACAGCGAAACATTATGGTATCCGCGGAGACTGGTAAATACTGAACGCATAAACATGTCGAACAAATAGACAGGAATCGAAGAATGACGAAATGGCCGATTAGGTGGGACCTGCTTTTACGATACAGGGTGATTGAAATTGTCGCGCTTTGGGAGGGGAGGTTAACCACCAATCACTTGATACAAAGTTTTGGTATCGGGCGTCAGCAAGCATCCAAAGACATCAATTCCTACTTGGCCGACATCGCACCCGGTAACCTTGTTTACGATAAGCACCTAAAAGGCTACAAACCAGGTGATAGCTTTACTCCCAAGCTGACCTCTGGCCATGCCGACGAGTACCTACATATACTCTCTCGCCGAGAAGATATGACAGTAACATTTAATGAGTTGGATATGGGGTTTGAACACACTGCCATGATTCGCCCAGTGACACGCAATATTTCACCGGAGGTATTACAGCCTTTAGTACAAGCCATTCGAGAGAAAAAACGTGTCGATATTTGCTACACATCCTTAAAAGATGGCGAAATCGTCGAAAGGATCATATCTCCTCACACCTTGGTTTGCACACCTTTACGCTGGCATGTTCGCGCTTATTGTGAGCATGCCGATGACTATCGCGATTTCGTCTTGAGTCGTATTCATGGCATACCGGACATCAACGACAGTGCCGCACACGGCAGGCAAGATGATACGCTTTGGAATACTGAAGTAACGATCGAGCTCATCCCTGATATCCGTTTCAACAAAAAGCAAAAAGCGGTGATTGAAAAAGATTACGGCATGGCCAACGGCGCACTTCACATCGCCACAAACGCCTCGCTCGTTCGATATCTGTTAGATGCGTATAACATTGATATACACATGCAGCAAAACAGACCCCAAGGACAACAAATTACCGTGGGAAATATGGATGAGTTGATGCCATTTCTGACTTACTAAACATGAGTATAAACACCAAAATTTGTTCCAAACTCAAACACCGCCACAACAGCTACTGCTAGCAACAAACCTGTGGCCATCACTACAAAGTAGCTATAGCGCTGGAGATATTGGGTTTCACTCTGTTGAAATTGGCATTGACAAGACTGACGATGGGACCTGGAACATCGAATACATCACCGACTTTGCTTATGTAGGGAACAATTACCCTCTAAGCTGGAGCGCTGTATCAATTTCGATTTTCGCGTGCAGTCGTTGTTTACCCAGTATGATGGCTGGCAATCCATTAAAGCAATACTGCTACGGTTGAGCTCTATCAGTTGTTGGGGGGAGAACTTCCTGAGCGATGCGGAGATTTACGACAAGGTGAACGTTACTCCTCAGCTATCGGAGTATCAGCGAGGATAACCTAAGAAAATTGCGGTGGTTGGCCGTCACGCTCCGCAATTTTTTTCACAATCCATTCCATTACCTCACTTTCTACCCACGCAACAGCCCTTCCACCCAGTGAAACGCTTTGAGGGAACTTACCTTCTTTCATGAAATTGTAAATGGTTGAACGCCCTAGACCTGTTAAGTGTTTCACTTCGCTTAATTTAATCAGTCTCATGGTGTTACTCCTTGTATTGGTTCATGAGATAGATTCGCGAGTAAAAATTTACTGCATTTCCTCCCTTCCAGTCGTCGCCCATTGAACACAATTCAAACCAACACAGATATATGTCATCACTTTGATAGAGCGATTTTTAACTAAGGAGATGTGTTGCGTCTAATCGTTACCCTAAGCAGTACTTCACGTCTGAAGATCAAGTACTGGAGGGTTGCATCTGATCTTAGACTCAGGAGCACCATTCATGATGCACCGGACTTGATTGAAGTAAGAGCTTTAAATCATATCGTGACATGCAAATTCTGCGTGTCATTAACACTATGCGGACTAATTTGGAGGGAGTCCATGGCATGGCCTATTTTAAGGTGGCTGTTGGTAAAACCAGCGATCAACCTTGCTGAAAGCTTTATTGATAATGTATTGGTGGATAAGACAGCACCAAAGCGTGGTTCAGTGGTCTATTGTGATCTAGCGTTTGGATATGCAGATCATTCCGGTATCTATATAGGGAATGGTCAAATCGTTCATCTCAATAGGAAAGGGATGATTGAAGTCGTTTCAGCATCAGCATTCATCCGGGACACTACTGCAATCAGTATCTACGTTTCTTGCGATGCTCACGGTGAAGCCATCCATAATGAGGTGGCCGCCAAAAACGCAGAAGATTACCTCGGTAAAGAAATCGACTACCACCCACTTTGGCGTAATTGCCACCAATTCGCGTCTTACTGTGTCTCTGGAGAGAGCGAAAACAATACCGTCTTACTCATGCAACTCAAATCTGATTCTAAGCGTTATCAAGACACACGAAAATGGCGTGTGTGGGACAGGGCAGACATTTAAGTTTAATCTGGGCTGGTGTATCCAGCCCATTCTTGTTTCTATCGAATCCGACTTGTCCCAAAACTTCTTTTGCCACGACCTCTGATTTTAGTGTCTACTTTTGCTAAATAGCTTAAGCGATAAAACAATCTATTTTTTACTTCAAAGAATTCATTTGATCGTAAGTTTAAGCGATATGCTGGATTGTTAGGAAAGTGAACTAAATTTCTTGCCATATAAAAATCAACTTCCAAAGCACTTTGCCAAGCTTCAATGATCATCGTTGCCAAGCAATGACGCTCACCATTATAGTCTCCTGGTAAATAGTAGGTATCAGCATTCAAAAGTATAGCCACATGATAATGCTCTTTGCCATCCTCCCCATCTTCCTTCGCCCATATGTATCCAAGTTCAGTTTTATGGGTTCTACTTTTACTTCTCTGCTTCCTTTTTAGATCCGCTTTAATTTTCTCATCAAGAGATCGGATAAACCGACTAATCAATGAACCACTAGCTGTGACAGGGTAATCATCACAGTAGAAACAATTCGGGGTTCTAAGATCGAAACGTAAGGCCAGCACTCTCGGGCACTTTGAAACATACCCATCCAATAAGCTTTCAATCCTGTCTAAACACCGAATCATTAATGGTGATTTGGCGTAAATATCATATCCCTGGTAGCTGTTGTCGTAAGTAAGATTCTCATTCATGTGTTATTCCTTCTTGGTTTCATCCAAAGGAATAATCACTGAGTTATTTTTTAAGTGTTATGACCATTACTCTTAATTACATGTTTTATTTAATTTATTCATGGCTATTTAGTCTTATATAACCAAACAGACATCATTCATTTCACATCAGTCCAGCCCACATGCACAACAAGCAGGATTCCGATAGAAAAGTTCACTCTAGAGTTATCGCACTTAAAATCATACCATTCACTCAAGATACAACAACATGTTACACCGATCTCATCCTACAGAAAAACCCTCATTAAACACCTTGATAACCCCACTAAAAATACCTTATAACTACTACATTACTACTAAGTATTACTTTTAAAGGGTAAACATGAATAATAATGATAATGTATTCAATTCTAAATCAGAGGATGAATGTGATTTTTTCATAACACAGCTAATCTCACAATTTAAGCTGCAGAGAAAGGATTTAAGAAGGGCTTCCATTCAGGACAAGGAAGACTATATAAACAAAGAAATAAAATATAATCTCAGAGGTCAAGAGAACACTTTTATACAGAAAACAAGAAGTAAATACTTGGGAACCAAGTTAACAAATACAGAAATTGAATTTATAACAAACGGAGAAGATAGATTTATATACTGGCTATGGTTTGACCTATTAAAAACAGACCCTTTTGATATCGAAAATATATGGAAAAGAGATCTCGACCATATAGAAAGAAAATATTTAAGCATCAGGGTAGATA
Organism: Photobacterium sp. R1; assembly: GCF_054600795.1. Classification (NCBI taxonomy): domain Bacteria; kingdom Pseudomonadati; phylum Pseudomonadota; class Gammaproteobacteria; order Vibrionales; family Vibrionaceae; genus Photobacterium; species Photobacterium sp. R1. Next base: position 29,763 of record NZ_BAAHZP010000012.1, read on the forward strand.
GTAAAAATGAGATAAAAGACCGTATAATTAAGTGCATACAAAATTGCAAATCAACTAAAAAAGAAAAAGAAGATATAATTACTGAAATAAAAGAACGGTGGTACGAAGTTCAATATAATTTAAAAAGTATAAAGTGGATTCATAAAGACGATAAAGATCAAATAGATTTCATTTGGGATGCATATGATAATTTATACGGAGTTCTACGTGTTCGTCCAACATCAACAAATGCAAAGTATCATTTCTTTATTGCAACTATTGATTCATGGTATGACTTAGAAAGCCGAGAAGTTTTCCTACATAGATTAAAGAAGAATTGGAACCAAAGAAAACAGAGAAGAAACAGAGACGGTAAAGTATCAATTCAATATAGAGTCAGGGAAGAAACAAAAGAAAAGCTGATTGCACTAGCTAAATTAAATGACTTACTTATCAACGAAACTTTAGAACGATTAATCGAAAAGGCGCACAAAGAAAAAACTATCTTGAGAAGAATAGATACCAATCCACAATTTGCAGATCCATTGATAAGTGAAGATTAAATTCACGAAGGTGTTCATCGTTCTGTGTCAGCGTAAGTCACAGATCAACATATTGATTGCTCCTATCTGGAAAGTGGATGCTTAACTGGGATAGCGTTAGATTCCAGTTTTGCAACAACCACTTCCGGAGGTCTTCAGCATCTATGCATAGAGCAGCTTTAGCAGGCTGCTTTCGTTGATGAATCCGCCCATGATCATCGTCAGCTAACGAACATGCCAGATAAGAGCGTTTTGACTATCAATGTCTAGATACTATGGCTCTGTTGTCAGTCACGGAGAAAAAGACAGAATACGTAGAACGCCACCTTAAACTGACAAAGCCAGCTTACATATCAATCGCTACGCTAGTTGGCCGATGAAAGAGGTATCACATTGGCAACCGCAAATGACTGCAATTTTTTGCCCCAAGCATCTAATACCTTCAATTGCTCATCGAGATAATCATGATGATTATAGATTCTGAGCATGCCTGGTAGCTGGTGGCCGACCGTCTTCTCAATCGCCACGATATCTAACCCCATTTCGCTGCAACGGCTTATAAAGGTACGACGCAAGTCATGTGGTGAAAAACGCTCAATCTCAAGTGGTAAATTTCGCTTGATAAGCGCACGAATAGCAGCAGGCTCTTGGATCTTGTCGACCGAAAGTTGAGGCCAAACTAACTTCCACTTGTTATGCACGTTCTCACGCTGCTCTTTTAAAAGCTCAAGCAGGTAATCACTCAAGGGGACTTTTCGAGTGTCTTGGCTTTTAGTGTGTCGCTCTTCTGAACTGGCAGGTAATAGCCAAACCCTTTCATCAAAATCTAACTCATTCCAACGCATTTCGAGCACGGCACTGATTCTTTGTCCACAGCCAAGCAAAAAACGTATTAAGCGGATATTCGCAGGATCAGTTCTCCAGTCATCCAAGCTGGTGAACAAAATCTTTAGCTCAGCAAAACTAAGGTTTCGCTTAGTAACTCTGGAACCCCCACCAACGTCTTTTGCTTTCAGTTGCGGGGCAGGATGACTATCAAGCATATTTAATGCTAAAGCATGACTAATCACTTGATTGATGATTTTATGGCAGACACCGATGGCTCCAGCCATACGCTTTCCATTTCTATCGACCTTTGCATCGAAGACCGTATTGAGATCGTATATGCTCAAATCAGCCAGTTTGATATGACCGATGAATGGCTTTATGTCTCGATTGTAAATGGTTCTCGACTGGTCACCCCGTAATTGTTTTGATAGACGCTTTTCATCAAAACTCACAAAGGCATCATCAAAGATCTTAGCTTCGTCTTGTGCGCGCTTTTCCTTTTCAAGCTCAACCTTCGGGTTTTTACTGTTCTCTAGCCAACTTCGATAACGCCCAGCCTCCTTCCTTGCCTGCTCTAATGTCATCCCGGTTTCTGGCTTGGATTTAACATACCGCCCCATGGAGATCTTGTCGTGCTTCTTGCCAATCTGAAAGCGAAATGTCCAAGTCATCGTGCCCGTAGGACGAATGCGGATGTTCAATCCTTCAATCTTCTTGTCCGGAACGAGATACTCTTTATCCTGAGGTTTCAGTGCTTGCAACGTAGCATTGCTACTGATTCGTTTTGTCATGGATAAGCAACCCTCTCATCTGGGTACGGCATGGGGTACGGATTCGATTGAGCTTTCATTGTACTCACAAAGACGTCAATGGACAACAAAACCAGAACAAATACACTAGAATCATATAGTTAATGTAAAACAATGAACTTTAATGGACATCAATGGATTAATGCATCTATTTACCCACCACATGGAAGCCGGTGTGATGCTGGAGCGCAGATAACCGCACGTCCGGCAGGCAATCATTCCGATATAAAAAAGGCGCCCTCAGGCGCCTTTTTACGTGAAATCGACAAGCTTACGCGTCTTCCTGAGTTTTCGCTTTTGGCTTCATGATACCCATCCGGTAGGCCACCCACAGCAGCAGCGCCAGACAGATCATCAGCGGCAGGAAGTTGGAGCCCATGTCCGGTGTCTGAGCTCGCAGGAATGCGGAATACCCAAAGGCACCGACTAAAAACAGTGCAAAGGCAATCTGCGGCGTCCCTTCCGACATTGGACGTGTCAGGTAATCCTGATACAGGCAATACACTGTCATGATAAAAGCAATGACAGGAAAAATAGAGAAAGCGACCGCACTGGAGGTAAACACAGCCAGTGTGGCATTACCGCATAGTCCCGCCAGCAGCGACAGGATTAAGGTCTTGCGTTCTGCTTTAACTTGTTGCTTGTCCATATTTTCACCAACATTTTCTATTTAGGTTTATGCGCCAGCGTGTTCCGCTCACGCTCTTTACGATACCAGTAAGCACCCTTGGCAATCATCCGGAGTTGCATAATCAAACGCTCGGCATGCTCTGCCCGCGACTGAGCATCGAGATCCAGTGCATCGGCGCCGGAACTGAATACCAGTGTGACCAAAGCTTCAGCCTGAGTGAATGCATCTTCATGACGGCTTCCTCCTTTGGCCTCCAGATACTCCGTGAGTTCCGCCACAAAGTGCTGAATTTCTCGGGCAACGGCCGCACGAAACGCCGGAGACGTGCCGGAACGCTCCCGTAACAGCAACCGGAACACGTTCGGGCTGCTTTCAATAAATTCCATAAAGGTTTCAACAGAAGTGCGGATGACGCTGCCTTCCTCGGCAATACGCTGCCGGGCCTGACGCATCAACTGGCGAAGCAGCAGGCCCCCCTCATCAACCAATGTTAGTCCAAGTTCATCCATATCTTTGAAGTGTCGATAGAAAGACGTGGGCGCGATCCCCGCTTCGCGGGCGACTTCGCGCAGGCTGAGACTGGAAAAACTCCGCTCGGCACTGAGCTGGTTAAATGCTGCGTTAATCAGTGAACGCCGGGTTTTCTCTTTCTGTTGGGCCCTGATCCCCATGGTTGACTGCTTCTCGGTTGCCAGTTTGTGTTTCACTATACCCGCTTTCAGCAACTTGTTCAGCGTCATTCCTCTTTTTGACCGGGGGAATACTAACGAGCCACTCAGCTGGAATCAAAATCACAGTTCCGGTTTTCCCAGTCGGCTCACAATCTCCTGATATTCAGGTACATATTTGAGAAATCTATCACCGACAACGTGATCCTCCGCGCTCTATCGCGGCAAGGCGATTTTCCCTTGTGCAGGAAAACGTTACACTCCGCACCACAGAAACAATCGGATAATAAAGGCGGCCCATGAGCAAACAAAACCCTACGACTCCCTCACACTATGATGTGATCATTATCGGCAGCGGACCCGGGGGCGAAGGGGCCGCCATGGGCCTGACCAAAGCTGGCTTCAATGTGGCGATTGTCGAGCGGGAAAGCAGTGTCGGCGGCGGCTGTACTCACTGGGGAACCATCCCTTCCAAAGCTTTACGCCATGCGGTCAGCCGGATTATTGAATTCAACAAAAACCCGCTGTACAGCAGAAACTCCGCACCGCTGCACAGCACCTTCAGCCGGATCCTTGGTCATGCGCAAGATGTTGTCAGCAAACAAACCCGCATGCGTCAGGGTTTTTATGATCGCAATCAGTGCCCGATTATCTCCGGCGAAGCCAGCTTTGTAGACAACCACACACTTCGGGTCCGTCATCACGACGGCAGCCAGGAGACTTACACCGCTGACAAGTTCGTGATCGCAACCGGCTCACGGCCATATCATCCGAACAACGTTGATTTCAATCACTCACGTATCTACGACAGCGACTCCGTTCTGCGCCTGCAGCATGATCCGCGCCATATCATTATCTATGGCGCCGGTGTCATCGGCAGTGAGTATGCCTCAATCTTCCGGGGGCTGGGCGTCAAAGTAGACCTGATCAACACCCGTCAACGCCTGCTGGAATTTCTGGACAACGAGATCTCCGATTCACTGTCTTATCACCTGTGGAACAACGGGGTGCTGATCCGCAACGGCGAGACCTACAGCAAAATCGAAGGAACGGATGACGGGGTGGTCCTGCATCTGGAGTCCGGCAAGAAAATGAAAGCCGACTGCCTGCTGTATGCAAACGGCCGGACCGGTAATACCGACCGCCTGAATCTGGATGCTGTCGGACTGACACCGGATTCCCGCGGCCAGCTGTCCGTCGACCAGAATTACTGCACCGAAATCGACAACATTTATGCTGTCGGCGATGTCATTGGTTACCCGAGTTTGGCCAGTGCCGCCTATGATCAGGGCCGGTTCGTCGCCCAGGCCATTGCCACCGGTCAGGCACAGGGACAACTGATTGACCATATCCCGACCGGCATTTACACCATTCCGGAAATCAGTTCCGTCGGTAAAACCGAGCAGCAACTGACGGCAGAAAAAGTCCCGTATGAAGTAGGACGTGCACAGTTCAAACACCTGGCACGGGCCCAGATTGCCGGAATGGATGTCGGCAGCCTGAAGATCCTGTTCCACCGCGATACCAAAGAAATCTTAGGGATCCACTGCTTCGGCGAACGTGCGGCAGAAATCATCCACATCGGCCAGGCCATCATGGAGCAGAAGAACGGCGGCAACACAATCGACTACTTCGTCAATACCACCTTCAACTATCCGACCATGGCTGAAGCCTACCGAGTCGCAGCACTGAACGGGCTGAACCGCCTGTTTTGAAAGCACCGTTCCGTAGTTTGCTCTGCGGAACGATACACCCCATAAACAAAACGGCGCACTGTGAAGTGCGCCGTTTTTGCATGCCCGGAGTCAGTTACAGCCGGTTACCGCGATACGCTGATGACGGATTCAGCAACATGTGACGGTTCACATCTTTGTACAGCAGATAGCGGAAACGACCCGGACCACCGGCATAACATGCCTGCGGGCAGAAAGCCCTTAACCACATATAGTCACCCGCTTCCACTTCGACCCAGTCCTGATTCAGGTGATAAACCGCCTTACCTTCGAGCACATACAGACCATGCTCCATGACATGGGTTTCATCGAAAGGAATGATCCCGCCGGGCTGAAAAGTCACAATGTTGACATGCATGTCATGACGCATATCTGCCGGATCAGCAAATCGGGTGGTCGCCCAGACATCACCGGTATCCGGCATGGCAGTCGGTTCGATGTCGTTTTCATTGGTCACGAATGCATCCGGCACCGCAATGCCATCTACAAACTGGTAAGCCTTCCTGATCCAGTGGAACCGCACCGGTGCATCGCTGTGATTTTTCAGACGCCATTGTGCCGAAGGCGGCAGATAAGCATAACCTCCGGTGGTCATATGATGCTCTTCCCCTTCCAGGGTCAGGGTCATCTCCCCTTCGACGATAAACAGCACGCCTTCAGCACCGGCATCCAGTTCAGGTTTGTCACTGCCGCCCTGCGGTGACACTTCCATGATGTAATGAGAGAAGGTTTCCGCAAAACCTGTCATCGGCCGGGCAATCACCCAGAGCCGAGTGTCTTCCCAGAAAGGCAGAAAACTGGTCACGATATCGCTCATCACGCCCTTGGGAATGATGGCATACGCTTCGGTAAACACCGCGCGGTCCGACAGAATTTGAGTTTGGGGCGGCAGACCGCCCTGAGGGGCATAATAAGTATTACGAGCCATGACAGATATCCTTTCATGTATAGCAGTGTGACTGCGCCGATAGATCAAGCAGGATCTGGATGAGACTGCTGTTTCGATACTGGAGACTTATGATTGTAGAGCATGGCTGTTTGATTTATAAATTAAATAAATAAATGCCAGTTAGTGGATTTTCCACTGGAAAAATAATGAACCTCAACAAGACATTAGATCCGGTTTTGCTCCGCAGCTTCGTCGCCGTCATCGACAGTGGCAGCTTTACCCGTGCTGCCGAGAGTACCCACCTCACACAATCGACGGTCAGTCAGCAAGTCCGTAAACTCGAATCACAGCTGGGGTGTGAACTGCTGCACCGGAAAGGCCGCTATGTTACAGCAACACTGGAAGGAGAGCGGGTGCTCAGCTATGCCCGCCGCATCCTGCAGCTGATGAATGAAGCCGTCGCGCAGACCAGCCTCAGTGCTGAACAGCAAAAAATCCGTCTGGGCGTTCCGGAAGATTTTGCGACCCATGCCATCATGCCGACCCTGCATGCCTTTTCCAGTGCGTATCCGGGCATCCGGCTGGAAGTGAAAAGCGGGATGTGCAGTGATATCTGGCGAGAGTTTCAGAACAGTGAGCTGGATCTGGCGCTGGTCAAACAACGCCCGGGCAGCCAACCCGGCCTGAGCCACTGGCCCGAACCGCTGTGCTGGATCGACGCGCTGCACAGCAACAACCTCGAACGGCATCCTGTCCCGCTGGTCTCATTCCCGATTGGCGGGCTGTACCGGAACGAGATGGCCCATACGTTTGACAGTCTGGGTCGCAGCTGGCGGCTGGCTTATGTCAGTACCAGCCTGTCCGGTGTTTGCTGCGCTGTCGAAGCCGGACTGGGGATTTCACTCTTACCCCGGCGTCTGGTGACCGCTCAGCACCGGATCCTGGACGAACAGGACGGACTGCCGCCGGTACCGGATATGGAGGTGACCCTGCATGCACAAAGCAAACTTTCTGCGCTCAGCCGGACCCTGGCCGAGCAACTAATCCATACCTGTGACCGGATTTTCGAACGCGAGCAGTAACACAAAAAAGAAACGGCCCGCTCGGGCCGTTTCAGTGTTTAGTTAACTGGCTTCCATCATCCGGTTATCCGGCGTCAGAATCTCAGACCAGGGCAGACTCTCATCGCCCAGAGTAATAAAGTTCGGATTTTCCAGCGTATGCCGCTCGTTGTAAGACAACGGCGTCAGATGTGTGTTGAGGATTCGACCGCCCGCTTCTTCGACAATGCATTGCGTCGCAGCAGTGTCCCACTCCCCGGTTGGCCCCAGGCGCAGATAACAATCCACCGCACCTTCGGCCACCAGACAGGATTTCAGTGCCGCCGAGCCCAGCGGTACCAAATCATAGTTCAGCGCCGGATCCAACCGATTGGTGATCACACGTATATCCTGACGCCGGCTGATTGCCACAGCAATCGAGCGTGTCGGACCTTCATGTTTATGGGTGGAAATCCGGACCGTTTCACCTTCCGGCGTGATCTTCCAGGCTCCCTGATTCCGGTACGCGTAATACACCACACCGGAGACCGGTGCATAGACCACCCCCATCACCGGCTGATTGTCTTCCACCAGCGCGATAATGGTTGCGAAATCCCCGCTGCCGGCAATAAATTCCTGAGTACCGTCCAGCGGGTCCACCAGCCAGTAGCGCTGCCACTGACTCCGCTCTGCCAATGGAATGGCAGCATCTTCTTCCGACAAGACGGGAATGTCCGGAGTCAGTTCACTCAAACGCTCCAGCACTAGTTTATGTGCCGCCAGATCTGCACTGGTGACCGGAGTATTATCATGCTTGACCTGCTTCTCAAACTGGCCACGCTGGTAAATATCCAGTATTACCTGTCCCGATGCCCGGGCAATTTCAATCACGGATGGAATAAGGCTCGATAGTTCCATCTCACACTCCTGCGCTAGGATAAGTACTTCAATGCCAAAAATAAGGCGGTGATGCTTCTGGCTTCCGCAAAGTCCAGATGACTGAGCAGTTCCTCAGCCTGCGCCAATGGCCAGCGCACCACCTCCAGCGGTTCGGGTTCATCACCTTCCAGCCGTTCAGGATACAAGTCCTGGGCCAGAAACAGCGTCATCCGGCTGGAAAAATAGGACGGTGCCAGTACGACTTCTTTCATGGGGACCAAAATATTGGCACCGAAGCCGATTTCTTCTTTCATTTCACGGTTCGCAGCCTGCTCGGCCGCTTCACCATGATCGATCAGTCCTTTTGGAAAGCCCAGCTCATAGCGGTCAGTACCAGCCGAATATTCACGAACCAGTAGCAGGTCGCCTTCTGCCGTAACCGGGACCACCATCACCGCATGGCGCCCGCTGGGCTTCATGCGTTCATAGGTCCGTGTCACCCCGTTACTGAAGCGAAGATCCAAAGATTCAATCTTGAACAAGCGTGACTGGGCCACAACCTCAGTCGCCAGAATGGTTGGTTTTTTACTTTCTGCCGCCATGCTGTTTCCTTGTAACTTGGTCTACCGGGTATTAAATGGCAAGGCTGTCAGAAAATAAAGTAAAAAAGCCACATTCCCCAAACCCGCTAGACCACTTTCAGCTTTGATGAACGCTGTCACCCTAAAATTACAGGCGACCGGAATACCGAATCGGATAACGGCCGCTGGCATCCGGACTCCCCAACCACTTAAGCTGATCCCGTAAATTAGCGGGCAGCTCTGCCCCGGGCGTAAACCAGCCATTGAGACTGTAGGTTTGATTCTGGCTCAAGCTAGCCTGCCAATCGCTTTCGACCTGATTTGATTTCTGGTGGGAGGTGGCCGCCAACTGCCCGTCATTACAGCTTAGTTCAGCATTCACCGGCCCCAAGTCGATTTCCCCCATCGGCGTGCCGACCAAAGCACCATTCCAGGTCAGTACACCATCCAGTGCCTGACAATAAGGCGAGGCAAATCGGTAATCATTCAGCGCCAGTGTAAAACTGCCGCCAAAGGTTAAAGGTATCGGTAAGCGCACAGACTGCACCACCTGTTGCGCTGACATCGTCAGCACAAAACCTTTTGCGTACGGGCCATCAAAATTAATGCCAAGAGTACCATCGCCACGGTATCCCAGCTCACTGCCCCTGCCCATGCTCACCTTAAAAGCCGCATCGCCTGTCAGCAGCTTCCAGGGAAACATTGTCCATTCAGCCTCTCCCAACACCCACTGCTGCCAGCGAATTTGCGATGCACTGCCCTTCCAGGGCGTCCCGCTGATCCCGGAGACAACCAACCCCGGTGTATTCGGTACAAACTGCCATAACCAGCTTGCGGGCAAATGCACCAGCAAACTCACCAGCAGGGCAAACACGAAGCTCACCCCAACAAACACTCTGAAACCCACGCTTAGCCTCGTCCCAACTGTAAACGGTTTACTTCGACCACACCGGCCTGATCGGTTTTGGACACATCCAGAAATTTCGCTTCAATCCCATGCTCATCCCGGAGAAATGCCAGCCAGTTCACCAGGGTATTAAACGGCAAAGGCTGAACCCAGACCTGTACCGATTCATCGCGCGGTTGCGGCTGCATCCGGATCAGTTCAATCCGGAATCGCCGGGTCGTTTCATTGACCACCTGATTCAGTCCTGTCGGACTGATGCTCCCAGACGCGCCGGTTTTCGCTCTGCGCTTTATGATGTCATCCGCTTTGCTGCTCACCCAGGTCAGTAACTGGCGCTGGTTTTTCAGCTCATTTTCGGCGTGTTCCGCGCGTAAAGCCATCGGTTGCCAGATCCCCCAGTAGAGGACGGCAATCACCAGCGCAATTCCGCCACCGATCACCAGACGCTGCTCACGGCTGGTTAAGGACTTAAACCACTGATTCACGAACGCCTCCTCAGTACCAGCGCACCACTTACCAGCTGGCCTTCCCGGTTCAGCTGGCCCTGATCAACTTCAAATTCTTTCACCAGCAATACCCTGAGTTGCTCAAAGTGCTGGAACTCCGCTGCAATTGCCTGAAGACGCAGCTCCTTACGATTCTGATCATATTTCAGATTCTGAACGGTCAGTTGCGGCACACTACTCAGAGCCGGCCTTAATTTGACCAGCCACGGCAACAGTCCCTCTCCTGATTCTGCGCCACCCAGGCGATCAATTTCATCATTAAACTGACGTTTCAGGTAACTTGGTGTTGGAATTGACTTAAACTGAGGCAGCACTTCACGAAAAATCCGGTAACTCTCATCTTGATAAGCCTGAGCCTGCTGCTCAATGCTCTGCACCCGAACCACATATTCAGCCACCATGCCCCCTAACAGCAACACAGCGGCAATGCCGACTTTACGCCAGGGCTTCAGTGCCTTATGCCAGGTAGGCTGCAACTTGTAAGGGCCCGATAACAGGCTGGATTTACTCTCGTGCGCCCCTTTTGCCAGCAGCGCCATCACAAGTTCTGGTGCTTCAGCCTGCCAAACCCCGGGCATACCCGACGGTGCCGGGGTGAAATGACGGATACGTGTCTGAACCACCTCGGCATCTCCGCCTGCCAGTTCTTCAGCCACTTCAGCTTCAACCTCCTCCTCAGAGATATCTTCTTCCATGGCCTGACTGATCAAAGGAACTTTCTGTGCCGTCAGCCAACTTGCCAGCCACTCACTGTCTGCACATATTCCCTGTGTCACTGACTGCCGCAGCAACCACTGACCATCGATTTCCGCGGCACTGTAGCTGTTCTCAAATGCCGGCAGGCAGAGACAGTCCGGAATAACTTTCCGGACAGACAACCCGGCATCCTCACACAGTGACAGCCAGTCCTGCATCCGCTGATGACCCACCACTGCCACATGCGCTTTATCCGCTTCACGCTTCAGCATGTGGATATGCAAATCATCGACATCCTGAGCCAGCTCTTCCTCCAGCAGGTAAGGCAACACCTGCGCAAGCTGGCGTCCGGACCCTGATGGAATTGACACCTGACTCAGCAGCACATCACTTCCCGGCACCAGTAAGTATACCGGCCGGTTCGCACCGTAATCCGCCAGTTCGCTGAGCTGACTGCTGTCAGCCAGTTCACCCGAGGCAATTACTTCCTGTTGCTGTGGCGACCAGACCAGCCAATGCACCGGCCCGGCAGGACGGCTACTTAGCCTTATCGTCAGAAACTCGCTCACTCATTCCTCCATATCGGCGACGCACAACCGTCACCTTGTTCTCCCCGTCTCGTTTGAGCAGGGCCAGTATTCTTAATCGAGCCCGGTCTACTTTCACTTCAGCATCCAGCTCAAAATAATCACTTTTGACGGCCAGATAAGGCTTCGCCTGATCTCTGACCGTCTTGGTCAGACGACTGATTGCTCCGTCTGCCAAAAAGGCCTCAACATCCTGCCAGCCATCATAAGGACGATTTTCAATCAGCTGTCGGGCATCATCCAGGCTCAGCTCAGGGCTGAATACCCCGACCAGCAAGGCAGCCTGAGTCGCTTTGATGGTATTCACGTTAATCAGCAGCTCGGTGGTGGGCAAAGCACACAAGAATGGACGTGCCTGCTGGAACATTTTGGCGCTCACACCATTCACCGCCCGCAATTCGGTCACATCCGCCATCAGATTTCTGGGGGGAAGATAAGGTGGTGAAAAACCCTCATAGCTGCTGTCACCCGCACCATAAGCGCTGTATACAGTTTCATCCGGATCGACATATTCCCAGACGGAGTCCGCCGCCACTTCGGCTTCATAACTTTCACTGCCGCTTTCTTCCAGCAAGGCCTGCAGAAAACGGACCCGGAAAGGCTTTTTGGTTCGATCCTGCTCCGGCGCCTGGCCGGACAGAGCATTCAGGTTAAAACAGGCCTGGCGATCATAGATATTGCCCTTCACTTCCCCGTTATCCAGCGGGTAGCTCTGGCCTTCTGTCGCCCAGACCTGACTGAGATTCACCGTGTCGCTGTCAGACAGACTTTGCTCAATTGCAACCTTCGCCAGCTGCTCCATCCCCTGGCTGTACCAGTAGGCCTGCTGGTTAAACACCTGGTTTTCAACCCGGTAGAAATTCAGCTGCAAGCGATCGGTCATCTGTACGGCCAGCAGTGTCATCATGGCGAGCAGAAGAAGGACAACGATCAGGGCAACCCCGCGCTGTTTCGCTGGTGACCGCCTCATGAATCTGCATCCCCGTCTTTTTTGGTTGCCGAAGGCAGTTTCGCATCCGGCAGCATATATACGCGTTCAACTTTGCCGAAATCATCCAGCGTCAGCGTGACGGCAATCCCTTTGGGCAATGCCCCGCTGTCAGTCCAGCTGTCCTGCCAGCCCTCCGCGCCGTAGTAACGAAACGACAGTGCGGTCACGCCGGTCAGTACCTTGCGTACCAGCGGCTCAGTGCCGACCACCGTATCCGGATAACGAAACCAGACCCGTTCGAGCGTCTCATCAATGATCCGATAACCGACCCGAAGAATTTCGCTGCGGGGAAACATCTGCTGCGGATTTTGCCAGCCATCTCGGGTAAAAAGGATACCATGACTTGAAGAATCAAGAAGATACTCGCCACTTTGCAGCAGCGGACCACTTTCATTGTTCCCCTGCTGTCTGACCTGGCGGGCAACCATCTGGCGGAAATCACCATCCAGCATCACCATCGCACGCTGTATTTCCTGCAAGCGTTCATTATGCTCGCGAGACTGCTCATCGCTACGCTGAACCCCATTCATTACCTGATAGGCAGACATGCTGAGCATGGCGAAGACGGCAATCGCAACGAGCACTTCCAGCAGCGTAAATCCGGCTGAACGCTGCAGCCCGGATGGGCGACGCTCAGTTTTCAATGTAGGTCCTTAGGGTGGTTACCCGATCTTTCATCGCTTCATCAGTCGCCACAGACACATCCAGAGCTCTCAGGTAGCCATCTGCTGTCTTCGTGCTTTTCACTGACCAGTACCAGGTTTGCCCGGCAAGCTCTGACTTGCCTTTTTTCTCGGCCGTCAGCCGTTCACCGGCAATGCGGAGCCGGGCGAGTTCATTGTCCGCCACCATGGTGGCAAAAGTTTTTTGTTCCAGATAACCCACGGTGTTGATGTGCTGACCAACAGCCTTCATAACACTGAGGGCAGCGGTGGCAAAAATGGCCAGCGCTACCAGAACTTCCAGCAAGGTAAATCCGGTTTGCGTGAATTTCGTCAGGCCATCTTTCATGGTTTCTTCCCCTCGCGGGTTTCGCCCGGAGCCAGCAAGTGCAGCTGTCCCACTTCATCGGCTTCAACCCGCCAGACATCACTTTCTCCGCTGGCATCAAAGGTCACGGTAAACGGAGTATACTCACCACTGGCCATGACAATAATTTGCGGTGGCCGGGCCTGCTTCTCCTTTTCCTCTGCGAACAGGTCTTCATCAAACAATGTCCCCGGCTCAAACAGACGGTCATCGTCCTGCCAGGCATTACTGCCGATTTTGACCTCCATTCCCAATGTGTCCGGCAGCGTTACTTCCGTAAAGTAACGGGAGTCTTTCAACGGCTGCCAGCCATCCGGCGCAAGCTCAAAAAAGCGATAGCCCTGTCGGTCAACCCGGACACCATAATCACGCCCGTTAAGCATCGCATCCTCCCCCAACAGCTGCACCAGATACTGAAAGCGATGCGCCTCTTCTTTCAGCGCATCGTCTTTCGGGGCAGGCAGGGTGAAAATAACGGCTACGGCGCTGGTTGCCAGCAGCACCAGCACCAGTAGCAGTTCGATCAGGGTAAAACCAGCAGCCTTTCGATACATATCGGAAATTAACGGTAGTCCAGCATATTCCAGTTGCCGATATCGGTATTCACACCTTCACCGCCTTCCTGACCGTCAGCACCCAGGCTGAACACATCGACCGGGCCATTTTCGCCAGGCATCACATACTGGTAATCATTACCCCAAGGGTCTTTCGGCAGACGCTTGATATAGCCACCGGTACGGTAGTTACGCGGCTCCGGCGTGGATGACGGAGCAGTAACCAGTGCAGCCAGTCCCTGATCCGTGCTCGGGTACACACTGTTGTCCAGTTTGTACATGTCCAGCGCCTGCTCCAGTGCACCGATATCGGTCACCACTTTCTGCTGATCCGCCTTCTCTTTGTTACCCAGCAGGTTCGGCACGACCAGACTGGCCAGAACACCGAGAATCACGATAACCACCATGACTTCCAGCAGGGTAAAACCACGTTGTTGACGTTGCATTGCAAAAACCTCCAAAAGGAAAAACTACATGCCCACCATATTGTTCAGGGCAATAATTGGCATCAGGGTAGCAATGACAATAAACATTACTATCCCGGCCATCACTACTATCAGCAGGGGTTCAAACACCCCCAGTGCCATATTGACCAGTGACTCAAAGTCCCGGTCCTGATTATCTGCTGCCCGGGTCAGCATCTGCTCCAGCTCACCACTGCGCTCGCCACTGGCAATCATGTGCAGCATCATAGGCGGAAACAGTTTCGTCTGCTCAAGTGAGACCCGCAGACTGGCCCCTTCACGCACCTTATCTGCTGCTTCGAGGATTTGCTGGTTCACCCAGGTATTGGTCATGACCTGAGCCGCCACCTTCATCCCATCCAGCAACGGAATGGCACTCGAGGTACAAATTGACAGTGTCCGGGCAAAGCGCGAGGTATTCAGCCCCCGGGCAACCTTACCGATCACCGGCACCTTCATCATACGCTGGTCCCACTTCAAACGCAGATCAGGACGGCGCAGTGCCATCCGGACTCCCATAATCAGTGCCAGGATCGCCAGAACGACGAGCAATCCCCAGTGCTGGACAAAGTTACTGGCTGCCAGCAACACCTGAGTGATCTGCGGCAGTTCCTGGCCCATATGAACAAATTGATCGACAATTTTTGGAACAACTGTTGCCAGCAGGAAAGCGACCACGGAAACAGCCACCAGCGTCAGCATGGTGGGATAGATCATCGCCTGCTGCAGCTTACTGCGCATTTTCTGGCGATTTTCCGTGTAATCAGCCAGCCGGTTCAGCACGGTATCCAGGTGGCCGGATTTTTCACCGGCCGCCACCATGGCACGGAACAGCTGATCAAAAATATGAGGGAATTCCGCCATACTGTCGGACAGGGTGTAACCCTCTACAACCCGGGAACGTACGGCCAGTATCATGTTCTTGAGGCGAACTTTTTCACTCTGCTCGGCAACGGCCCGCAGACACTCTTCAAGCGGCATCCCGGCCTGAACCAGCGTAGCCAGCTGCCGGGTCAGCAAAGACAATTCATTGGTACTGATACCGCGGCGCAGCACCAGACGACCGCCAGCTTTGCGTTTTTCTCTTTCATGGCTCTGGCTGACTTCAACCGGGATCAGCCCCTGCTCCCGCAGTTGCTGACGGATCTGGCGCGCCGTATCCGCCTCCATGACCCCTTTTTTCTGGCGCCCTTTGGCATCCAGCGCTTTATATTCAAACGCTGCCATTATCCCTCCCTGGTGACCCGCATCACTTCTTCCAGCGTCGTGATCCCCAGACGAACTTTCGCAAGTCCGTCATCACGGATACTCGGCGTATGCTGGCGGACCACCTTCTCAATGGCCTGCTCACCGGCTTCGGCATGGATCAGTTCCTGTACCTGCTCATCGACCAGCAACAGTTCATGAATACCAGTCCGGCCCCGGTAGCCTTTGTTGTTACAATGCTCGCAGCCGACAGGATGATAGAGAGTCAGGGATTCATACTCAGGCAGACCAAAAAGTTTCTTCTGCTCATTATCTGCCAGATAAGGCTTCCGGCATTCCTTACAGAGGGTCCGCACCAGACGCTGTGCCAGTACCCCCAACAGAGAAGACGAAACCAGGAAAGGCTCAATGCCCATGTCACGCAAACGGGTAATCGCACCGACTGCCGTATTGGTGTGCAACGTTGACATCACCATGTGACCGGTCAGGGACGCCTGAACTGCAATTGAGGCAGTTTCAAGGTCACGAATCTCACCAACCATCACCACATCCGGGTCCTGACGCAGAATTGCACGCAGGCCGCGGGCAAAGGTCATGTCCACTTTGGTATTGACCTGTGTCTGGCCAATCCCGTCAATATCAAATTCAATCGGGTCTTCAACTGTCAGAATATTCCGCTCTGAGCTGTTCAGCTCCTGCAGGCCCGCATACAACGTCGTTGACTTACCGGAACCCGTCGGACCGGTCACCAGAATAATGCCGTGCGGACGCTGAATGATGTATTGGAAACTCTCATGAATCCGGGGAGTCATCCCCAGGCTGTGCAGATCCAGCCGGGTTGCGTTTTTATCCAGCAAACGCAGCACTACCCGCTCACCGTGAGAGGAAGGCATGGTCGACACCCGCACATCGACGGCACGGCCACCAATGCGAAGTGAAATCCGGCCGTCCTGCGGGACCCGCTTCTCAGCAATATCCAGTCGTGCCATAACCTTGATACGAGACACCAGCAACGGTGAAAGTTTACGACTCGGGTTTAACACTTCTCGAAGCACGCCATCGACCCGGAAACGAATCGACAAAGCCTTTTCAAACGTTTCAATATGAATATCGGACGCACCTTCCTTGATAGCCTCTGCCAGCATCGCGTTGATCAATTTGATGATCGGCGCATCGTCTTCAGATTCAAGCAAATCTTCCGTCTGAGGCAACTCTTCAGCCAGCGAGAAAAAGTCATCGCTATCGGAGCCGAGATCTTCCATCAACTGGCGGGCTTCCGACGAATCACGCTGATAAGCTTCTGTCAGGCGCAATTCGAAAGCTTCAGGTGTCAATTGCTCAACATGAAAACTGCTGCCGCAAACCCGGCGGACTTCCGCCAGGACCACGGCTTTCAGCGGGCTGCCATGATAAAGCACCCGGCCCTGCTCGCCTGCCTCCAGTACCACTTGATGACGCTTGGCAAATGAGAACGGTAAACGGAACTGCACCAGTTCAGTCGGGTGCACGTCGTTCATTATTGCTCCTCCAGACGGGAGACAAAGGCCCGTACTTCAGGCGGCAGCGCAATATCATCACCATATTTCGGCAACACAGGCGACTTGCTGTTTGGCATCAGGCGCAGACCTTCATCCGCTTTGTACAGCTGCTCGGCACGGATGTAGTTGTATTTGCGCTGGGTGATCCCATCAGCCGTCACCCCATCACGAATAATGGTCGGTTTAATAAAGACCATCAGGTTTGTGCGGCCCTTACTGGTATTGTTGGACTTAAACAGATGGCCCAGAATCGGGATATCCCCCAGCAGCGGAATTTTCGATTCGTTCTCGTTCGACTGGTCCTGAATCAGGCCGCCCAGTGCAATCATCTGACCGTCCTGAATCAAGACGGACGTTGTCAGCTGACGCTTGGAGAAGCGAACGTCGACCGCACCGTTAGCACCCAGGACATTGGATACTTCCTGCTCAATTTTCAGCTGGACTGAGTCACCTTCGTTAATCTGCGGGGTCACTTTCAGCTTGATACCCACTTCTTTCCGCTCAACAGTCTGGAATGGGTTATCGTTGTTGGAACTGGCAGTCGAACCCGTCACCACCGGCACTTCTTCACCGACGATAAACGAAGCTTCACCGTTATCCATCACGGTAATACTTGGCGAAGACAGAATATTCGATTCACGATCCGTGGCAACGGCGTTCACCAGCATGGTCCAGTCACCCATGATCAGCCCCAGCACCGCGCCGTTGGCACCGGACAACACCTGACCCAGCGTCGTAAAGTCACCACTTTCGGTCACTTCGACATCCACCAGATTGTTATTGTTGTCAAAACGCTGCTCAGTTGTAGTTGTGTCCTTGGCTTCTTCCAGACCAATCAGGTACTGACCAATCGGCACGTTGGAGTTGCCAAACTGCACAACACCATTTTCTTTTGAGCCGTACTGAATCCCGAGGTTAATCCCGGCACCTTCGGAAAGCTCAACGATCATGGCTTCAATCAGCACCTGTGCACGGCGGATATCCAGCTGAGCAATGATGTTTTCCATCGCGCGCATGATATCAGGCGGTGCCGTCAGGATCAGGGCGTTGGTATCGGCGTGGGCAGCGATCATCACTTCATTTTTCGTGTTGGTTGTCTTCGCATTTCCCTGCTTTTCAGCCTGCAGGTTATCCGATACCCCTTTCAGCACGTCCACCAAATCTTCAGCATTGGCGTATTTCAGATAAATAACCCGGTTGTTCCCGGCGCTCGCCATCTCTTTATCCAGCTGACGGATCAGACGTTTCAGGCGTTCACGTACCTTCGGGTCACCAGACAGCAACACGGCGTTAGTTCGTTCATCCGCCACCAGCTTCGGTTGCAGGAATTCAGGTGTGGACTTGGCATCGGCTGATTTATTCAATGCATCGACAATCCGGACCATCTCCGCCGCGGAGGCATTATTCAGCTCCACCACGTCGATTTCTTTATCGCCGGCGCGGTCAACCCGCTCGATGATCTCGGCCAGACGATTCACAACGGCCGCACGACCGGTGATCATAATGATGTTTGCCGGATCGTAGTGCACGACGTTACCGGCACCGGCATTATCGTTGAGCTGACGCAGCAAAGGAGAAAGTTCCCGCACCGACACATTACGTACCGCCACAACCCTGGTCACGACTTCGTCGCCCTGAGCCTGTGTTTTGCTGTCGACCACGGGGATTGAAGAAGTTTTTGCGTCTTTGTCCCGAATCACCTTGAGTACACCGTTGTCCATCTCGACGACAGCAAACCCATATACTTCCAGCACATTCAGGAAAAACTGATAGTACTGCTCATCATTTAACAAATCGTAACTGCGTACATTCACCTGTCCCCTGACAGATGGGTCTACGATAATTGTCTTTTGCAGGTTCCGTCCGACAATATTAATAAACTCTTGAATATCAGTTCCTTTAAAACTGGCGCTGAATTCGCTCGCCATCAGAGGAGCCGATAGCAGGCTGGCCGCCAGCCATAGGGTGCCCTTACCCATCCATTTTTTCACAACTAACTCCTGCGTGTGTACGCAATGTGTTCAGGCTGCTATTGCAGCTCAATATATATGTCATGTAACTGGCCATCGCGCTCAACGGTCAGCGTGAGCTCCGTGGCCGAAGACAGTTCGGTCCACAGCCGTGCCATCACAGCCTCGTCTTTCAAATCGTTGCCATTCAGGCTGACCGCCAGATCATCCGGCTGTAAACCAACGGCATCAAACAGCACCCGGTTTTTCCCCGGATTGACCCGATAGCCGAGCAAATTTCCATCCTGCTTCACTTGTGAAAGCCGAATGTAAGAAAAAAGATTCTGCGGTTTCTCCAGAATTTCCTGCTTAATCTGCGCCAGCTCATCCGCCCCGCCCTGCGCAGGCTCAGGTGCAGCTCTTGTAGCCGGCGGTGGCGGGGTTGAACGTGACGTACTCTGGCCAAACTTTACGCCGTCCAGCATCAGGGTTTCATCCCGGCCGTTGTTGCGGATAATCACCCGGTCAACAAAGACGGCCTGCAAGGTGGCACGTGTCCCGTCAATCGCTTCATTCAGACCGTAAGTATTCTGTTTGCCCCGGTTCGTAATCACCGCCAGGCTGGTGCCGGGATCGTCGCTTGCGACCACCCCAACCAGTGTCAGATTCAGCTTGGTTTCCGGCGCGTCCTGTTTGACTGGTTTCTGCGGGGTTACTTTCGGGGTATCCGCCCGGTACCGGCCAAACAGCTCCATACTGGTGATATCTGAGATCTGGAATCCTTCCTGCTTGCTCCCGGTGGCCGTGACCAATGGCGCCTGCCAGGTTGGAGGGGTTTCTACCGGCTGCAAAAAGGACCACAGCAGGCGTCCCAACACCCAGGCCAGCACAATCACCAGCCACCAGGTCACGATCCGGGTCAGGGTCTGCATGGAAGGCATCCGTTTACCCGCAACTGCCTGACGCCACTGCATTGTTACCCTAGCTACATCCATTGACTGTTTCTGCCTCGTGACTCTGTGTAATCAATATTATGACAAGCAAGTCTTTGCTTAGGTTCCTGTTAAAAGCTGCAATTTTTTGCATACCCATGAAAGCTCATCTTGTTGCATGACAGGTTAATATAGCAAACCCAATCAATGAAAAAACATAACTCATTCAATAAGAATGCCGTTTCGTGTGAGCAAATTCCCATTCATTGTTGAATTTGCGATCTGGCATCACCATTTAGTAAAGCTGACGCAGCTTTTCCGATGTGATATTTTTAGCGCCCATTTGGGTAAGGAGCCAGAAAATGAGTCGGCAAACTTCCGAATCCGATGCACCTGATGTGCGGTTAGACAAGTGGCTGTGGGCTGCCCGTTTCTATAAAACCCGCTCGATCGCACGCAATATGATCGACGGCGGTAAAGTTCACTATAACGGTCAGCGCTCCAAACCCAGCAAACTTGTCGAAGTCGGCGCCGAAATCAAACTGCGGCAGGGCAATGAGGAAAAAACAGTCACTATCCTCATCGTGTCCGGTACCCGTCGTGGTGCCCCCGAAGCCCAAACGCTGTATCAGGAAACCGAAGCCAGCCTTGCCCAGCGCGAGAAGCAGGCTCAGATGCGTAAACTCAACGCACACAACAACCCGCACCCGGAGAAGCGTCCGGATAAAAAGCAGCGGCGCGATATACTTAAGTTTAAAAGCAATCACTAACAGTGACTGCCGGAGAAAACCAAATCATGACCAGCGATAATCTCTACCGTTACCTGTTCGACGATGTCTCTGTGCGCGGTGAACTCGTACAACTGAACGACACTTATCAGCATATTATTAATAGTAAAGACTACCCGGCGCCGCTGCAGACCTTACTGGGCGAGCTGCTGGTTGCCACCAGCCTGCTGACGGCAACCCTGAAATTCGAAGGCTCCGTTACTGTGCAGCTCCAGGGTGACGGTCCGGTGAAACTGGCGGTGATTAACGGTGATCACAACCAGCAGATGCGCGGTGTAGCCCGCTGGGATGGCAACATCCCTGCCAACGGCAATATTCACGACCTGATGGGCAAAGGCCACATGGTGATCACCATTACGCCGGATCAGGGTGAGCGTTACCAGGGCGTTGTTGGCTTGGAAGGCGACAACCTGGCAGCTTGTCTGGAAAGCTATTTTGCCAATTCAGAGCAGCTCGCGACCCGAATCTGGCTGCGTACCGGCGAGCTGGAAGGCCAGAAAAAAGCCGCGGGAATGTTGCTGCAAATCCTGCCGGACGGTAAAGGCGATGCCGGCGATTTCGAACATCTGGAGCAGCTGACCGAAACGGTGAAAAATGATGAACTGTTCGGACTAGCAGCTGAAGATGTACTGTTCCGCCTGTACCATCAGGAGAAAGTGAAGCTGTTTGAACCGCAACCGGTCGCTTTCCACTGCGGCTGCTCCCGTGAACGCAGCGCAGGCGCCATCAAACTTCTGGATCGTGCCGAGATTGAACGTATTTTGCAGGAAGAGGGCAAGTTGTCTCTGCACTGTGATTACTGCGGTACCAGCTATGACTTTGACAGTATTGACGTAGCCAGCCTGTTCGAAACCGGTTCTGAAGGCGACGATTCACAGCTTCATTAATTTTCAGAAATTATTAACACTGAAATTAAATTACAAAAGCCAGCACCGTGCTGGCTTTTTTTTTAACTCCGGCACACTTTCCTGCTGTTTTCTGAAATGGAAATACAACTTCACCCGCCTTAATTGGCAAGTAATATTAATCGCTTACCGCTGGTACAACCCTTGCCTGAGAGGGTAAAATTAGTCTAGGTACAGATAAAAACACTAGCCAATCTCCACATTTTGTATGTGGTTACTATAAAAGTTACCTCCCTGACTTCAGGGTAAAAAAAGACAGCCAATAACCCCTCTTACCCCCAAGGAGCCACCGATGACAGTCGTGCACGCCGAGGAACAAAAGGTTAGCCAAACACTGGATTTAAGCCAGTACGGCATCCAAAACGTGAAAGAAGTCCTTCGTAATCCGAGCTACGAAGTCCTTTTTGCTGAAGAAACCAAGCCTGAACTGGAAGGCTATGAAAAAGGCGTAGTGACTGAACTGGGCGCTGTTGCAGTCGATACCGGTATCTTCACCGGCCGCTCCCCGAAGGACAAATACATTGTTAAAGATGACACCACCCGCGACACCCTGTGGTGGTCAGATCAAGGCAATAACGATAACAAACCGATGACCCAGGAAGTCTGGCAGGATCTGAAAACACTGGTTGCCAACCAATTGTCAGGCAAACGTTTGTTTGTCGTCGATGGTTACTGTGGTGCCAACCCGGACACCCGCCTGTGCATTCGTGTGATCACCGAAGTTGCCTGGCAGGCCCACTTCGTGAAAAACATGTTTATCCGCCCGAGTGAAGCAGAGCTGGCGACCTTCAAGCCTGACTTCGTTGTAATGAACGGCGCGAAGTGCACCAATGACCAATGGCAACAGCACGGCATGAACTCGGAAAACTTCACCGTGTTCAACCTGACTGAGCGTGTACAGCTGATCGGCGGCACTTGGTACGGCGGCGAGATGAAGAAAGGTATGTTCTCCATGATGAACTACTTCCTGCCGCTTCAGGGCATCGCCTCCATGCACTGCTCTGCCAACCAGGGAGAGAACGGAGATGTTGCTGTCTTCTTCGGATTATCCGGAACCGGGAAAACCACTCTGTCGACTGATCCGAAACGTAAGCTGATCGGGGATGACGAACACGGCTGGGACGACAACGGCGTGTTCAACTTCGAAGGGGGCTGCTACGCCAAAACCATCAAGCTGTCCAGAGAGGCAGAGCCGGATATCTTCAACGCCATCCGTCGCGACGCCCTGCTGGAAAACGTGACGGTCCGCCCGGACGGCACGATTGACTTTGATGACGGCTCCAAAACTGAAAACACCCGCGTCTCCTACCCGCTGTACCACATCGAGAACATCGTGAAGCCCGTCTCCCGCGGCGGTCATGCTAACAAAGTGATCTTCCTCTCTGCTGATGCTTTCGGTGTTCTGCCACCGGTGTCCAAACTGACACCTGAGCAGACCAAATATCACTTCCTGTCCGGCTTCACAGCCAAACTGGCCGGTACAGAGCGTGGTATTACCGAACCAACACCAACCTTCTCTGCCTGCTTCGGTAATGCCTTCCTGAGCCTGCACCCGACGCAGTACGCGGAAGTGCTGGTCAAGCGCATGGAAGCAGCCGGCGCAGAAGCTTATCTGGTCAACACGGGCTGGAACGGCACCGGGAAACGTATTTCTATCCAGGATACCCGCGCCATCATTGACGCAATTCTGGACGGTTCCATTGAAGCTGCCGACACCAAGCAGGTACCAATTTTCAACCTGACCGTGCCGACAGCCCTGCCGGGCGTCAACCCGGACATTCTGGATCCGCGCGATACTTATGCCAACGCGGCCGAGTGGGAAGTAAAAGCCCACGATCTGGCACAGCGTTTCATCAACAACTTCGAGAAGTACACCGACAACGAACAGGGTGCTGCCCTGGTTGCTGCCGGCCCTCAGCTCGACTGATAAACCATCAAACTGAACAAGCCCTGCACAGCAGGGCTTTTTTGTCTCTGAAGCAATCACACACTCAGCTGAACTTCTTCATGAAAAGCTAAATAACCAGCAAAAACCAGCCGCATTCCTTGCCAAGATGTCGCATTTCCGTCACTCTTTTGATACCGACCTTACCATGCAGTTTTCTCAGGAATTTCATCACCGCCCGATTGCCCGGCAGCGGCCTAAACGTGGTTGGGCGGCTGATATGGAGTTCGGCATGCGTTTTATCGCAAAAATTCTGGCTAGCCTGATCATTCTGCTGCTGATGACAGTGAGCATTGCAATCATACTGCTGCATACCCGTCACAGCGCTTTTCTGGTCAATACTCTGATCCATCATCTGAGTGACACGAATTTCCGGGTCACAGATGTGCAGTATTCCCTGCAAGACAACCCCCGTCACCTGCGACTGATCCAGCCCCGCTGGCAACAACAGGGTCATTCAGAACAAACGGCCGAACGAATTGACCTCTGGTTGTCCCCGAAAACACTGTTCAGCAAAGGCTGGCATTTTGACAGCCTGCTAATCCAGGGACTCACCGTGGATAACCTCCCGGATTTGCAGCTGGAAAGCGGCACCATCAACACGCAGCGTCTGGCCCTGACGAACCTGAACCTGAACCTGCCCGAACTCCGTCTGGAAAATGCCCGGCTGCAGTTAGATAACTGGCGTAACAGTCAGTCACCCTGGGGAGACTTCAGCGGCGATTTTCAACTGACCGCAGACCAGATGCTCTGGCAGCAGCAGACTCTGGACAAGTTGCTGCTCGATGGCGAGCACTCTCCAAAAGGCTGGACTTTCTACGGTCTGTCTTTCCACTGGCAGAACGCAGATTTCAACGGCCAGGCTGAATTCGACACCGACACACACCACCTGATTGTCCACCAGCTGACGGCCAGCGGACTGCAGGTTGACGAACATTTTCCGCTTGAGCCCCTGATGAGTCTGGCCACAGAAGCCCGCCAGACGGCTCTCAGCGTTGAAATACGCCGGCTGGATATCCTCGACGGCAGTCTGGAGCACAATCATTACAGCATCAATCACGCCAGTCTGGCGCTGGAGAACTGGCAGTGGCCGGGAGAAATCTGGCAACAAAAAGACGCCCGGCTGTCACTGGGGGCTGAAACCCTGCGCTGGCACGATCTACTGCTGGAAAATCCGTTAACCGAGTTACACCTCACGCCGGGACAAATCAGCCTCAAGGGGTTCTCCGCCCGTTTACTGGAAGGTTACCTGCGAACCGAGGCGACACTGACACCGGATGCCCTGCTGCTGCACCAGCTGGAACTGAAAGGGATTCGCTGGATCATGCCAGAGGCCATTCAGGCCTGGCTCATGGGGCATGCGGAACCGCAGAATCCGCTGCAACAGCAGGTCGATACCTGGTGGCATCAGCTGAATGAACTGACCGTCGATCAGTTGTCCGTCGGCTACAGCCAGATCACCGGAACATATGCACCGCTGCCCTTTCAGTTCAGCGATATCAACCTGGAGGGGACGGGTATGGTGCTCTTGAATGAAGGGCAGCCCGGCCTCTGGCAGGGCGAGTTTGCGGCAGGTGCCGGTTTTACCAATATCCGCCAGATCACAATCCGGGATCCCTTGCTGACCATGAGCAGTCAGGCTGGCCACTGGCAACTGACCCGACTGACACTGCCGATTGAAGCGGGTTTGCTGGAGGGTAAAGGTGAGATACAGCTCGGCGAAGCTGGCTGGCCGTGGCAGCTCAAGCTCTCCGGTGACAGTCTGCCGCCGCAGATGCTCAGCCAATGGCTGGGCCTGCCGCTCCCGCTGCACGGCGCCATGGATATTCAGACGCAAGCCAGCGGTCTGGGACAGTTCCAGCGCGGATTGGCCTACAGCCTCCATGGTCAGCTGGAAGCCAAATTCCGTCAGCTGTCGCTGACCCAGCAAGAAAGCACTTTGATGGCGCGCTGGCAAGCCGGTGATAAACCGGCAGGCTTTCAGCCCGGTACAGACAACACCGAACCGCTGATGCCCGTAACCCTGAGTCCGCTGATGATACAAGCCGATCGCGGCCGGATCAGTCTCCAGCCCCTGGCATTGCAGGGACCGCAGCTGCATGCTGAATTGCAGGGCGCTTGGGATCTGGCTGCACCGGCAGACAGTGCCGTTGAATTACAGGCCAGCGATGGCTGTCAGCAGCTCACCAAACGCTGGCACAGTCATCAGCAGGAGACCCGCGTGTCGTCATCCTGTGAGCGGAAAAGCATATAGGTCCCGGTAAAGATCGCGGCCAGAGTTTCATCGCTGAACACCTGGACTTCGACCACCATACGGCCTTTGCGGCCGTTGGCGATGCGGTCCAGATCGCCGGTCAGGGTTTCGACTCCGGTCACCGCACGCGGTCTGGATTTTACCGGGGCTGAATAGCGGATCCGGCTGTCGACCAGCATGATGTCGGCCTTGAGCTGACGTTCTCTCAGCAGCATCCAGAGAAAACCCCAGCCTGCCAGTGTCGCCATGGTAAAGATACTGCCGGCGAACATGGTCGCCCTCGGGTTGAGATTGGCATTCAGCAGAGCACTGACCTCGAAACGATACCCGGTGTACTGGCTGATCTTCACGCCCATCTTGTCACTGATCGGGATCTGTGACTGCCAGACATCCTGCAGCTCCTGACACCAGTCCGGATGACGTACCACCTCGGTCAGCGGGTCGAGATATTTCAGCATCTGCTGATGACGGACCGGCCCACGCTCTTCGCTCAGCTCTCCCTGATTGGCAAAGCCGTTCATCTGATAAAAGCGAATCGCTTCCTCACGGGCATTACAGACCAGACGTTTGGCACCTTCCTGCCGGGCCAGTGACTCCAGTGCCATCAACAGTAATCCCCCCATCCCTTTATTACGGTAATTGGGGTGGACGGCCATATAGCGGATCTGGCCGTCGTTCTCCGGGGTCATATACAGCCGGCCAATCGCCACCGGCTGGCCGTCATCATCGACAATCATGCGATGGAAGCTGAGGGCGTCATATGCATCGCGCTCTGAGCCGACAGGCATGTGCCAGGGCTGTCGCAGCATCTGCCAGCGAAAATCGAAATAGCGATCAAGTTCCGCGTCAGATTGCGGGGTGATCAGTCGAAACATTCCATCTTTCTCCAGTCATTCAAATCCATTTGCGCGGTACACCCGATGTGGTTCTGAGTGCATCGCGGCTGACTCACAAACCGAGCGCATTTGTGCAGGCTAGCACTGTAACCAGAAAGTGACAGGACCATCATTCAGAAGTGCGACCTTCATATCGGCCGCAAAACGCCCGGTTTCGGTGCGGATCTCTTTCTCCTGGCAGGCCTGAACAAAATATTCATATAAGCGCTCTGCATCTGCCGGATTCGCCCCGGCTGAGAAACTCGGACGCATCCCGCTGTTGGTATCCGCCGCAAGGGTAAACTGCGACACCACCAGCACGCTGCCGCCGGCCTGTTGCACATTCAGGTTCATTTTGCCGGCTTCATCTTCAAACACCCTATAGCCCAGTACCTTATCACGCAGACGACGGGCCTTGGCTTCATCATCCCCTTTTTCGACACCGAGTAATACCAGCAGCCCCTGACCAATAGCCCCGGTCACCATCCCATCGACCGTCACACTGGCTTCGCTGACCCGTTGTATAAGCGCAATCATTCTGTTTCCCCTACAGCTTTCAAAGTTCAGAGGAGGAATTGTCGGTTTTGTCCGGCCCTTTGTCTACTGACGTCAAATGAGGCGCACTTTTCTCCTCCCCCCCCTGCGGCAATGGTGTTGCGTGCCCCCGCTTCATCCAGTGCTGCTCTTCGCAGAGGCTGGCGGTAATTTCGGCGCCCAGCAACACAATGCACCAGCACAGGTACACCCAAACGAACAGAATCGGCACCACGGCCAGTGCGCCATAGATCACCTGATAGGACGGAAAATTGGTGATATAAAGGGCAAAGCCCTTTTTACTCAGCTCGAACAAGGCACTCGCGATCAGAGCACCAATCAGGGCATTGCGCAATCGGACTTTGGTGTTAGGCACCAGCAGATAAAGTCCCAGAAACGCCAGCGTTGACATCAACACCGGCAGTCCGCGCAGCAGCTGTCGCAACAGCCCGCTGGCGGTTTCACTCCCCATGATATTCAAAGAGCCCAGATATGAGCTGATTGCCAGACTGGAACCGACCAGAATCGGGCCCAGCGTCAGGACCATCCAGTAAATCGAAAACGAAATCACCATGCGGCGGTGCTGGCGAACCCGAAAGATGAAGTTCAGCGACTTATCGATGGCAGAGATCAGCAAAATGGCGACTACAAAAAGGGCGCCGATCCCCACCGCCGTCATCTTCCCGGCGTTGGCTACAAACTGGTTCAAATAGTTGCGCACCACATCCCCGGCAGTGGGGACGAAATTTTCAAACACAAAGCCCTGTAATTGCTCGCCCAGCGGAGCAAACACGGGAAAGCTCGACAGTGCCGACAGCACCACAGTGATCAGTGGCACCAGTGACAACAAGGTCACATAGGCCATGGATCCGGCAATGACCGTCAGGCGATCGTGGCCGATACGGCGGTGCAAATACTGCACAAAATGCCACAGGACTGTGAGCGTCT
The DNA here is from genome assembly GCF_054600795.1 of Photobacterium sp. R1. NCBI lineage: Bacteria > Pseudomonadati > Pseudomonadota > Gammaproteobacteria > Vibrionales > Vibrionaceae > Photobacterium > Photobacterium sp. R1. The sequence continues at coordinate 57,950 of NZ_BAAHZP010000012.1, forward strand.
GGCGCAAACCCGGGCGTCGCATGATTTTTTTATCTGGCATATTGATTGAATCTTTGCTTTCATTCGTTCATTGAATCAAACAACCCTTTTCTAAATCAGCATCTTGCGTCGAAAAATAGCCGGAGGCACCAATGCCGCCGTCAGGTTGTTTGGGTATATCAACAACATAGTGCGTCCGGGAAAGAATCACAACTAACCCTGTCGCCAGTCAGGAGCCCCCCAATGCGATATGCTTTTGTTCTGCTGCTGAGTCTGACCCTGTTGTCCGGCTGTCAGAGCGCCTATTATTCAGCCATGGAATCCGTGGGTGTACATAAACGCGACATCATGGTCGACCGGGTGGAAGACGCCACCGAAGCACAACAGGATGCTCAGGAGCAGTTTACTTCAGCTCTGGAAGCTTTGCAGTCACTCACCAACTTCAATGGCGGAGAACTGGAAGCCACTTATGAACGCGTGAACGCTCAGTACGAAGCCAGCGCCGATGCAGCTGACAAAGTCAGTGACCGGATTGCTGCAATCGAAGATGTCGCCGATGCCCTGTTTGAAGAGTGGCAGGAAGAGCTGAGCCTGTATTCCAGCGCGACCCTGCGCCGTGACAGCGAGAAAAAACTGAAAGCAACCCGGACGTCCTACCAGAAAATGCTGGCAGCCATGCATCGGGCGGAAGCAAAAATGAAGCCGGTCCTCAATACACTGCGTGACAACAGCCTGTACCTGAAACATAACCTGAACGCAGCGGCCATCGGCTCCCTGCAGGGCGAATTCCGTTCACTGGAACGGGATATTCAGCGCGCCATCAACGATATGCGAACAGCAATCAGTGAGTCGGAACGCTTTGTCGCCCAGTTGAATCACAACAGTTAATCCCGGTCACAACCGATAAAAAAATCCCCCGCCGGACAGACCGGACGGGGGATTTTTTTCATGTGCGCCATATTCACTGGCGCACCACATCAAATCTTACTTCGCACCGCGGCTTGCACGCTTACGATCAGTTTCCGTCAGCAGTTTCTTACGGATACGGATGCTTTCAGGCGTCACTTCCACCAGCTCATCGTCATCGATGAATTCCAGTGCCTGTTCCAGGGTGTACTTAATTGGCGTAGTCAGCACCTGCGCATCATCGGTACCGGATGCACGGACGTTCGTCAGCTGCTTGCCTTTCAGGGCGTTCACCGTCAGGTCATTGTCACGGCTGTGAATACCGATCACCATCCCTTCGTAAACTTCCACACCGTGACCGATGAACAGACGACCACGCTCCTGCAGGTTGAACAGGGCATTCGTCAGTGCTTTACCCGCGGCGTTTGCAATCAGCACGCCGTTGATACGCTGACCAATCTCGCCGCCTTTGTGCGGACCGTAATGATCGAACGTATGGTAAATCAGGCCAGAACCAGAAGTCAGCGTCATGAACTCAGTCTGGAAACCGATCAGACCACGTGACGGCATGACGAAGTCCATACGAACACGGCCTTTACCATCCGGTGCCATGTCTTTCAGCTCACCTTTACGCAGGCCGATTTTCTCCATGATACCGCCCTGATGCTCTTCCATCACATCAATGGTCACGGTCTCAAACGGTTCCATCAGCTGGCCGTTTTCTTCTTTGATGATAACTTCAGGACGAGATACCGCCAGCTCGAAGCCTTCACGACGCATGTTTTCGATCAGAATCGACAGGTGCAGTTCACCACGACCTGATACGCGGAATTTGTCCGGATCTTCAGTTTCTTCGACACGCAGAGCAACGTTATGGACCAGCTCTTTCTGCAGACGCTCCAGAATGTTACGAGAGGTCACGAACTTACCTTCTTTACCGGCAAACGGAGAGGTGTTCACCTGGAAGGTCATGGTCACAGTTGGCTCATCGACACTCAGGGCCGGCAGCGCTTCAACAGCGTTGACGTCACAGATGGTGTCAGAGATTTTCAGCTCACCCAGACCGGTGATCGCGATGATGTCACCGGCAGTCGCACGCTCGATGTCGTGACGCTCCAGACCCAGGTAACCCATGACAGTACCGACTTTACCGTTACGGGTTTTGCCGTCTGCACCAATAATGGTCACTTGCTGGTTTGGTTTCACAGAACCACGGGTCACACGGGCTACACCGATGACGCCGACGTAAGAGCTGTAGTCCAGCTGAGAGATTTGCATCTGCAGTGGGCCGTCTACGTCAACTGATGGCGGAGCTACGTTGTCAACGATTGCCTGGAACAGCGGTTCCATGTTCTCGCCTGTCTCGCCTTCTTCACGAGAAGCCCAGCCGTTCAGCGCTGACGCATAAACCACCTGGAAGTCCAACTGTTCGTCGGTCGCACCCAGGTTGTCAAACAGATCAAAGACCTGATCCATCACCCAGTCAGGACGCGCACCCGGACGGTCAATTTTGTTGATAACCACGATTGGCTTCAGACCGTGCGCAAACGCTTTCTGCGTTACGAAACGGGTCTGTGGCATCGGGCCATCCACGGCATCAACGATCAGCAGTACGGAATCCACCATCGACATAATACGCTCTACTTCGCCACCGAAGTCGGCGTGTCCCGGGGTGTCCACGATATTGATGCGGTAATCATTCCAGTTGATGGCGGTGTTCTTCGCCAGAATGGTAATGCCACGCTCTTTTTCGATATCGTTGGAGTCCATCACGCGTTCTTCAACGCCGCCACGGGAGTCCAAAGTACCTGATTGCTGCAGCAGTTTATCTACCAGGGTGGTTTTACCGTGGTCTACGTGCGCAATGATTGCGATATTACGTAATTTATCGATCTGTGGATTAGACATGGATTTGGCATTCACTCAGATGTTGCGACCACCTGTTTCACGAGGCAGCCACTGATTAAAAAAACGGCTCATAATCTACCAGATTTTACGTCAAAACCCAGCAATTATGTGATTTATATCATCGCAGCCGAACCGGCCCGACATCACAATGAGGATTAAACTTAAAAATATCATTAAAAACAGCAAATTAAACCAATTGCATGATAATCTTCTTTTCTCTGGCTATTTATAGAGAATGCAATCAGTAGTGTTGGTGATTGACAATTAACCAATGTGAACTAAATATAGCCTGACTCTTGGATCGGCTTGCATGTCAGGCCAGCCAAGTCGGAAAGTGACCCAATGCACCATCATGGTGCGCGCTTTCACCATATCAGTGCATGGAAGCCCAAGTTTTTCTGTACTGAGCGCCATAACAGGGCGTTATTGATGGCAATTTTGGGGCTTTAAAAAGTTGGCATGGATTTCGCAAAGTTCTTGGTATCGGAGCACATGACTGTTCCCTTCCAAATATTTTTTTGCGGCCAGTTGCCCAAATCTAACACCGGAGGTTACTTAAGATGTCAGTAGAAAACGTACTCGCGTTGATCCAGGAAAACGAAGTTAAATTTGTTGACCTACGCTTTACCGATACCAAAGGTAAAGAGCAACACATCTCTATCCCCGCTCATCAGATCGACGCTGACTTCTTTGAAGACGGTAAAATGTTTGATGGTTCTTCGGTCGCTGGCTGGAAGGGCATCAACGAATCTGACATGGTGATGATGCCGGACGCATCAACCGCGGTACTGGATCCATTCACCGAAGATGCCACACTGAACATCCGCTGTGACATCCTGGAGCCTGCAACCATGCAAGGCTACGACCGTGACCCGCGTTCTATCGCGAAACGTGCTGAAGAATACATGCGCAGCACTGGCATCGCAGATACCGTCCTGGTGGGCCCGGAGCCGGAATTTTTCCTGTTTGACGATGTGAAATTCGCGACCGACATGTCCGGTTCTTTCTTCAAGATCGACGACATCGAAGCGGCATGGAACACAGGTTCGACCGTTGAAGGCGGTAACAAAGGTCACCGTCCTGGCGTGAAAGGCGGTTACTTCCCGGTTGCACCGGTTGACTCATCTCAGGACATCCGTTCTGCCATGTGTCTGATCATGGAAGAAATGGGCCTGGTTGTTGAAGCGCACCACCACGAAGTTGCAACTGCGGGTCAGAACGAAATCGCAACCCGTTTCAACACCCTGACTTCAAAAGCAGACGAAATTCAGATCTACAAATATGTCGTGCACAACGTCGCGCACGCGTTTGGCAAAACTGCGACCTTCATGCCGAAGCCACTGGTTGGTGACAACGGTTCAGGTATGCACGTTCACCAGTCTCTGGCGAAAGACGGCCAGAACCTGTTTGCAGGCGACAAGTACGGCGGTCTGTCTGAAACTGCACTGTACTACATCGGCGGTATCATCAAGCATGCGCGTGCCATCAACGCCTTTGCAAACCCGTCAACCAACTCTTACAAGCGTCTGGTTCCTGGATTCGAAGCACCGGTTATGCTGGCTTACTCAGCTCGTAACCGTTCTGCGTCCATCCGTATCCCAGTGGTTCCAAGCCCGAAAGCACGTCGTATCGAAGCGCGCTTCCCGGATCCGGCAGCTAACCCATACCTGGCGTTTGCATGTCTGCTGATGGCTGGTCTTGACGGCATCAAGAACAAGATCCACCCAGGCGAAGCGATGGATAAAGACCTGTACGACCTGCCTGCAGAAGAAGCGGCAGAGATTCCAAAAGTTGCAGAGTCACTGGAAATCGCACTGAAAGCGCTGAATGAGGACCGTGAGTTCCTGACTGCCGGTGGCGTATTCTCTGACGATTTCATCGATTCTTACATCGCACTGAAATCCAAAGATGTTGAGCGCATTAACATGGCGACGCACCCGCTGGAATTCGACCTGTACTACTCTGTATAAATCAGAGCAGCAACTTCAAATGCTGACCAAGGCCTGCAATTGCAGGCCTTTTTTCTGTCTGTTCATCGGCCCCGGTGCGCCCTGATGGTGCATTTCTGCGGCCTTCATCCGTTGTTGCCCGGAACTGGCGCAACCTGTCCGAGCCCTCCCGCCAGACCATCTTCCTTGCATCCGGACTGCAGTCAAAATACGGCAAGCTTATTGCATTATCTATTCGAGTCACCATCTCCCGTGCGCTGCGTAGTGCTGGCTAAACCAGTTCAGAGGCGTCGGCCCGGAAAACAACCGGGCTCACCGACATTGTGCTGCACAAGCGCGGAGAGACGAGCTACACTGTAATGCACCAAAACAGTGCAATGCACCGATCCGGTTTGCGCCAGCATGGGCAGCACGGATCACCAACACAAGGATGAAACTGTGACTGCCGCTTTTACACCATTGATCCTGAACAATCTGGTCACTGCGGTGATTCTGCTCGATGAGCCTTTGAAGATCCGCTATGTCAATCCGGCTGCTGAACAGCTGATGTCCTGCAGCCAGCGGCGCCTGCTGGGCAGCCGGTTTCCGGACTTGCTCCAGCACAGTTCGCTGGACTTAAGCCTGATCCAGGCCACGGTTCAGAGCGGCCAGGGGCTGACTGATGGTGAAGTCACCCTGGTGATCGACGGTCGTCACCACACACTGGAAATTAACGCCACCCCGGTCAGCTGGCAGAAAGAAGTGCTGATCCTGCTTGAACTCAAGCCGGTTGACCAGCAACGGCGGATCAGTCAGGAAATCAGTCAGCATGCTCAGCAGCAGGCGGCCAAGGAGCTGGTTCGCGGGCTGGCGCACGAGATCAAAAACCCGCTCGGCGGGTTGCGCGGCGCGGCACAGCTGCTGGAGAAGACCCTGCCCGATCCCAGTTACACCGAGTACACCCAGATGATTATTGAGCAGGCCGACCGGTTGCGGAACCTGGTCGACAGGCTGCTGGGGCCGCAAAAACCGGGCGTGCGCACGGTCGGCAATATTCATGTGGTGCTGGAGAAAGTCCGCCAGCTGGTGTCGCTGGACCACCGAGCGCAACAGTTGCAGATCCAGCGCGACTACGACCCCAGCCTGCCGGATTTCAGTATGGATCCGGAGCAGCTGGAGCAGGCGATTCTCAACATCGTCAGCAACGCGGCGCAGGCGCTGAGCCAGCAACCGGGCGAAGGCATCATCATCCTGCAGACCCGGACGGCCCATCAGGCGATGATTCACGGCCAGCGCCACCGGATTGCGGCCAAAATTGACATCATTGATAACGGTCCCGGCATTCCGGCAGATATTCAGGACACCCTGTTTTATCCCATGGTCACCGGGCGCGAAGGCGGGAATGGGCTGGGGCTGTCCATCGCCCAGAACCTGATAGACCAGCATCACGGCAAGATTGAAGTCTCAAGCTGGCCCGGACAGACCAAATTTTCCATTTATTTACCGATACAAACGACAGAATAACAAAGCAGCCGGGCGCAGGCGCACCTCAGCCTTTAGACCCGGCACGCTAACAAAGGACACAACGGAGGCACGCAATGAGCAAAGGACTAATCTGGGTTGTCGATGATGACAGCTCGATACGCTGGGTACTGGAACGGACCCTGAATGCAGCCGGACTGCGCTGTGAAACCTTCGCCGATGCCGACAGCGTCGTGGAGGCACTCGAACGCAGCGTCCCGGATGTGCTGGTTTCCGATATCCGGATGCCGGGCACCGACGGTCTGACGCTGCTGCGCAACCTGCATACCGACTATCCGACCCTGCCGGTCATCATCATGACCGCACATTCTGATCTGGATGCTGCCGTCAACGCCTATCAGGAAGGGGCGTTTGAATACCTGCCCAAGCCTTTTGATATTGATGAAGCCGTCAGTCTGGTTGAACGCGCAGTCACGCACAGTCAGGAGCAGAAACGCCAACAGCAGCCGGAAGAAATCACCAAACGGGCACCGGAAATCATCGGTGAAGCCCCGGCGATGCAGGAAGTATTCCGGGCGATCGGCCGCCTGTCCCGTTCCTCGATTTCCGTGCTGATCAATGGCGAATCCGGTACAGGTAAAGAGCTGGTTGCTCAGGCGCTGCACCGCCACAGCCCACGGCGGGAAAACGAATTTATCGCGCTCAACATGGCTGCCATCCCCAAAGATCTGATCGAATCCGAACTGTTCGGCCATGAAAAAGGCGCTTTCACCGGTGCCAACAATATCCGTCAGGGCCGTTTTGAACAGGCCAACGGCGGCACCCTGTTTCTGGACGAAATCGGCGATATGCCGCTGGATATTCAGACCCGGCTGCTGCGGGTTCTGGCCGACGGTCAGTTTTACCGGGTTGGGGGCCACTCGCCCATCAACGTGGATGTCCGCATCATCGCCGCAACACACCAGAATCTGGAGCGTCTGGTCGCCAAGGGCGATTTCCGGGAAGATCTGTTCCACCGTTTGAATGTCATTCGGGTTCATCTGCCGGCACTGAAAGACCGCCGTCAGGATATCCCGCAGCTCACCCGGCATTTCCTGCAACGGGCATCAGACGAACTGGGTGTGGAAATCAAAACCCTGCATCCGGATACCGAAACCCTGCTCACCAGCCTGTCCTGGCCGGGCAATGTCCGTCAGCTGGAAAATACCTGTCGCTGGCTGACGGTCATGGCCAGCGGGAATGAGATCCTGCCTTCTGATCTGCCGCCGGAGCTGACGACAGTAGAAAGCCAGCCCGCAGGCGACGGTAGCGAGCCGCACTGGCACCAGTCACTGCAAACCTGGGCCCGTCAGGCGCTGCAGCAGGGCAATCAGAATCTGCTGGGCGAAGCCATGCCGGAATTTGAGCGCATTCTGCTCGATACCGCACTGGAGTTTACCCATGGTCACAAACAGGAAGCCGCCAAACTGCTCGGCTGGGGACGCAATACCCTGACCCGGAAACTGAAAGAGCTGAACATGGCCAACGATTGATCTTGTTCAGAGATTGCTCCTGAAATACTGGTGATTTTCTCAACACCTGAAGTAAACATTCGCCCGATCTGACGGATCGGGCCGGATCCTCCCCCAGCCCGGTAATGATTGTCTTCCGTTCTTTGCTTATACTGAGGCTACAGTTTTTCCGGGATACCATCATCATGATTCACAAACACCTGCCATTGACTGATTTGCACCGTCACCTTGACGGAAACATCCGTATTCAGACCATCCTTGAGCTGGGCCAGCAGTTTGGCATGACCCTGCCTGCCAATGACCTTGAATCACTGCGTCCGCACGTTCAGATCGTTGAAGCCGAGCCGAGTCTGGTTGCTTTCCTGTCCAAACTGGACTGGGGAGTGGCGGTACTGGGCGATCTGGAAGCCTGCCGCCGTGTTGCGTATGAGAACGTTGAAGACGCACTGAACGCACAGATCGATTACGCAGAGCTGCGTTTCTCGCCTTACTACATGGCAATGAAGCACAATCTGCCGGTAGCGGGTGTGGTCGAAGCTGTTGTTGACGGCGTCAAAGCCGGCTGCCGCGACTTTGGCATCAAAGCCAATCTGATCGGCATTATGAGCCGTACCTTTGGTATCCAAGCCTGTCAGCAGGAACTGGATGCGCTGCTGACCCAGAAAGACCATCTGGTGGCAGTCGATCTGGCCGGTGATGAGCTGGGCCAGCCAGGCAATCAGTTTGTCGGTCACTTCAAGCAAGTACGCGATGCAGGTCTTCAGGTGACGGTTCACGCTGGTGAAGCCGCAGGTCCTGAGAGCATGTGGCAAGCCATTCAGGAGCTGGGCGCCGTCCGGATTGGCCACGGTGTGAAAGCGGTCGAAGATGCCAAGCTGATGGACTATCTGGCCGAGCACAAGATCGGCATCGAGTCCTGTCTGACCTCAAACATCCAGACCAGCACCGTCGCCAGCCTGACCGCACACCCGATCAAGCAATTCCTGGATCACGGTATCCTAGCCTGTCTGAACACCGACGACCCGGCTGTGGAAGGCATCGAGCTGCCTTACGAGTACGAAGTCGCGGCACCACAGGCCGGTCTGACTCAGGATCAAATCCGTCAGGCGCAGATCAACGGTCTGGAACTGGCGTTCCTGTCTGACAGCGAGAAAAAAGCGCTGCGTGAGATGGCCGCAAATCGTTAATCTCAAACCCGTCGCTTCACCATAAACCCATAGCTTCATCATGAAAAACGCCCCGGCTGGCATCCAGTCCGGGGCGTTCTTTTATATATAAAGCACTCAGCGGGAACGAGACTTAAATCACCCGGGAAAACTGCTGCTGACGGGCACGCTGACGCAGATACACATCAAAACACATGCAAATATTGCGGATCAGTAACCGGCCTTTCGGCGCGACCTGAATCCGGTCCGGCGTCACCGTGACCAGACCATCCTCAATGAAGGTCTTCAACAGCGCCAAATCTTCCGCAAAGTAGTCTGCAAAGCAGATCCCGTAGCACTGCTCGATGTCGGTTATTGAGAGTTCGAACTGACAAATCAGAGTTTTAATCACTTCCCGACGCAGCAGGTCATCCGCATTGAGGTTTACGCCTTTCCACAAAGCATGCTGCTGGGTCTCAATCTCGGCATAATACGCTTTCAGCTCTTTCTGATTCTGGGCATAACTGTCCCCCATCATGGAAATCGCCGACACACCCAATCCGAGCAGATCGCAGTCGCCCTGCGTCGTGTACCCCTGAAAATTACGGTGCAGCTTGCCTTCGCGCTGTGCAACGGCCAGTTCATCATCCGGCAAAGCGAAATGATCCATCCCGATAAACTGATAACCGGCCCCCGTCAGGGTGGTAATCGTGCTGTGCAGCATCGCCAGCTTTTCGGCAGGCGCCGGTAAATCCGCATCTTTAATCTTACGCTGCGCCGCGAACAGCGACGGCATGTGGGCATAGTTAAACACCGACAGCCGGCCCGGCTGCATCGCCAGCACCTGTTCCAGGGTTTTGACAAATCGTTCGTTATTTTGCTTGGGCAATCCGTAAATCAGATCCAGGTTGGTTGAGCGGAATCCCAGCGCACGGGCACGGAGCACCAGCGCTTCAATGAAATCCTTGTCCTGCTCCCGGTTGACCAGTTGCTGAACTTCTTTATCAAAATCCTGCACCCCGATACTGAGACGGTTAAACCCTTCTGCGCGCAGATGATCCAGCATGGTCAGTTCCAAGCGGCGCGGGTCCACTTCAATACTGATTTCCGCATCAGGCAGAATGTTGAACGACTCGCGGAGCATCGTCATCAGGCGGGTGATCTGCGCAGCCGTCAGAAACGTCGGGGTTCCGCCGCCGAGATGAAGCTGACTCACCTCCCGGCCTTGTAACAGCGCCGCTCGCTGACGAATTTCCAGCGCCAGTGCCGCCAGATAAATATCCGCTTTATGAGCATGACGGGTAATGACTTTATTACAACCGCAGTAATAACAGAGGGTGTGGCAGAACGGAATATGGACGTAAAGCGATAAACGCCGATCGGGATAGCGCTGACAGGCCGCTTCAAAATCGGCAACGGTGAAGTCAGGCTGGAACTCGAGTGCGGTCGGATAAGAGGTATAGCGCGGACCGGAATAATTGTACTTTTCAATCAGGGCCTGATCCCAAATCATGGCTGGCTGTGTCATGCTGCTTTACCTCACGGACGCTCGAAATAGTCAATCGGCTAAGCTAACACGGGCTAACGCCCTCCTTTTTGATCGATCACAAAGACAGCACGCATTCATCAGGCCGATATACAAAAAAACCCGGGGACATATCCACCGGGTTCATGGTCATCATCGAGCTTTTCAATCAGGCTTTCTGCGCCAGAATCTGAGCTAACTCCTGCTGAATGGCGTCGAACAAACGGGATTCAGCTTTCATCCGCACCATATCGTCCCTCATCCGATCCTGTTTCGGCATGGCTTTGCGCTCATCGCCGCGCGGCATCTCTTCCACCACGGTATACAGCTCATAAAGTGCCGGATACTGGGCAGAAAAATTCACGCTGCGCTCAGCCTGCAATACCGTCATCAGCTTATACAGCCGGATGGCAATTTCCGACATGTCACATTGTTCCTGCTTTCCGGCTTCGGCAATGATATAGACACTTTCAAGAATATTGGTATTGCGCTGCACAATCGCCTCTGCCTGTTGCGCTTCAGCACGGGCAATAAAGGCTTGGTGACGCTGCTTCTGCAGATACAGCTGGTACAACAGATAACCGGCATAAAACGCCAGTGCCAGTACAATCAGGCTTCCTGCCACCAGCAGCCAGAGTTTCAGATCCTGCAAGGCTTACTCCTTATCGAAATCGTCCCAACGGGCATTTTCAAAGTCATCCAGCAGATCTTCCTCGCTGCGGGTATCACCGATCGCGATTTCATCATCTGCAGCCACGTCTTCCTCGTACAGACCCAGCTGTTTCATCAGTTGCTCGATGCGGTCGAGTTTCTGATCAACCTGCTTCTGCAAACCGGCACCCAGCTTTTCACCGGCATCGAGGCGGTCCAGCAACGCCATCAGTTGTGGATCATTCTCCAACATCGCCAGTTCCTGCTCAGCATTCATGCGGCGAACCTGTTTGGTTGGTTTCGGCTCGACAGTCAGCGGCACCAGTTTTTTGCTGCCATGGCGAGGATCTCTGGCCTGACCCTGTCGGCTGCCATACTCAGCACCGCCTTCAGAATGACGGCTGCCGGCCTTCAACCCTTTGCGCTTGCGGGCTTTCTGACGGGCACGGCCATCCAGATCCATCTGGCTGACACTTTTTTCTACGTACTGCGCCGGGCCTTCTGAGCCAGGTTTACGGCTTCTTTTCTTACGGGTCATGACTGATTTTTCCTCAGCATAATTACATCGTTTCCAACAAATTCCACCGTCAGGCCATCACGCTCGGCCAGAAACCGAAAGGTCTCCCGGCTGAAAAAGCTGACGTGGGTGGGATCATTTTTATAATGCCAGCGGCTGAATGCCTCGACATCTGTGGCCAGTTTGGTCATCAGTCCCAGCCAGCCTCCCGGTTTCACCAGCGACAGCAACAACTGCCATTCGCGGGCCGGGGTATAAAAGTGTTCAATGGCCTCGGTACTGGTGACAAAGTCATACTGACGCTCGAGCACGCTGTTGTCCGGGGCATAATAAGGATCATAGACAGCAATCCGGTGCCCCTGCTCACGAAACATCGCGGCCAGGGCCGGACCGGGGCCGCAGCCAAAATCCAGCCCGTCGAGGCTGCCTTCCGGCAGACGCGCTGTCAGCGGCGTCGCCAGACGATCCAGAAAACCACGGTAGCCTTCATCCTCAACATGGTTTTCATGCTGATCGTAGACTGCCTTCTCCTGCGACGGGGACAAATGCGAGGCCGGATTGGCAAAAATCAGGTGACACGCCTGACACTGAAGATATCCGCGACGGCGATCTTCATGATATGGCAAGGCAGATGCACCGCATAAGGTACAGGCCGTCATCAGCTTCTCCTGGGTTCCGACGCTCAAAATCAAGCCGCGTATCATACCAGACCTGTTCCGATTGAGAAATGGACGGTCTGCTTCATCCACAGGCAGCAATCAGAGCACTATCCCGAGTACGACGGACAATCACAAAGCTCGACGAATAAAAAAGGCAGCCTGAGCTGCCTTTTGTCGCTTGTTACTGCTTGCGATACTGAAGTCGGGATCAGTGAAGACCGCCAATATAATGTGACAGGGCGTCGATTTCCTTGTCACTCAGTTTCGCGGCAACAGAGCGCATCATTGCGTTCATATCGTTACTACGCTGGCCATCGCGGAAAGCTGTCAGTTGTTTCTTGATGTAATCCGCGTTTTGCCCGGAGATGTCCGGGAAACCAGACAAGCTGGTACCATTACCGCGAGGACCGTGACACGCCGTACAGGCCGTAATACCACGTTCAGCATCACCCACACGGTACAGCTGCTGACCAATTGCGATCGAGCCTTCTGTGGTGGTGCCTTCTACCGCAGGTAAGGAACCAAAGTAAGCCGCCAGATCCGCCATGTCTTCTTCAGACAGTGGCATCGCCATGCCGCCCATCACAGGATCATTACGCCCCTGTTCACCACCCGTTGTCATCCCCAGCTTGAATTCCTTCAGCTGTTTCTCCAGATAACGTGGGTGCTGACCCGCAAGGTTGGGGTATTGTCCGGTGATACCTTTACCGTCAGCGCCATGACATGCTGCGCATGTCGCTGCTTTTGCTTTTCCAGCTTCAACATCTCCCTGGGCCCAGCTTGTGCAACTGGCAAGAAGTGTAAATATCAATGCTAATTTCTTCATGACATTCCGTTTATAATTATTGAGCTTCCAGTACCACAAGTATTGCTCAGCAACATGGTATACAATGCACCATCAACCAAGCAGGGTTAGTGCTACATTTTACACACTTTCGCATAAAAGTAATTAGTCGACGACCAGAAGACTTGACGGAGTTAACAGTGAATTCCCCTCTCAACTACAGACAAACCCATTTTATTACCAGTGCCCCGGATATCCGCCACCTTCCCATGGACAAGGGAGTTGAGATTGCATTTGCTGGCCGATCAAATGCTGGTAAATCAAGTGCTTTGAATCGTCTGACAGATCAGAAAAGTCTGGCACGGACCTCAAAAACACCAGGCCGGACCCAATTGATCAACATGTTTGAAGTCCGCACGGGCTGCAACCTGATCGACCTGCCGGGCTACGGCTACGCGCAGGTTCCGCTGGAGATGAAGCAGAAGTGGCAGGCGGCGCTGGGTGAGTATCTGCAAAAGCGTGAATGCCTGCAGGGTCTGGTCGTTCTGATGGATATCCGCCACCCGATGAAAGATCTCGATCAGCAAATGATTTACTGGGCCGTCGAGAGCCGTTTGCCTGTTCTGGTTCTGCTGACCAAAGCCGACAAACTGAAAAGCGGTGCCCGCAAAGCGCAGCTGCTGAAAATCCGTGAAGCAGCTCTGGCTTTTGGCGGCGATGTCGAAGTGGAATGCTTCTCTGCCCTGAAAGGGATTGGTGTGGATCAGGTTCGCCGCAAACTGGACATCTGGTTTGCCCCGGAACTGGCCCGTCAGCAAGCACTGCTCGAAGCTGATCAGGACGAAGACATTGACGGCCTGAATCATAACGCCGCTTCTGAATAATTTGTCTTCCTGCCTGGCCCGAGGCCAGGCAGGAAACCGTCACAGGCATCATTATCTGTCCGTACAAATACTGTGTCAGAGATACCAGATAAAAATGACCCCACCTGAACGATGGGGCAACGGGAGAGAAATAGGAGGTTTTTATATTTGTCCAGAAAGGATTAATGATTTAACCCCTCAACGCAAGTTTTTTATCCGTAATCTGGTTATTTTTTCCTCCCTGATGCCAGATATTCCTTAGCCCTTCTCATTGTTAACTTCCTTTTTTACCCCATTCAGCCCAAATTCAATGCCTATTGTTTCATTCTGCAAATTAAGTTTGCATAGACAAAGCTATGCAGCCATGTTCACTTGGAATTTTATTACACAATGGATGGCAAACAGACAAAAAAAAGCCACTCAAATCAAGAGTGGCTGATCATGGATAGGTCGACTGTCACAAATGAAATACAGCCAGACAAATATGAACAAGAAGCAGACTTGAGTATAACCTTCCGGAATCACGAATTAAAGTAATTGCTCTAATTTTATGTCGTATCATGCCCTGCCCGCTCACCACTTGGCAGGATCGTCACAGTTTGAATGGTCAAAGCGGAAGAGGATTCGTCGTGGTCACAGTGCTTTTGTCAGTGAAAACAGGCAATGTCGTTCAATATTAATCGGAGACGTCAGTTCGCAGACAGCGGAGAAAAGATATGCGGGAAAAATTTCGGGCCAGAAATAAAAACGCCCTGACCAAAGCGATCAGGGCGGCTGAATCAGCCAAATCCAATAACGTGAAACAAAAGGTCTGAAAGATAGAACATCTTACCTCTGTACCCTACGCCGCTAACTGTATATCAATTGTGCAGAAATGAAAACCCTTTTCCGTAATTTTTTTTCATTCATCACGTAATTAAGTTTTACATCAGCACGCTAAACCCCGATCCAGATTAAAAAAAACCAGCCAAATGGCTGGTTTTTGATAATTGAATTACAGGGATGAATCTCACAAATTAATGAGCCTGATCCCAGTTGTCACCACTGCCTGCCTCAGCAATCAGCGGCACATCAAGTTCAGCTGCAGCTTCCATCAGCTCACAAACCGACTTCGCCACACGATCCAGCTCTGAAGTTTTCACTTCAAAGACCAGTTCATCGTGCACCTGCATCAGCAGACGAACACTATCCTGTGTCTGAACCCAGGCATCAACGGCAACCATGGCGCGTTTAATAATATCCGCAGCCGTGCCCTGCATCGGTGCGTTAATTGCCGCCCGCTCTGCTGCTTTCCGGCGAATCGCATTGCGCGATTGAATATCCGGCAGGTAAAGACGACGGCCGAACAGTGTTTCCACATACCCCTGTTCACTGGCATGAGTTCGGGTACTTTCCATATATTCCAGAACTCCCGGGTAACGCTCGAAGTACACATTCATATACTCCTGCGCCTCATTACGGCCCATCCCCAGCTGTTTTGCCAGACCAAACGCACTCATCCCGTAGATCAGACCAAAGTTGATCGCTTTTGCACGACGGCGCTGTTCACTGGTCACCTCATCGATAGCGATACCCAGGATCTCGGCAGCCGTTGCGGCGTGGATATCTTTACCTTCCCGGAACGCTTCCAGCAGGGCTTTATCGCCAGAAAGGTGCGCCATAATCCGCAGCTCAATCTGTGAATAGTCCACAGCCAGGATCTGATATCCTTCCGGCGCAATAAAGGCCTGACGAATACGGCGGCCTTCCTCGTTCCGGATCGGAATGTTCTGCAGGTTCGGATCAGTCGACGACAGACGCCCCGTGGCCGCCACGGCCTGATGGTAAGACGTGTGCACACGCTTGGTTTCCGGATTAATCATCCGGGGCAGCTTGTCGGTATAGGTTGATTTCAATTTCGCCAGACCACGGTGTTCCAGAATCAGCTTCGGCAGCGGGTAATCCAGCGCCAGCTCCTGTAACACTTCTTCGTTGGTCGACGGAGTGCCGGACGGCGTCTTCTTCAGAACCGGCAGGCCCATTTTCTCAAACAAAATCGCCTGCAACTGTTTCGGCGAACTGAGATTGAATTCTTCCCCGGCGACCTCATAAGCCTGAGTCTGAAGCTCATCGAGACGAACTGCGATTTCCTGCGACTGTTTCGCCAGCTTGTTCACATCCAGCAAGACACCGGTCCGCTCCATACGCGACAGCACGGGCACCAGTGGCATCTCAATGTCTTCCAGTACATGTTTCAGTTTCGGGTCGACATTCAGCTTCCCGATCAGCAGATGGTGCAGGCGCAAGGTAATGTCTGCGTCTTCCGCCGCATATGGGCCAGCCTGTTCGAGATCGATCTGATTGAACGTCAGCTGTTTTTTCCCTTTGCCTGCAATCTCTTCGAAACTGATGGTCTTGTGCTCCAGATAACGCAGCGACAGGCTGTCCATATCATGGCGGCCAACCACGCTATTGAAGACATAAGACTCCAGCATGGTATCGAAACGGATCCCCTGCATGTCGACGCCGTAACGGGCCAGTACACTGGCATCATATTTCAGGTTCTGACCGACTTTCGCCTGTGCCGGATCTTCCAGTAAAGGCTTTAGCTGCGCAATCACCCAGTCGCGATCCAGTTGTGCCGGTGCGTCCAGATAGTCATGTGCAACCGGCACATAAGCCGCTTGGCCTTCTTCAGCTGCAAAAGATAGCCCGACCAAGTTGGCAATCATGTAATCCAGACTGTCGGTTTCGGTATCAAAGGCAAAGACTTCAGCCTGTTTCAGAATATCCAGCCACTCCAGGAAGCGAGCTTCATCCAGCACCACTTCATAGCCACTGCGATCAATCACAGGTGCCGGTGACTTCGACGGCGCCGCTTCCTCACTGACCGGACTGGCCGAGCTGTCCGCAACAATGCGGCCGTCACTGCCGTCCAGCATTTCTGCCAGCCAGCGACGGAACTGTAACTTGCCGAACAGACGGGTCAGCTCATCCGTATCCGGCGTGCCTTTTTGCAGATCCTGCGGGCCGAATTCCAGTGCGACGTCCAGCTTGATCGTCGCCAGTTCGTAAGACATAAAGGCCGCATCACGATGTTCTTCCAGCTTTTTCGGCATGGTTTTCGAGCCACGGAAGCCCAATGCCGGAATTGCATCCAGATGGTCATACAAATCTTTCAGGCCGCCGATGCCAGTCAGCAATGCGGTAGCCGTCTTGTCGCCCACCCCGGGAACGCCCGGAATGTTATCAACTTTATCTCCCATCAGTGCCAGATAATCGATGATCAGCTCCGGACCAATCCCGAACTTTTCACGCACGCCTTCGGGATCCATCACGACACCGGTCATGGTATTAATCAGGGTGACATTCTCATCCACCAGCTGTGCCATGTCTTTATCTCCGGTGCTGATCAGAACCGGCATGCCAGCCTGCGACGCCTGACAGGCCAGGGTCCCGATCACATCATCTGCTTCAACACCCGGTTCACAGATCAATGGCAGCCCCATGGCCTTGATAATGGCATGCAGAGGTTCGATCTGAGCGCGCAAATCATCCGGCATCGGCGGCCGATGCGCTTTATACTCGGGATAGAGCTCATCGCGGAAGGTCTTGCCCTTGGCATCAAACACCACAGCAATATGCTCTGTGGCAAACTGCCGCAGCATGCTCCGCAACATATTCACCACACCATACACCGCCCCGGTCGGTTCGCCGTCAGAGTTGGTAAAGTTAGGCGCGGCATGATACGCACGGTAGAGATACGAGGAGCCATCGATCAGGATCAGTGGATTTTCTGGAATAGTTGCCATAATGGATTATCAGTATCTGGGAGATAAAAGGATCAGAACCTTAGGATGCCACGAGACGTGCCAAGTGTTAACCGAAGTTTTCCCTGTTGTTGGCCCGAGATCTGTGGATAAGTTTGTTAACTATTGCCGAGAGCCTGAAGATCATTTTTGCTTCTTGATCAGAAAAACGATTTTTAGTCATTTGAGATCAATGGTTTATTTAGCAAAGCAAAAATGGATCCATGATCCTGAAATGATCATCAAATGTGGAAAAAGTTATCAGATGGCGGTGTAATCGGACAAAGCGGTGTTAATTTCTTCAGTTTTGAACAAAAAGGAGGCCAAGATGAAGAAGGTTGCAGTCATTTTAAGCGGTTCGGGTGTATTTGACGGCAGTGAGATCCATGAAGCCGTTCTGGCATTACATGCCATTGAACAGGCTGGGGCCAGCTGGCACTGCTTTGCACCCAATATGGAACAGCATCATGTGATTAACCATATGACCGGTGAGCCCATGAACGAAACACGCAATGTCCTGATTGAAGCTGCGCGGATTGCACGGGGCCAGATCCAGGATGTTGCCGAGCTCAGCGCCCGGGACTTCGATGCATTATTGCTGCCCGGCGGCTTTGGCGCAGCAAAAAATCTGTCAGATTTTGCGTTCAACGGTGCCCACTGCCAAATTCATCCAGAGGTGAAACGTGCCTGTCAGGAATTTGCCCGGGCGCAGAAACCTGCCGGTTATCTGTGTATTGCACCGGTTCTCATTCCTCAGATTTACGGTCAGGGCGCCAAAGGCACCATCGGTAATGAAAAAGAAGTCGCCAGTGCATTTCGGGCCATGGGCGGCGATCATATCGATTGTCCTGTGGATGAATTCGTGCTGGATCAGGAACGCAGTCTGCTCAGCAGCCCGGCTTACATGCTGGCAGGTTCTATCTCTGAAGCCGCCAGTGGGATCAATAAACTGGTGCAGCAGCTGGTGAAAATGGCCTGAATAAGAAAAAGCGGCGCTTGATTCAAGCGCCGCTCAGCAGAAACGGTCGAGGTTATCAGCCCTACACTAAAAACCAAACCCAAGCTGTATACTGGAAGCAATGTGAGCAATGTCGTGCCTTCATACGAGAAAGGATAACAAGATGTTCCTCGCTGAGTGCCAGTTAATAATAACCATTCTCATTACCTTTGCAAGTCTTTATTGAGAATAATTTTCATTTGCTAAGTTTTTCAAAGACTTCCCCGACCTCTTTTCACCCTGAGATCCGGAGCTGCCAAAAAAGAAAAAGCGGCGCCTGAGAACAAGCACCGCTAAGCAAAAGTCAGCAGAATATTCAGCCCTACACTCAATACCCGCCTTCGCTAAAGTACACTGGAAGCAATGTGAGCAATGTCGTGCCATCAAACAGAAATCCTCTGGTGTGAGTTTTCGTTGAAAGCAAGTTAATAATAACTATTCTCATTTAATGTTCAAGTATTATTTGAGAATTATTTTCATTTAAGTTCGTTCCAGGTCTTCACGAAATGCAGCCGGTAGTCCTCAATCCCGTCTTTCTTCTCCATATGCTCAATCTGGTAACCATTTCGCAATAATAAACGCAGCATGGCCGGAAAACGGTTACGGGATTTCACCCGCAGCTCCGCATACCCCTGCGCCTGGACCCAGTTTTCCTGCGCTGACAGCAGTGCCTGCGCCACGCCATTCTGACGGCCCTCCGGCACCACACCGCCCAGCCAGCTGTAAAAGCAGGTTTCAGACAGGCGGTAACCGATTTTCACCCCGAGCAATATGCCGTTCTTTTCAGCAATCAGGATCAAAGGGCTGCGTCCCCGGACCCGGCTTGCCAGACTGGACTCGGTTTCCGGCTGATCAAGTTCGCTGATTCTGGCCAGGACCTCAGCCGCTTCCGCCAGGCTGGCTTCACGTATCTTTATCACAGCTTGTGGTACTCCCATTCAGAAAGAAAAAAGCCGGCAGTCGCCGGCTTTGAGTTTAAGACAGCCCCTGCGAGGGCTCAAGCTGGGCCTGCATCCGGGTCAGGCGCTTCACCAGATAGTTCAGCAATACACCGTACATCGGCACAAATAATCCCAGACTGATGATCAGTTTCACCCCGTAATCTACCAGCGCAATCTCGACCCAATGTTCAGCCATGAAAGCATCCGGGCTCTGATAAAATGCGATGGCAAAGAAAGCGACAGTATCCATTGCATTGCCGAACACGGTCGATGCGGCAGGTGCAATCCACCATTGCTGGCACTGTCGCAGGCGGCTGAAGACTGAAACGTCCATAATCTGCCCGAGCAAATAGGCCATAAAGCTGGCGATCGCAATCCGGGCCACAAAGAGATTGAACTCACCCAGCGGCGCCAGCCCCTGATAAGCCCCCTGATAGAACACCACCGACAGCAGATAAGACACCGCCAGTGCCGGGAACATGACCCGGGTGATGATCCGGCGCGCCATTGCCGCACCGTAAATTCTCACCGTCAGATCTGTGGCCAAAAAAATAAACGGAAAGGTGAAAGCGCCCCAGGTCGTGTGGACACCAAACAGGGTAAAGGGGATCTGAACCAGATAGTTACTGGAGGTAATGATCACCAGATGGAAAGCAACCAGAATCCAGAGTGCCTGGCGTTGCTGCGCCGGCGAAAAAGAAGAAGTCGTCATCAAACAGACCTTTTTGTCAAATGGGGGCGAGGGAACCCAACACAATCAACAGCACATTTTCTGTACAGTGCTGTCTCCAAAGGCGCTGATTATACCGTAAGCAATCCGACTGCCAAGCCAGCACGGCAATGGCAAACGTTTGCAGTTAAAATTTGATTAGTGGGTCAATTTTTTTAGCCAGCCCGCAAGAAACACCAGCGTTTCACTGTCGTCCTGACTCAGCGCTTCCAGCCACAGGCTGGCACTGTAATGCTCCCCTTTCAGCATCAGACGACAGCCTTCAAAGTCAATCAGCCAGACATGCAGATCAGCATTGGCCTCTTTTTCCACCACACTGGCATCGAGCAGTATCACCAGAGACTGCGCCAGCTCTTCAAAACTGTCGTAGTCGAATTCCGGGGCAGTCAGGTGCAGGCAGCCGCGCTCCTGGTCCAGCGCTCGTACACCAAAATGAGGCTCTGTCGATAAAGTCATAGGATTTCCTTTTCAGTCTCCGGCACACAAATCCGGTTTGATGTAACCAAGTGTTGCTTAGCGTGTCAAAGCATAAGCAACCGATAGCTTCCGGGCGAATTTCATGGTCTGATGCTGGTGTTGTGCTGATGGCCAGGAGGCCTCACAACACCGTGGCGAAGAATTGCATTCTCGCCCCAATACGCAAGCTGTTTTGTAGTGAACAAAGCCCTCGTTTTGTTTCTGCTACACTCTCTGCCGGATAATCATCGATTGTCCGGTTTTTTTTACTTTGCGTTCCTCAGGAATACTCTGCAGCCGCCAGCAGATGCTCTTCAATCACCGACAAAAAAACCTTGCCGTATTTTTCCAGCTTCCGCTGCCCGACCCCGTTCACCGCCAGTAACTCCCCTTCCGAGGTTGGCAGACTCTCAGCCATTTCCATCAGACTGGCATCGTTGAAGACGACGTAAGGCGGCAGCGATTCTTCATCGGCGATTGCTTTGCGAACCATCCGCAGCTTGGAAAATAATTTCTTGTCATACTGGCGCTTGAGACGGCTGTCCGGCCGCGAGTTGCGCGCGCTGCTGTCAATCCGCGGCACCGCCAGTTGCAGTGACGCTTCTCCGCGCAGAATAGCCCGGGCTTTTTCCGTCAGTTGCAGGGTGGAATGATTCACGATGTTCTGAGACAAGAACCCGCGGTGGATCAGCTGACGCAGGATGCTGACCCAGAATTCATGACTGTGCTCCCGGCCAATGCCATAGGTACTCAGCTTGTCGTGTCCCTGCTCGCGCACCTTGGCATTTTGCAGGCCGCGCAGCACATCGACCACATGATGGAGGCCGAAACGCTGGTTGACCCGGTAGACGCAGGACAGGGCCTTCTGGGCCGTTTCCAGGGCCTCGAAATGCTGTGGCGGATCTAGGCAGATATCGCAGTTGCCGCAGGCATGTTCACTGTGCTCGCCAAAATAGTGCAGCAGAACCTGACGCCGGCAGGTCTGTGCTTCGGCAAAAGCGCCCATGGCATTGAGCTTATGCCCTTCCACCTGTTTCTGCGGTCCGTCATCTTTTTCTTCCAGACAACGGCGCAGCCAGGCCAGATCGGCCGGGTCATAAAACATCACGGCTTCTGCCGCCAGGCCATCCCGCCCGGCACGGCCGGTTTCCTGATAATAAGATTCGATATTCCGCGGGATATCAAAGTGCACCACGAAGCGCACATTGGGCTTGTTGATCCCCATCCCGAAAGCCACGGTTGCCGCCACAACCTGAATGTCATCCCGCTGGAAACCTTCCTGCACGCGGATACGCTCGTCGTGGTCCAGACCGGCATGGTAGGCCGCAGCCCGAATCCCCTGCTCGGCAAGCTTTTCCGCCACCTGCTCGACCTTCTTGCGGCTGTTACAGTAAATGATACCGCTCTGACCGCGCACACTGGTCAGAAAACGTCCCAGCTGCGCCATCGGTTTGTATTTTTCCTGCAGGGTATAGCGGATATTCGGACGGTCAAAACTGCCCAGATGAATGAATGGATCGGTGAGTGCCAGCCGGCTCGTGATATCGTGGCGGGTCGTGTCATCCGCTGTCGCCGTCAGGGCAATGACCGGCATCTGCGGAAAATGTTCTTTCAGGGTTCCCAGCTCAGCATATTCCGGACGGAAATCGTGCCCCCACTGCGAAATACAATGGGCTTCATCCACCGCCAGCAGGCTGATCGGCAGACCGCTGAGCCGGTCAATAAAGTCGCGACTGAGGACCCGTTCCGGAGAGACATACACCAGCTTGAGTGTGCCGTCGGCCATGCCCTGCCAGGTTGCCAGCAGCGCCTCCGGGGTCATGGTCGAATTGAGACAGCCCGCTGCCACCCCGTTGGCCTGCAGCTGGTCGACCTGATCTTTCATCAGGGAAATCAGCGGCGAAATGACCAGTGTCAGCCCCTCACGCATCAGCGCCGGGATCTGGTAACAGAGTGACTTCCCGCCACCGGTCGGCAGGATCACCAGGCAGTCACGCCCGGATGCCACCGCGTCAATGACTGCCTGCTGGCCGGGCCGGAAAGACTGATAACCGAACACCTGCTGCAGGATCTGCGTACTGGTGGCGGACGTGACGGCGCGGCTGAGATCTGAGGTTGAGGCAGACATGACTTCACTCTTGATTGACACAGCCGGCTATTCTATACCAATCAGATCCGGGATGGGAGCCACCCGCACTGAACACCAATAAGTCACTAGTCAATTTCAGCTGGCTGGCATTATACTGCCCGTTCCAACAGACACTGCGTCTTTGCACCGCCTTCTGCCAACGCTTTACCACAACACACTGGAATACCATGGACGAGCAAGCGAAAACGACCCAACGCGGGGTGATCCTGGCCCTGGCCGCCTACACCATGTGGGGCATTGCACCCATTTACTTTAAACAGCTGCAATCGGTCAGCCCCTTTGAAATTATCAGCCACCGCATTATCTGGTCTTTCTTTTTCCTGGCTGCTCTGATTTTTCTCGGCCGGGGCTGGGGGAAAGTCCGGCAGGTCCTCAAGCAACCGAAAGCTGTCATGATGCTGCTGGCCAGCTCTGTGGTCATTGGCGGCAACTGGCTGATTTTTATCTGGGCCGTCAACAGCAATTATATGCTGGATGCCAGTCTGGGCTATTTCATCAACCCGCTGCTCAATGTCCTGCTGGGCATGATTTTCCTCGGGGAACGCCTGCGGCCGCTGCAGTGGCTGGCCGTTGCGATGGCTGCCGGCGGCGTCGTGATCCAGCTTGTCCATTTCGGCTCACTGCCCTGGGTGGCGCTGGTGCTGGCGGGCAGTTTTGGTCTCTACGGTTTGCTGCGCAAGAAAGTCAATCTGGATGCACAGACCGGCTTATTCATGGAAACCAGCATTCTGCTGCCGCTGGCCATGGGCTATGTCTTTTTCCTTGCCGACAGCCCGACCTCAGACTGGACCCAGAACAGCATGAACACCAACCTGCTGCTGATGGCTGCCGGAATCGTCACCACGCTGCCGCTGCTGTGTTTTACCGGCGCCGCGACCAAGCTGAAACTCTCGACGCTGGGCTTTTTCCAATATATCGGCCCGAGCCTGATGTTCCTGCTGGCCGTCTTCATGTACGGCGAGGTTTTCAGTGCTGACAAGAGTCTGACCTTTGCCTTTATCTGGCTGGCACTGGTGCTGTTCAGCTACGACGGCATCACAGGTCACCGCCGCAACCGCAAGAAAGCCCAGCTCGCTTAACCCGCCCCGCTTTTCTGATCATGTCACAGATTGCTCAACCCAACGGGCAATCTGTGATAAAACACCTAATCTTATCCCTTGATTCACAACAATTTTAAAAAGGATCTGCCATGAAAAGGACCTCCCTTGCCCTGGCGCTGACCGGCCTGCTGCTCACCGCACCGGCATTCAGCGAGCAAGCCACCGATTTAGTCGCCCCGGAAGGGGCCACGGGTTTACAGCATAGTGCCCAGGTCACAGGCAAAGACTGGATGATTGCAACGGCCAACCCTTATGCCAGTGATGCCGGTGCCGCCATGCTGGCCAAAGGCGGTAATGCTATTGATGCCATGATTGCTGCACAGCTGGTGTTAGGCCTGACCGAACCGCAATCCTCCGGCCTGGGTGGCGGGGCTTTTCTGGTGTACTGGGACAGCGAGAAAGATGCCCTGACAACCTTCGACGGCCGTGAAACGGCACCGGCGGAAGTCACACCTCAGCTGTTCCAGGATGAATCCGGCAAACCGCTGGCATTTTACGATGCGGTGGTCGGCGGGCGTTCCGTCGGTACCCCGGGCACCGTCAAGCTGCTGTGGCACACCCACCAGCGCTTAGGCAAACTGCCGTGGAAAGATCTGTTCGAACCGGCGATTAAACTGGCCCGGGATGGTTTTACCGTCAGTCCGCGTCTGGCGCAGCTGATCCGGGAAGACAGTGAACGCCTGCAGCGCTTTCCGGCGACCAAAGCTTATTTTTTCCCGGGCGGCCAGCCGCTGAAAGCCGGTGATACCCTGAAAAATCCGGCCTATACCGATACCTTGCAGCAAATTGCTGAACGGGGTGCCAGTGCCTTCTACCACGGCGACATCGCCAAAGACATCGTGAAAACAGTACGTCAAGCCACGGGCAATCCGGGGGTCCTGAACACCATGGATCTGGCCACCTACACCGTGAAAGAACGTCCGGCCGTGTGCGCCCCTTACCGCCAGTACGAGGTCTGCGGCATGGGACCACCCAGCTCCGGCGCACTGACACTGGGTCAGATCCTCGGTATTCTCAGCCATTACCCGATGAAAGAACTGGGCCCGAACAAAGCCCTGAGCTGGCATCTGCTTGGCGATGCTTCCCGGCTGGCCTTTGCCGACCGTGGCCGCTACATGGCCGACAGTGATTTCGTTCCGATGCCGACCGAAGGGCTACTGGACAAAAACTACCTGCAACAGCGCGCCGGCCTGCTGAAAAGCAATCAGGCGCTGAAGGAAGTGAGTGCCGGCTTACCGCCATGGTCTCACGCCATGAACTACGGGCTGGATAACGCGATTGAACTGCCGTCAACCAGTCATCTGGTGATCGTCGACAAAGACAGAAACGTACTCTCCATGACCACCACCATTGAGAACGGATTCGGCTCCCGCCTGATGGTGCGCGGCTTCCTGCTCAACAACGAGCTGACCGACTTCTCCTTCAGCACCCATGACAACGGCATGCCGATCGCCAACCGGGTCGAGCCGGGCAAACGGCCTCGTTCATCGATGGCACCGACCATCGTGCTGAAAAACGACAAGCCGGTACTGGCCATCGGTTCACCGGGCGGCAGCCAGATCATCGGCTATGTGGCCAAAACGCTGGTCGCACACCTCGACTGGGGACTGAGCCTGCAGCAGGCGGTTGATCTGCCGAACATGAATAACCGGTTTGGTCCGTTTGAGCTGGAACAGGGGACCAGTGCTGAGCGCTGGGCACCGGAGCTGGAAAAACTGGGCTTTGAAGTCCAAATCAAACCGCTCAATTCCGGAGTCCAGGCCATCGGTCTGTTCCGCGGCCAGCTGAACGGTGCCGCCGACCCGCGCCGGGAAGGCAAAGTGGTCGCGCAGTAAGCGGCCTTATTCCGCGACTGCGATCAAAAACGCGCCAGCCTCCTAAGGAGACGGCGCGTTTATTTTTAAGATAAGTCAGTGATGACTTACATCGCTTCCAGTTTGGCGTACTGAGTTACCAGCCACTTGATCCCTTCACCATTGAAAGCAACCTGCACCCGGCTCTGAGCACCGCTGCCTTCAAAGTTGATAATAGTGCCTTCCCCGAACTTCGGATGCTGGACCCGCTGCCCGAGGCTGAAACCGGTCTGATTGAAGTTCTCGTTGACCTGCGTCTGGCTGAACCGACCACCAGTTGACGGACGGGAGACCTGCGCCTTCATCCGCACTTCCTCGACAAATTCTTCCGGAATTTCGCGCACGAAACGCGACACTTTGTGGAAATTGTCCTTACCGTACAGACGACGCATCTCGGCGTGTGTAATGTAAAGTTTTTCCATCGCACGGGTCATGCCGACATAACACAGACGACGCTCTTCCTCGAGACGTCCCGGCTCTTCAGAGGTGCGGAAACTCGGGAACATCCCTTCTTCCACGCCCACCATGAACACCATCGGAAATTCCAGTCCTTTGGCGCTGTGCAACGTCATCAGCTGTACCGCATCATCAAAATCATCGGCCTGTCCTTCACCGGCTTCCAGCGCCGCATGCGACAGAAACGCAGCCAGCGGACTCATCTCCCCGGCTTCCTCCGGCACCTCAAACTGGCGGGTGGCGGTCACCAGCTCTTCCAGGTTTTCAATCCGGGCCTGCGCTTTCTCACCTTTTTCCTGCTCATACATTGCCCGCAGTCCGGAAGAACGGATCACTTCATCGGTCTGCTGATACAGCTGCATCTCCCGGGTGTCATCTTCCAGCGCATTGACCAGTTCCACAAAACGACGCAGTGAGTTGGCAGCCCGGCCGGCCAGGACTTTCTCATCCAGCAAAGCGACACTGGCCTGCCACAGAGTAGTGCCGCGATCCCGGGCCGCCATCCGGATAGTATCCAGCGTCCGCTCTCCCAGTCCCCGGGCCGGGGTGTTCACCACCCGCTCAAACGAGGTATCGTCATCGCGGTTGGCAATCAGGCGCAGATAAGACAGCGCATCCTTGATTTCCTGACGTTCGAAGAAACGCATGCCGCCGTAGATCCGGTAAGGCATCCCGGCCTGAATCAGTGCCTCTTCCAGCACCCGCGACTGAGCATTGCTGCGGTACAGCATCGCCGTGTCATTCAGTGCGCCGCCGCTGTCCTGCCAGCCTTTGATCTTACCGACCACAAACCGGGCTTCATCCAGCTCGTTAAAGGCGGAATACACCGAAATCTTTTCGCCCTCGCCGCCTTCGGTCCACAGGTTCTTGCCCATCCGCTCATTGTTATTGGCGATGAGCGCATTGGCCGCCTGCAGGATATTGCCGGTCGAACGGTAGTTCTGTTCCAGGAAGATACTGGACGCACTAGTGAATTCCTTCAGGAAACGCTGAATATTTTCGACTTTGGCGCCCCGCCAGCCGTAAATCGACTGATCGTCATCGCCCACGATCATCACGTGGCATTCTGGCCCCGCCATCAGGCGCAGCCAGGCAAACTGAATGTTGTTGGTATCCTGGAACTCGTCTACCAGAATGTGCTTGAAACGGGCCTGATAATGTTCGCGGATGTGCTTGTTGTGCTTGAGCAGTTCAAATGAACGCAGCAAGAGTTCGGCAAAATCGACCAGTCCGGCGCGGTCACAGGCTTCCTGATAGGCGGTATAAACGCGCAGCCAGGTCTGTTCGACCGGGTCGTTGAAGGTCTCGACATGCGACGGACGCAGTCCCTCATCTTTCTTGCCGTTGATATACCAGGCCGCCTGACGGGCCGGCCACTGTTTCTCGTCCAGATTCTGCGCTTTGATCAGGCGGCGCAGCAGACGCATCTGATCATCGGAATCGATGATATTGAAATCTTCCGGCAGCCTGGCATCCAGATAATGGGCGCGTAGCATGCGGTGACTCAGGCCGTGGAAAGTCCCGTTCCACATCCCGGCACAGTTTCCCTGCATCAGCGCGTTGATCCGGCCGCGCATTTCTGCCGCGGCTTTGTTGGTGAAGGTCACCGACATGATGGAGAAAGGCGAGGCTTCTTCGACCCGCAGCAGCCAGGCAATCCGGTGCACCAGCACCCGGGTTTTTCCGCTGCCGGCCCCGGCCAGAACCAAATGATTGCCCAGCGGTGCCGCCACCGCTTCGCGCTGTTTGTCATTGAGACCATCTAACAAGAGTGAAACGTCCATCGCCTTTCTACTGGTTATTTATACACTGGCGGTGATTATAACAGCTCAGACAGAGAATGCCCGCCCTGTCTCATGCTGAGTCTCGTCCGGCCCGTCGGCCTCAATTTTCCGACGTCAGCACCACTGCAGCACAGAACGGCCGCACAGAAAAAATTCACTTCGTCTGAAATTTCTTTCAGCCCCTCCCTTTCTATAGTGGGTAAGAGCACCTGATGCGTTTCACCTCAGCTTCCAGGACTAACGCTCGAAAACCGCAACATTTGAACTGTCTGATATCAAGAGGAATGATGATGAAAAAGAGCAATCTCGCCTTAGCCACCGCTGTCTCTGGCCTGCTGATCCTGGCTGGTACTGCCCCTGCCGTCGCAGCTGACAGCGGTGCGAAAGAAAAATGTTATGGCGTCGCCAAAGCCGGAAAGAATGACTGCGCCACCAAAACCGGCTCCTGTGCCGGAACCGCCAAAATGGACGGTCAGAAAGATGCATTTATCATGGTGCCCAAAGGCCTGTGTGATCGTCTGGCTGGCGGCAGCACCCAAAGCAGCAAATCATGACCAATGATTGCGCCTTTCAGCAGGTTGGGGTTGGCCTGAGAGCCCCCCACCTGACTCTTTTTCGCGACATGGCACAGCCTCCGGTCGGCTGGCTGGAAGTCCACAGCGAAAACTACTTCAACCCAGAGAGTCCGGCACGCCAGACCCTCAGCCAGATTGCTGAACAGTTCCCGATCAGCTGTCACGGCATTGGCTTATCTCTGGGGTCTGCCGATCCACTCAACCGCCGTCACCTGACCCAGCTCAGGCATCTGGTTGATGACCTCTGCCCCATGGCTGTCTCTGATCACCTGAGTTGGAGTTCCGTCAACGGCCAGTACCTGAACGACTTATTGCCCATCCCATATACCGAAGAAGCCCTGAACGTGGTCTGCGACAAAGTCTCGCAGGTCCAGGACACTCTCGGACGCCAGCTACTGATAGAAAACCCGTCGAGCTATCTCAGCTTCCGTCATGCTGACTATACGGAATGGGATTTTCTGAGCCTGGTCCAGCAACAGACCGGCTGCGGACTGCTGCTCGATCTCAACAACATTTATGTCAGCAGCTTTAACCACGGCTTTGAGTGCAGGGCCTATCTCGACGCCATCAACCCGGCTGCGGTGAAGGAAATTCATCTGGCCGGTTTTACGGTCCGGAAACTGGATCAGGGCGAGATTTGGATTGACACCCACAGCCGCCCGGTCAGCGAACCGGTGTGGCAGCTATATCGCGACTGGGTCCGTCAGCACGGCGCCGTCCCGACCCTGATTGAATGGGATCTCGACATTCCGCCGCTGGCGGTTCTGCTCGGCGAAGCGGACAAGGCCCGGCAGATCCTGCGCGAAACAGCACAGGAGGTCTCGCATGAATGCCGTCAAGCCTGACGGGCCGGATCTGGCAACACTGCAAACCAGCTTTGCCCGGGCCCTGCATTACCAGCCCAGCGAAATCACGGATCACATCACGCCACATGCCTTGCGTGCCGAACAGCAACTCCAGATCTACCGCAACAATTTCATTATCAGCCTGACCGAAGTGCTGGAAGCCACCTACCCGGCCGTGAAAGCCGTCGTCGGAGTAGCATGTTTTTCCGCACTGGCCCGGCAACACATTCTGACAGTCCCGCTTGAACAGGGCGATGTGAGCCATTACGGATGCGGCCTTGAGAACACCATCGCCGCACAGGAGGCACTGCACCAGTCGGTCCCGTATCTGGCCGATCTGGCCCGGCTGGAATGGCTGGTGGACCGGGCTGCGCTGCTCACGCCGTCCGGACAGGATTTCCCGCTGGAGAAACTGCAAGGTCTGACTGAAGCACGGCTGGCACAGGCTCGGCTGGTTCCGAATCCCGGCTGCGGGCTGCTCGACAGTGACTATGCGGTTGCTCAATTGTGGCAGGCGATTCGCGACGATGATCTGGACACGCTGGAGCGTCTGGACATTCGACAGCCGCAATCGGCCATCGTGTTGTCCGGCCCCAGGGTGATCACCACCACAGCGGCAGGCACGGCGCTGGTCGAACTGACCCGACAACATCGACCACTGAGCCAGGCCACCCCGGAGATGCTGGCGCTGCTGGGCGAACTGATTTCGCAGCAGGTGTTTATCAATATCCGCTATCCTGATGACACAGAAGCATCAAACTGAGGGACTGATATGTTTTATCTGATTAAAGACATCGATACCCAGTTCAGCCGGGCGCTGACACCCATTACCCCGTTACTGCTCCTGCTGACCCGGTTGTGGGTCGCCTGGGTGTTTTTCAATGCCGGAATGCTGAAGTTCCAAAGCTGGGACAGTACCCTCTATCTGTTTGAATACGAGTATCAGGTCCCGCTGATCCCCTGGCGAATCGCGGCCTATCTGGGTACAGCAACCGAACTGATTGTGCCCGTTTTTCTGGCGCTGGGTCTGCTGACCCGCCCGATGGCACTGCTGCTGTTCATCTTCAATATGATTGCGGTGGTCTCTTATCCGCTGCTGTGGGAGAAAGGATTCTTTGACCACCAGCTGTGGGGCATGATGCTGCTGGTGAATGTGTTCTGGGGGGCGGGTCTGCTGTCGCTCGATCATCTGACCGGCCGGGCACGCAAACCCAGCCGTCTGATGGAATAAATTCAGACCAGCGTCAGCAACTGATCCAGCGTGTGAATTTCAACGTCCGGCAACCACTTGGCTTTTGTTTCCTGACGCATTTCCCGGTGCTGATCGTTCAGCCAACAGGCCTGAAAACCACAGCGCCGGGCACCGCCGACATCGGTCTCCAGATGGTCGCCGACATGGAGGATATCCTGCGGCGCCACGCCCAGCAGAGCCTGTGCCTGCAGAAACAAATCCGGCTCCGGCTTCGACAGACCATCGCGGCCCGCTACCAGCACCCGGGAAAAATACTGACCCAGACCAATCTTATCGGCATCCACGTTGCCGTTGGTAATCGCCAGCAGCGGCACCCGGGTTGCCAGCTCACCCAACACCGTGTGGGTCAGCGCCGGCACATCGACCTGATTGCGCACCGTCAGTACCACACTGAGCCCTTCCTCACTGGCGGCACTTGCCTGCTGCGCAGAATAACCCAGCTGCATCAGTCCGGTCCGCAGCATTTCCCGTCGCCAGGCCGTCACGTCATGACGCAGCATCGGATTCTCCTTCGCCAGCCGGAACTTGAGCCGCTGCCAGTCCGCCGGGGTCAGATCGCGGGCGACCGGATGCGAAGCCGCAAGCCAGTCGTGCATCGCCTGTTCTGCCCGCAGGATCACCGGATGGTTGTCGTACAGGGTATCGTCCAGATCGAAGGTCATCGCCTTGGGCGAACGAAAACTACGGTAAAACTGCATGACAACGGCTCCTTTCCTGCCTGGACTTATTTACGTTTTTTGGCCCGGGGATGGGCCTGATCGTACACCTTCGCCAGATGCTGGAAATCCAGATGGGTGTAGATCTGTGTGGTGCTGAGATTCGCGTGGCCGAGCAATTCCTGCACCGCCCGCAGGTCACCGCTTGATTCCAGCATATGAGTGGCAAAACTGTGGCGCAGTTTGTGCGGATTAATATGGCTCGAGACGGCCTGTTTCTGGCCCCATTCTGCCATCCGCTTCTGAACATTACGGTTTGAGATCCGCTGACCCAGTTTGGAAACGAACAACGCCGGTTCACCGGGTGCAGCTAACTGGCCTCTGACTTTCAGCCAGATCCCGACCCATTCCCGGGCCTGACCCGCAAAAGGAACGATCCGCTCTTTGTCCCCTTTACCAATCACCCGCAGGTCGCCTTTGCTCAGACTGATGTCTTTGACATTCAGCCCGACCAGTTCTGACAAGCGCAGTCCTGCCCCGTACATCAGTTCCATGATCGCGCGGTCGCGCACCGACAGCGGGTCGTTTTCGTCCACGCTGAGCAACTGATCCATTTCATCGACATCTAGATTCTTTGGCAGCGGACGGGATTTCCGCGGCGCCGAAACCCCTTTGGCCGGATTGGCTTTGATCTCGCCCTGATGCACCAGATAATCAAGAAAGCTGCGCAGAGCCGACAGCCGCATGGCCAGACTGCTGGCCTTGAGGCCGTCACGCATCCCTTTGCTGGCGACCTGACGAACCCAGCCGGCATCCACCGACGTCCAGTCTGACACGCCCAGCTCGCATAACTGTTCGGCCACAGTCGTCAGCTGACGCTTGTAGTTCTGCTGGGTGTGCAGGCTCAGCTCGCGCTCACTGCGCAGGTACTCGTAAAAACGTTCCAGCGATTTGGTCAGACTGGCGGGCAAACTCACTCAATCACCTCCCGGCTGTATTCCCAGTGCCGGATTAAACGCGCCAGTACCCCGGCCATCTGTTCGACAAACAGGGTATCCATATCCGGCTGAAAGTGGCCGCCGTCCCGGCTGGCAAAACTCAGGATCCCATCCGGCCGCTCCGGCTCGCCCAGCGGCAGCACCACAAAAGAGCCCAGCTGAGGCGGCTGGTGAAACAACAGCTCACTCTCTGCTTTGCGCAATCGGCCCAGATAAACACCCCGCGGGTTAAAGCGGGCGCGGCGAAATCCCTCAAAGGCTTGCCGGCTCAGATAAAGTTTATTATCCAGACTGTCGAACAGCCGCACGCTCACGCTCAGATCCAGCTCAACTGCCAGCTCAGTCAGCACACTGAGAGCCTGATAAATATTGTGGGTCTGAAACAGCCGCTGCTGCGCCTGGGCAAATGAGGCAAACAAAGTACTGTTGCTGGCAGCCACCACCATCATGGTATCGATCTGCTTTTCCAGCTCAGCGACTTTATGGCGCAGGCGTTCCATCTGCCGCTCCACCAGCGACACCGTACCGCGCTCCGGATGAGGCAGTCGCAGCTGCTCCAGCAATTCGGGCTGGTGCAGAAAAAAATCCGGGTTTGATGCTAAAAAGGCCACCACCGCCTCTTGGTTCAGCGGTGCGGCCTCGTCGTCAACCGGGGATTGATCCAGTTGGTTAATATCCGTCATATCTCTTGGTTTGGTTAGGCTCGGCGTAGGCTTCAGCCGCCGCCGGCAACTTGCCAGTCACTCTGGTTCAGAGAGTGAGCTGACCATCAAACACATGGGCGACCGGTCCGGTCATATACAGCGGCTGGTCATCACCAGCCCAGCGAATGTGCAGGTCCCCGCCCGGCAGGCTGACCGTGACGTTGCTGTCCAGCAGCCCCTGCCGCTGACCAATCGCCACTGCCGCACAGGCACCACTGCCGCAGGCCTGTGTTTCCCCGGCACCCCGCTCATAAACCCGCAGTCGGATGGCAGAGCGCGACAGCACCTGCATGAAACCGACATTCACCCGCTCCGGGAAACGTTCATGGCTTTCCAGCAAAGGGCCCAGCGTTTCGACTTCAGCGGTATCGACGTCATCGACCACGGTCACACAGTGCGGATTTCCCATACTGACTGCGCCGCAGAAGATCGTATTATTTTCAGCCCGGAGGATATAGGTTTTCTCTTCCTGTTTGGCTGAAAACGGGATCTTTTCCGGAGTAAACTCAGGCAATCCCATATTCACCGTCACCTGATTGTCGTTTTCCAGCTGCAACATCATTTTGCCGGACTTGGTACTGACCGAAATCCGGTATTTGTTGGTCAGCCCCTTCATCGACACAAAGCGGGCAAAGCAACGGGCACCGTTGCCACACTGCGAGACTTCGCTGCCATCCGCATTGAAAATACGGTAGTGGAAGTCCGTCTCGGGATCATAAGGCGGTTCCACGACCAGTAACTGGTCAAAACCGACCCCGCGATGCCGATCTGCCAGACGCCGGATTGCGTCCGGTGAAAAGAAGATGTTCTGGGTAACACAGTCAACGACCATGAAATCATTGCCCAGACCATGCATCTTGGAAAATTGAAACTGCATCGGCGTTCTCTCGTTCCGGGTTAAGGCAACAGGTGTTCAGACTGCCACAGCTGGCTCAGGGTCTCGCGCTCACGCACCACATGCGCCTGATCGCCATCCACCATGATTTCCGCCACCCGCGGACGGGTGTTGTAGTTTGAAGACATCACAAAACCATAAGCACCGGCAGAACGCACGGCCACCAGATCGCCCGGTTCCAGTTTCAGCAGTCGTTCTTTACCAATGTAGTCTCCGGTTTCGCAAATCGGGCCCACAAAATCATATTCCATCGGCTCCCCGTCACGCGGCACCACAGGCACAATTTCCTGCCAGGCGTGATAGAGGGTCGGGCGGATCAGATCGTTCATGGCCGCATCGACAATCGCGAAATTTTTGTGTTCCGTATGCTTAAGGTATTCCACCCGGCTGACCAGCACACCGGCATTGGCAGCAATTGCACGGCCCGGCTCAAAAATCAGTTCCAGATCCATATGATTTTCCAGCCGCTCCAGCAGCGCCTTCGCGTAGTCTGACGGCAGCGGCGGCTGCTCATTACTGTAGGTCACGCCCAGACCACCACCAACATCCAGGTGCTTGATCACGATGCCTTCTGCTTTCAGGGTATCGATCAGCGCCAGCAGGCGATCCGTGGCATCAATGAAAGGCGCCATCTCCGTCAGCTGCGAACCGATATGGCAGTCCATCCCAATCACGTTCAGATTCGGCAGACTGTGTGCCAGACGGTACACTTCCGGTGCCCGGTCAAAGGCAATCCCGAACTTGTTGTCACGCAGACCGGTGGAAATATACGGGTGGGTTTTCGCATCAACATCCGGGTTGATCCGCAGCGAGACCGGCGCAATCTTGCCCATCTCCGCCGCGACCTGGTTCAGACGCTCCAGCTCAGGTTCGGACTCTACATTGAAACACTTAATGTCCAGTTCCAGCGCCCGGCGCATTTCCGCCGCCGTTTTACCGACCCCGGAAAACACCACTTTCGCCGCATCACCGCCCGCGGCAATCACCCGCTCCAGTTCACCCACAGAAACGATATCAAAGCCGGAGCCCAGTCGCGCCAGAATATTCAGCACACCCAGGTTGGAGTTGGCCTTCACGGCATAACAGACTAAATGCGGATGGTCCGCCGCCGCACTGTCAAAGGCACGCCAGTGGCGTTCCAGCGTTGCACGGGAGTAGACATAAAGCGGGGTGCCAAAACGTTCAGCCAAATCAGTGAGGGCAATCTCTTCGGCGTATAGCTGACCGTCTTGCTGATAATTAAAATAATCCAATGTGATCTCTTCCCTGTTATGGCCGCGGTTATTCGGTTTGTTCGTTGTTCTGGGTGTCATCGGCCGGCATATACAGCGGGCCGCTCTGGCCACAGCCTGCCAGCGTCAGCACGGTCAGGATAAATGTTGTGATTAAACCTTTACGCATTTTCAAAGCCAGTGATAATGATTGCAATGCCCTCTATAATCGCACCCACACTAGGAAAAGCAATAGGACTAACAGGATGAACGATACTGAATTTCATAAACTGGCTGATCAGGTACTGATGCATATCGAAGAAGGCATCGACCAGTCCGGTGCAGATATCGAGTATGAAACGACCGGCAATGTACTGACTCTGGAGTTTGAAAACCGCAGTCAGATCGTCATCAACCGCCAGGAACCACTCCATGAGATCTGGGTTGCATCCAAATCAGGCGGTTACCACTTCAAGTATAACGACGGCATCTGGCACTGCACCCGCAGTGATGAAGAACTGATTTCGCTGATCAAGCGGGAATGTTCACTGCATGCAGAAGAGAAAGTCGACTGGTAACAGTCTCCGGCGCGTCAGCTGACAGTGCATACGCGCCGGAATTATCGATAGAGAGGAGTTCAGGAAAGACTCAGATGACCGCCCTTGCCGGAATCCGGTTCCGACAAGCCGTTTTCACTATCCGCCGCCATCCGGCGCTCAGCCTGATACCCGCTTTTATACGGCAGGACCT
This sequence comes from Photobacterium sp. R1, assembly GCF_054600795.1. Lineage (NCBI taxonomy): Bacteria > Pseudomonadati > Pseudomonadota > Gammaproteobacteria > Vibrionales > Vibrionaceae > Photobacterium > Photobacterium sp. R1. The sequence goes on from NZ_BAAHZP010000012.1 coordinate 93,948, forward strand.
GACATTCACCTTCAGCGCTGTACACGATATGGTAAAACTGCGGCAGGTTGAAGTTGATGAAGTTCGAGCTGTAGCTGAACCTGTCATGCGCCGAGGTATAAAAACGGTTTACCCCGTGCACCATCTCATCCATGTTGCCACTGCACTGGCGGTACACTTCAATGCGGTTGGTTTCATCGAGAATGTAGATATTGAATCCGTCATTCTCACAGTCTTCAAAGAAAAACTGGATCAGCCCTTCGCTGGCATAGGCATCCACGATTGACGGCGGATGAGGTTCATCCATTTTCCCCATTACCACACTGGCGGAACCCATCAGCTTGTTACTGGAAATACAGCGATAAAAATCGACGGAGTTTTCCAGTTTCTGCACGGATACCCCGCGGCGCTCGAAGAACAGACCATGGGTCTGACTGCCGATACGGATTGCTTTAAAGCGGCGCTGTTTTTCCTGCTGCTCGACCGGCATCAGACGCATCTCAATGCATTCCGCCACCAGCTGATACACCAGATTCCGGATCATCCCGCGCATATGCTTGCTGTAACAGAACACATCCACCGACTCCGGCGGGATCGCGTCCTGGTGCATTTTGCTGAGAATCGTCTTCAGGGCATCCATCATGGCATTTTCGCCTTTGAAGTTCAGCGTCCGCACTTCATTCCAGGAGTTCCGGTACACCAGATCGACACTGCCCACCAGACAGGCCTGCTCAGGACCAAAGCTGAAAATATCGGTATTTTTGAAGTCAAACTTCACGGCCCGGCTTTTCAGTTCCTCGGTCGGATCCTGCTCCAGGTTGATAAATATTCCCAACTGACGGATCTCACACGGACTGGACAGCGCGCTCAGGCTGGGCTTGGGACGGCGAATCGAGAAGGTGTTGCGGATATCGCTCACCAGCTGATACAGCTTATCGATATCCATCGCCGAATCACGGACCACAGCATGAAGATTTGTCGTCTCGGTCAGCAGACCGTTGAAATACGCCCAGGACACCAGTTTGCTCAGGTAACGGTTATGCTCCAGCGATGGCTGGCCCAGAATGGCAAACGGATCCAGCGGCTGCTTGTAGAGATACCAGCCTGCTGTGTTGGTGCGCCCGGCCGGGACCTGAATAAAGGTCAGATCGCCTTCGTGGAGATCCGGAGAAATCTGCGGATTGAGCAAAGTCACCTTACCCGGCAGCACCTCAAAAGCCGCATACAGTTTCCGGGCCAGAATACTGATATCTTCCGGACTGATTGACGAGGTAATGTCGTTGCGGCGGGCAAACAGAATCAGGTTCCGGTAGCTGAGCATCAGGGCATCGAGCAGCTCGTTGTGCGCCCGTTTCACCAGCTCAACTTTCCAGTTCCGGCGGTTATCCAGTTCCGCCAGAACTTCCTGTGACCATTGCCATTCCGAAGACAGCTCAGCCAGCACTTCACGACGCCAGGCCACGGAGCCCGCGCCGGGCTCACGGGTCAGCTTTTCGTGCGTTTTGAGATAAAAACAGCGACGGACCAGATCCAGCCGGCGGTGATCGTGAATCCGCTCCAGATAGCGGGTCACCTTTTCCAGCATCAGATAATAAGCATCCATCGCATAGTGTGAGGAGTGCTCCGAGAAGAAGCGGCGTTTTCCGTCAACACTCAGCAGTTGCGTGTGCGGGTATTCGCAGGAGTAAGCCTCCAGCAGAATCGCCTTCAGCACCGACTTATACGGCGAATCGATGCTCTTATACAGATGCCACAGGCTGGAACCGAAATACTCTTCCGCGGGAATTCGGGTCAGGCCACCAAAATCGATCCATTCGTCACGATTGATGTAGCCGCTGCTGGCAAGGTAGTCGACGTAATCGTCATAGCATTCTTCCATCTCCGGCGGGACCAGGTACCACAGGAAACGCTGGCCGGCGAGATGGACGGCAGAACGGTAAAATTCGTCCAGTAACAACAGATGCTGACTGGAGCCGCAGTTATCCCCGCTCAGGGCATCGGAACAGTTATCGCGGAAACGGTTATCGTCGATCAGGAAAAAGTTGGCCTCAACCCCCTGAATCATCGCCCAGTCGGACACCGCCTTGCATTTGGCGATCAGCGCTTCGCGCTCCTCCACCGGCATCCGGGTACGAATGCAGACCCAGATATCCAGATCGCTGGTCAGACTCTGCCCCAGTGACGCCGTGCTGCCCATGGCATACAGGCCCAGAATATCGCCGTCTGCGGCTTCCTGAGCACCAAAAGACGAAAGATCGAAACCGAATTGCTCACGGATCAGGGAAATCTGAAGAGAAGAAGGAACAAAAGAGGCAATGCCCTGCGGCACCTCGGCATCCTGGAAGCCAGGCAAAGCGGGATGGTTCACATGCAATAGCACAGGCAACAGACTGAAGACCTGCTCCGACTGTGCATTCATGGCCAGCCGGGCACGCTCGACCCGACGCTGGTTATGTGTATCCAGCCTGCCAATTAACGTATGAATATAATTTTGCAAATTACTCTTCCAAGAGCTACCAGCATCCAGCGCGGCCCGAATCTTGTCATCGATAGGGCAGTCTGTGAGCCATCTGTGAGCAAAAACGTGATCAATCTAACAGTTTTTGGGCAATCCGTAAAGTCAGTAAGGTTGATTCAGATGATGGTCAGGCGCTGGCTGTGCAAGTCCGTTCAATATCACCACAAAATAGTACAATGAATAAAAATCGCCAGCGCTCCCGAGTTTGGAATGCAGATCACACACCGGAATGTGAAGCATATCACAGTTGCGATATCACAGAACCAGACAAAAGCGCTTCACCGCACTGGTCACAACATCTACATTACCTTACCCGTGCCGGAGTGGTACGATTAGTGTATTTAAAGCAATTAGATGGACTCCATTGTATGACTGAGAAGCCTATCCGGATCGCCACCCGCAAAAGTCCGCTCGCCCTCTGGCAGGCAGAATATGTCAAAGCGGCGTTGGAACAAGCCCACCCAGGGATCACCGTTGAACTGGTGCCTATGGTCACCAAAGGTGACATCATTCTGGATACCCCGCTGGCCAAAGTGGGCGGCAAAGGCTTGTTTGTCAAAGAACTGGAGCAAGCCATGCTGGAAGACCGGGCCGACATTGCCGTCCACTCTATGAAGGACGTTCCGGTCGAATTCCCGGAAGGACTGGGGCTGGTCACCATCTGTGAGCGCGAAGACCCGCGCGATGCCTTTGTTTCCAACCAGTACGCCCACGTAGACGAACTACCGCAAGGCGCTGTGGTCGGCACCTCCAGCCTGCGCCGTCAGTGCCAGCTGCTTGCCCGGCGCCCGGATCTGCAGATCAAAACCCTGCGCGGTAACGTCGCTACCCGCCTGCGCAAACTGGATGAAGGCGAATACGACGCCATCGTTCTGGCCTGTGCCGGGCTTAAGCGCCTGAAGCTGGAAGACCGCATTCGCTGTGCGCTGGAGCCGGAAGTCAGCCTGCCTGCCGTCGGACAAGGTGCAGTCGGGATTGAATGCCGTCTGGCCGACACCCGGATCCGGAACCTGCTGGCCGTCCTGAGCGACGAATCCACAACGGCCCGAGTCCTGTGTGAACGCGCTATGAATAACCGTCTGGAAGGCGGCTGTCAGGTGCCGATCGGCAGCTACGCCGAACTACAGGGCGATCAAATCTGGCTGCGGGCGCTGGTGGGAGAACCCGACGGCACCCACATCGTTGCGGGAGAAATCCGCGGCCCGATCGCCGATGCCGAGCGTCTGGGAACTCAGCTGGCAGAAGAACTGCTGTCACGCGGTGCCCGGGAAATTCTGACCCGACTATACGACGACGCCGAATGACAGTCCTGATCACCCGCCCGGCCCCGCAAGGCGACGCACTGGCACAAGCTCTGGCACATCAGGGAATCACATCTCTGGTACAGCCGCTGCTGACCATTGCTCCCGGTGCCGGGCTCCCCGGGCTGGGTGATCAGCTCCGGACGTTGCAAGAAGGAGACTGTCTGATTGCTGTCAGTAGCCATGCAGTCAAAATGGCTCATACTTATCTGACAGAACAAGGCATTAGCTGGCCGCAGCAGCCCCATTATCTGGCTGTCGGCCGGCAAACGGCCGATGTACTGGCCCAAGCCTGCGGTCAGGCTGTCACGGCACCGCCGCGTGAAGACAGTGAGGGCTTGCTGGCACTCCCTGAACTGGCACAGCCAGCCGGGCACCGGGTCCTGATTCTGCGGGGCAACGGAGGCCGTGAACTGATTTTTGATACGCTGGTCGAACGACAGGCCAGGGTATCTTACTGTGAAACCTATGCGCGACACTGGCTGGCACTGGACGGAGACTTACTGTTCCGCCAATGGCAACAGCAGGACGTGGATACCCTGGTCGTCACCAGCGGCCAGCAACTGGATTTTCTGTACCGGTTGATGCCAGCACAGGCCCGGCCATGGCTATGCCAGTGCCGGTTGCTGGTTCCCAGTGAGCGTATAGCAAAGGAAGCCAAGGACATCGGCTTTCGCTGTATAACCATGGTAGGCAGTGCCAGTAATGACGCATTGCTTACTACCCTAAGCACAACTGGCACAACGGGATAAACGGATGACTGAGAAGAAGACCAATAACGATCACCCTACGGCAGGCAACCAGTCTGATGCCGCAGCGACCGCCAAGGACAACCCCAAAAACGCCGACAACCAGCCCAAAGCGTCAGGTCGACCAGCCCAAGAGCCGACCCAACGCGCCCCGGCCAAATCCGGCAGTAAGACCGGCCTGGTCGCCATTGCCCTCGTCATTTTGCTGGGCGGCGGGCTCTATTACCACGGCCACCAGCAGAATCTGGCCCAACAGGCACAACTGGCCGCACTGACCGGTCAGCTCAGCGAGATGAAAAACGCCCTGTCACAAAGCGAGCAGTCCGTCAAAGCTGCCGTGCAGGCCAGCCTGGACACAGCGGAGACCAGACTGGGTCAGCAGGAAAACGATATTCAGGGATTACAGCGCGCACTGACTGAAGTTCAGGGACGCCGCCCGAACGACTGGCTGCTGGCCGAGGCCGATTATCTGACCCGGATGGCCGGCCGCAAACTCTGGCTGGAGCACGACGTTGCCAGTGCCACTTTATTGCTGGAGTCTGCCGATAACCGCATCGCACAGCTCAATGATCCGAGCCTGACCGAACTGCGGACAGCCCTGAGTGATGACATTACCATGCTCAAATCCATCGCCCGGATTGACCGTGACGGTCTGGTGCTTCGCCTGACCAGCCTGCAGAATCAGATCGAGAGCCTGCCGCTGGCCAACGCCATTGTGCCGGTATCCCTGGATCAGCCCCAGACTGACAGCGTCAGTGAGTCCATTTCGGACTGGAAAACCAACCTGATGACCTCATTGAAACAGTTCAGTGAGCACTTCGTCACGTACCGCAAACGGGATGGCAACGTGATACCGCTGCTGTCGCCGGAGCAGGATTTCTACCTGCAGGAAAATATCAGATCCAAACTCGAAACCGCCATCAAAGCCGTTTACCGGGAACAGGGTGAGCTCTATACGACCTCACTGACCATGGCGAAAGACTGGGCCAGCCAGTTCTATAAAACAGACGATGCCAAAACCCAGAGTTTCATCCAGGCCCTGAACGAGCTGGCAGAGCAGAAGATTCAGGTCAGCTACCCCAAGACACTGAAATCAAGGTCTGAGCTGTCAGATATCATCAGCAAGCGCATTCGCCAGCAGGTCGCCCCAATCCACGGTGAGGAGAATCCGGCATGATTAAACTTTTGCTGCTGGTGGTTGCCTTGATCGCCGGCCTGATTTTCGGCCCGATGCTGGCCGGCAATCAGGGCTATGTCCTGATTTCTGCCGCCAATCAGACCCTGGAAATGAGCCTGACCACGTTAATCCTGCTGGTCGTTGTGCTGTTCGGTCTCTTCTTCCTGCTGGAAAATCTGGTTAAATGGCTGCTGTCTCTGAGCAGCGTTACCCGCGGCTGGTTCTCCGGCCGCCAAAGCCGGAAAGCCCGCCAGCTGACTTCCAGCGGACTGGTCAAAGTCCTGGAAGGAGACTGGAAACAGGCTGAAAAGCTGGTGGTCAAATCCGCCAGTCACAGTGACACCCCGCTGCTGAACTACCTGGCCGCTGCCGAAGCCGCTCAGGGACAGGGTCAGCTGCACCAGCGCGACGAATACCTGCGCCAGGCCTCTGAGCTGGACAGCGAGAGTCTGGCTGTCGCCCTCACCCGTGCCCGCCTGCAATGCCGTCAGCATCAGTATGAAGAAGCCGTGGCGACGCTGCAGGATATGAAAAGCGCCCATCCGCGTAACCCCTTGCTGCTGGAACTGCTGAAGCAGTGTTACCTCGAGCTGGAAGACTGGCCGGCCTTACTCGGTCTCATTCAGCCGTTGAAAAAATACAGCACGCTGAGCGATGAACAGGCCGACAAACTGCAGGAAAAAGCGGAATGCGGCCTGATGGCACAAATCGCCCAGCACAGTGGCAGCGACGGTCTGATGGGTCACTGGAACAGCCTGAACCGCAAAGCCAGACAAAACCCGGTGCTGGTTGCCTGCTTTGTTCGGGAAATGTGTGCCCGGAATGCCGACAGCGAAGCCTATACCGTCCTTCGCGAAGCACTGCGCAAAAAGATTGAGCCGCAACTGATCAGTCTGATGCCGACTCTCAAGCTGACGGACTATCATCCCGCGATTGTCACACTGCAGGATCTGCTCCGCTATGACAGCGGCAATGCGACGACGCACAGTGCCCTGGGCCAGCTGTATCTTCGTGAAGGGAAATACCCGGAAGCCCGGACGCATCTGGAAAAAGCCATTGAGCTGCACCCGACCGTGGTCGATTACAGTTATCTGGTAGAAACGCTGGAGAAACTGAACGACAAAGCCGCCGCCCACCGCCTGTCCCGGGAAGGTCTGGCACTGGCTCTGCCGTCGAAAATTTAACCGCTCAGACACATCTGTTGCAAAATGTAAAAAGCGCCATTTTTGGCGCTTTTTTGTCCCATCCGGTAAAACAATCTCAGAATTTCATCCGCTTTTGTATCCATCTGTTAATAGCCATTTCAGCTTATATATTTGCTATTGATGGAATGAATTAAAAAATATTCAATGTGGCCTCTTTGAGCACTCACAGATGGAAATACGGTTATGCTCCCTTGGTTAATTGTTTCCGGCATTGTTGTTGCAGTCATTACCTGCCTGCTGACAGCGGTACTGATTAAAGAATCCTGAGATTCATCAATCCCCCAAAATACAAAAGCCTCCGGAACGGAGGCTTTTCTTTTTTCAAATCCACGCGTTTCAAATCTATGCGATTTTCAGGCGCTGGCCTTGTATATCAGCTTATCAAACTGCCGCTGAGCCAGCTCAGCTTTCTTCTGATATTTATCAGCCTTCTTCCGCTTTTCCTCGCTTTTCTTTTCGTACTGACGCTTTTTCTTGGCCAGTTTTCGTAATTTTTTATCCAGCTTTCGGGCTTTCACGGACATCAGCAACTGAGCTGATAAATTCAGTACGGCACCGGATTCCAGCGGCTCACCAACCGCAGGAACCGTCAGGGCTGGTGTAACCGGCAAAGACTGAACAGACGACTCAGGCAGACGCATCGGCTTACACAGCGCCCCTTTCCCGTTGGCAGCCCGGGCACAACTGCGACACAGATAGCGGGGCTGATTCACCAGCTCACCAATCGCCTCTGCTTTGGCACTGATTTCCGTGCGCCGGAATTTACATAGTGACTTAGACATGACTTCTCTCCACTCTGCCGCCATCTCGCCTGACAAGGTTTTACTTCATGGCCGCTTTTACATAGACATCAAAGCGGTTCTTCTTGGTGCTAATCACCGTCGAAGGTGTCTGCTCATCCAGCCAGGGCGCATAATCCGGACGCTTGACGACCACCCGTTTCGCCGCGAGCGCCAGTGCCGGAGACAGCAACAGATCGGCATCCGTATCAGCCCCGACCAGACTCTGAAACACCCGCATCTCTTTTTTCACCAGCGCCGACTTCTTCTTATGCGGAAACATCGGATCCAGATAAACCACATCCGGCGCCATATAGTCCGGATCCGCAATCAGATTAGTCAGTGCATCCTGACTGGTCGCATGCAGCAGACTCAGCCGTTCACTGACCCAGCCGCCAATTTCGGCATCAGCTTGAGCCCGACGTAATCCGTCCTCAAGCAGTGCTGCCACCACAGGGTGCCGCTCAATCATCTGAACCCGGCAGCCCAGCGAGGCCAGTACAAAGGCATCGCGACCCAGCCCGGCCGTGGCATCCAGTACCGTTGGGGTCACACCACTTTTCAGACCGACGGCCTTCGCAATAGCCTGTCCTCGTCCACCCCCGAATTTGCGCCGGTGGGCCGCTGCCCCGCCTGCAAGATCCACATAAACGGCACCCAGTTTGGGTTCATCCCGTTTCAGCAGCTCCAGCCGTTCTTCGGTCAGGTGCAGCGCAAACTGAGCCTCAGGATCATGCTCCAGCCCCCAGCGGGCAGCCAGTTCCGTCAGCTCAGACTGACGCTCGGATTGGTCACAAAGTAAGGTGATGCGCACGGGTGTCTCCGCAAAAGGTCGCCTGACCGGACAGGCAGATTTCAATATCGGCTGCGGATTATAGCAACCGGGGCAGGCAAATGGTTCACTTTTTCATGCACCCAGCGAACAGCGGTGATGTCTCGCGGCAGGCTTACAATATCGCCTCGGTGGCCTGATTCAGACGGTGTACCAGCTGCGGCAGCGGCATTGGTTTGCCGAAGAGGTAGCCCTGACCATAGTCCACACCCAGCTGTTCCAGACGAACCAGAATCGCTTCGTTTTCGACAAATTCTGCCACAGTCTGCTTGCCCATTTTCTTGGCCAGATCATTGATGGCCGTCACCATGGCAAGATCCACCTCGTCATCGGCGATATCGCGCACGAACATGCCGTCAATTTTGATTAAATCCACCGGCAGACGCTTGAGGTAACCAAAAGAAGAGAGCCCGGCACCGAAATCATCCAGAGAGATCAGACATCCCAGTGATTTCAGCTGAGTAAACAGCTCGATGGCTTCACTCATGTTGCCGATTGCGGCCGTTTCGGTAATTTCCAGGCACAACTTGCTGGGCGGGACCGTAGAATGGCCGATCCGGGTCAGCAGGAAGTCCACAAAGTCCGGATTCCCCATCGACTGTCCCGACAGATTGATGGAACACAACTGAAGCGGTGCCACCGCTTCCGGATGAGCCTCCAGCCAGTCGAGGGCGGCACTGACCACGTAGCGGTCAATCAGATGGGCCAGATTGTAACGTTCAGCCGCCGGCATAAAGAGACCCGGCGGGATCATGGCCCCGTCACTGCTCCGCATCCGGAGCAGAATTTCATAGTGATGGCCCGGCATCGGATGAGCCAGCGGCGCGATCGTCTGCGCATAGAGCTCAAAGCGCCGCTCATCCAGCGCCCGCCGGATATGATTCACATAAGCCATTTCCCGCTCCCGCCGCTGCAGCTCTTCATCATCCGGACGGTAAAGGTGGAGACGGTTTCGCCCTTCGTCTTTTGCGGCATAACAGGCAGTATCGGCCTGAGCATGCACCTGCTGGGTTGAACCCGCGGTGTTATCAATCAGGCGGATACCAATCGAAGCACTGAGGCTGAAACGGGTGTTCTGCCAGTAAAACTCGCTCTCTTCCAGCAACTGGAGAATTTCGGCCCCCAGCCGCAGCGCCCCCTCAACCTCGCAATGACTGAGGATAATGGCAAATTCATCCCCGCCCAGCCGGGCCAGCGACGCTTTATGCGGCATGATCCCACGCAGCAGCCAGGCCACCTGTTTTAATGCTTCATCCCCCGCTTCATGGCCTGCCGTATCATTAATCACCTTAAACTGGTCCAGATCGATATACAGCATGGCATGACGGGCACTTTTCTCTCTGGCTTCGGCCAGAGAAGATTCAAGCAGACGCTCAAAGTAGCTGCGGTTGAACAGGCTGGTCAGGTAGTCATGGTTGGCCTGATATTCCAGTTTGGCTTCCAGCTCACGGGTACTGGTAATGTCCTCTCCCACCAGCAGCAACTGATGCTGAGACAGTGAAGAGCGGATCGTCTCACGAATCCATACTGCCTTGCCGCTGGCACAGGTATAGCGCAGCTGGCGACGCCAGACACTCTGCTCTTCCTTCCCCGGATGGGTTGAAATAAAGTGCTGCGGAATTTCGGCATCATCCAGATAGAAGTCGGTCACTTTATGGCCCAGCATTTCGCGCTTACTGTAGCCCAGCAGCTCAGTCGCAAACTGGTTCACTGACTGAACCCGTCCATGCTGATTGATGGCCAGCAGGATCACCGGCTGCTGTTCGTAGAGCAGCCGGTAGCTGATCTCCCGTTCACGCAGTTTTTCTTCCATATGATGCCTGGCCGTCACATCCCGGGCTTCCAGCAGCAGCTGACCTTCTTCCTTCTCGGTTTGCGGCAGCGGCTTGATCGAGATATCCAGAATACGGATCCCGTCCTCACTGCTGTTAATTCCGGTTTCAAAGCGAACCAGCTGACTGTGGCTGGCCGACAGAAACGACTGCTTTAACTGCTCTGTGCCGGAGCGCTCCCAGCAGCCCCACTCCCAGAAGGGACAGTCATATTTAATCACTGAACGCCCGAGCAAATCCTGCAGTGCGAGATTGGCCGACTTCAGCTGGCCGCGATGGGTCAGAATCGCGATATACTGGAAACTCTGATCAAAGACGCCTTCAAACAGGGTCCGGCTCTGATTGAGCTTGCGCTCGCTGCGGCGTAAGCGGCGAATAATGACAATTAACAACAAAATCACCGACAGCAGCACTGCCAGCACCGCCGTGATCAGCCTGACCTGTCCGGCATACCGGTCAAACCAGCTGGGCGGACGATTTACCAGGAGCACTGCTTCCGGATCCACTTTCACTTTCCAGCGTTTCAGCGCCGGATAATTCAGCATCGCCTGATGCGGGCTGCTCAGAAACGCCGGAAAATCTGCCACTGTTCCATTGAGCACCTGCCTGAGCAGCTGGCCCAGCATCAGCCCCTGATCATACCCGCGGCTGACCACACCGCCCAGCGCATCACTGTCGAGCAGAAAACGGTAGGAGACATAAACCGGCGCGTTTGCCCTTCGGGTCAGGGTATGCATGATCTCACGGCTGGGCATGAAAATACCCTGGCCATCCACATAGTAGCTAAGGAAAACAATGGCTGAATCCGGCGGCAGCTGACTGACGGTATCGAACAGTTCCCCGAAGGTATGCGGGTTGAGGTAGGTATACGGGATATCCGGATGCTGAATCAGATATTCCTGAGCATCCTGCCAGAGTTCACGTCCGGTGGCGGTGTTATCGGTAATGAAATAAAAGCGCGAGACATCCGGCTGGACGCTCTGTGCCAGGCGAATATTGGCTGACACATCGTTCGCTTCGAGGATACCGGCCACATGGGACAGGTTGGCGTGTTTCTCGGGCTTATATTTGTTAATTCCGGAGATCAGGACCGGGGTCTCGCCTATATCTGCCGCCAACTGGTTTGCCAGCCACAACGCATTGTCGTCCGTCACCACAATGGCATCGAATTTCTCGCTGCTCAGTTTCGCCTGATACAAATCGACCAGCTGATCCAGATACCAGGGCGACTGATACCGCATGCTGTCCATGTAATCCACCTGGAGCTGGATATCCGTTGAACGCAATGCGGCACTCAGACCATCCTGCTGGGCATCGGTCCAGCGCATCCCCTGATGATACGAATGGATCACCAGCACATTCGCCTCAGCCATCACCAGCCTGGGCAGGCACAATGCCAGCAACAAGAGAACTAAGCGCATGAAGAGAAAGTGATATCCTTTGGTAATGTCGCGATTGTTCTTCAATCCTAAACCGTGCGTCACAGTGCAAGCCAGTATATGATGCAGTAGTTGCGAACTACCACGGAAAGATGCCATGACCCCGCTACCCCGTCTGGATGACTTAGATCGGGATATTCTGAATGCCCTGATGCATGATGCCCGGATCCCTTATGCCGAAATGGCAAAACGCTTTCATGTCAGCCCGGCCACCGTCCATGTCCGTGTTGAAAAAATGCGCGCTGCAAACATCATTACTGGAACTGAGGTGATTATCAACCCTAAGCTTCTGGGATATGACGTCTGTTGTTTTATTGGTATCAATCTGAACGCCGCCCGGGATTATCACTCCGCACTGGCCAAGCTGAACGAGCTGGATGAAGTGGTTGAAGCCTACTACACCACCGGGGCCTACAATATCTTCGTCAAACTGATGTGCCGCTCGATTGAAGAACTCCAGTATGTACTGATCGACAAACTCCAGGCCATTGATGAAGTTCAGTCAACAGAAACCCTGATCTCGCTCCAAAATCCGATCAACCGTAACGTCAAACCCTGAGCAACGGCAAACGCCGGGACGCGATACTGCCTTCAGCAGCCACAAACAAAAAAGCGAGCCCTCAGGCTCGCTTTTCACAACAGGTCAGGCTGTTAACGATTTTCGTTCAGTGTAGCCTGACGCTCCGCCGCTTCTTCAGCCAGCCACTCGGCCACAGACTTGGCAAAGTAAGTCAGAATGCCGTCTGCACCAGCGCGCTTGAAGCACAGCAGAGATTCCATCACGGTCTCTTTTTCTTTCAGCCAGCCATTCTGGATCGCTGCCATATGCATGGCGTACTCACCTGAGACCTGATAGGCAAAGGTTGGTACCTGCAGCTCGGTTTTCACCCGGCGGACTACATCCAGATACGGCATACCCGGCTTGACCATCACCATGTCGGCACCTTCCTGTACATCCATCGCCACTTCATGCAATGCTTCGTCACTGTTGGCCGGATCCATCTGGTAAGTCTTCTTGTCGCCGCCTTTCAGATTGGCCGCCGAACCGACTGCATCCCGGAACGGACCGTAATAGTTGGACGCATACTTGGCTGAATACGCCATAATCTGGGTATGAATGTAACCCGCTTCTTCCAGCGCTTCGCGGATGGCACCAATGCGGCCATCCATCATATCGGAAGGCGCCACAATGTCGGCACCTGCTTCGGCGTGAGACAGTGCCTGCTTGACCAGCACTTCGGTGGTTTCATCATTCAGGACGTAGCCGTCTTCATCAATGATGCCGTCCTGACCATGAGTCGTGAACGGGTCCAGCGCCACGTCAGTGATCACGCCCATCTGCGGCACGTGCTCTTTCAGCAGACGCACCGCACGCTGCACCAGACCTTCCGGGTTGTAGGCTTCTGCCGCGCAGACACTCTTGAAGTCCTGTGACACAACAGGGAACAGGGCAATCGCCGGAACACCCAGCTTTGCCAGATACTCAGCTTCCAGCAGCATCAGATCGATGGACAGACGCTCTACCCCCGGCATGGACTCCACCGGCTCGCGGCGGTTTTTCCCCAGCAGGATAAACATGGGATAGATCAGGTCGTTGACTGACACCTGGTTTTCAGCCGTCAGACGGCGGGTAAAGTCTTGCTTGCGCACACGACGCATACGACGGGCCGGAAATGCCCCCTGAATAGATACAGACACTGCTCACTCCTTGTTGGTTGTGCGGCGAAATTCTGCTGAAAGGCGCCGCAATCAGTCACAGTAACGCTCATCTTACCACTGAACAGTCAGTTACGCTGGTTCGATCTGAAAAAATGCCCGGGTTGTGGAAAAAACCGCCGAGCTGAATTCTGCCGCCGGCTGGTTGCGGCAGGCCGCCACCGTCGCTGCAATATGCGGCAGATAAGCCGGTTCATTGCGGCTTGATTTCGGCTTTGGCCGCAGATCACGCGGCAGCAGATACGGGCAGTCCGTCTCTACCATCAGACGATGGTCCGGAATATGGCAGACAATCTCCCGCAGCTCGGTCCCCCGGCGTTCGTCACAAATCCAGCCGGTCACCCCGATGTGCAGATCCAGGTCCAGACAGTCTTTCAGTTCCTGCTCCGTCCCGGTAAAACAATGCAGCACCGCAGCCGGGAGCTTGTCGCGCCAGGGTTTGAGAATCGCCAGAAAGCGTTCATGCGCATCCCGGCAGTGCATAAAGACCGGCTTTTTCAGCTCAGCCGCCAGCGCCAGCTGGGCTTCGAACACCGCCTCCTGCTGCGGCCTAGGCGAGAAATCACGATTGAAATCCAGCCCGCATTCCCCAATCGCCACCACCGCCGGATCAGCCGCCAGCATCCGGATAACCGGCATCGACAAATCGGTCACCAACTTGGCATCATGCGGGTGCACGCCCGCAGTGCTGAAGCAATAGCCCGGCCAGCGATGCGCCATCGCCAGAGCCTCGCGGCTCTCGTCCTCACTGGTACCAGTGAGGATCAAGGCTTGGACCCCGGCTTCACGCGAGCGGGCGATCACGGCATCCCGGTCTTTATCAAAACGGCTGTTGGTCAGGTTGACACCTATATCTATCATCACTGTGCTGTCCGCTGGAAATTTGGCGTCATTGTACACGCCACATTCAGACAAATAAAAACTGACCTTGGCACACGGCACAAACAAAAACAGCCGCACAAAGGCGGCTGTCAGTCTCAGCGTTCAGACTCAGTCTTCTGCGGATCCATCGTCATCTGCACGTACATAGAAGCGGGAGAAGAACAGTCCGACTTCAAACAGCAGACACATCGGCACGGCCAGCAAGGTCTGCGAGATGATATCCGGCGGTGTCAGCAGCATGCCGACCACGAAGGCTGCCACAATGATATAAGGGCGCTTCTGGCGCAGGCTCTCCGGGTCAGTCGCCCCGGTCCAGCACAGCAGAATAATGGCTACCGGGATCTCAAACGCGATACCGAATGCCAGAAACAGCGCCAGCACAAAATCGAGATAGCTGGCAATATCCGTCGCGACCTGGACCCCTTCCGGTGCGATGCTGGTGAAAAAACCAAACACCAGCGGGAACACTACAAAATAGGCGAAGGCAACACCGCAGTAGAACAGCAGCGAACTGGAAAACAGCAGCGGCATCACTAGGCGGCGTTCATGCTTGTACAATCCCGGTGCCACAAAGGCCCAGACCTGATACAAAATAAAAGGCACAGCCAGAAACACCGAGGTCACCAGCGTCAGCTTGATCGGGGTAAAGAACGGCGATGCCACATCGGTGGCAATCATGCTGGTGCCTTCCGGCAGCCGCTCAACCAGCGGAGCTGCCAGCAGACTGTAAATGTCATTGGCAAACCACACCAGGCAGAGAAAGACCACCAGGACACTCAAGATAGAACGGAGCAGCCGGTTCCGCAATTCCAGCAAATGACTGAACAAAGGCTGGGTCTCTTCCACACTCGACATGAAGCGTTATTTATCCTGTTGTTGCGAAAATGATGACGGCTTGGCAGGCATCTCATCCGGATGAGTCTCTACCTGCGGATGCACTTCTTCCGTTGCCGGGTGCTCTGGCTTGATTGAAGGTTCAGATTTGGCAGGCTCAGGTTTGGCATAAGGACGCTGCACTGAGGCCGCTGCCTCTTTCAGTTCCTCAACCGATTTTTGCAG
The DNA here is from genome assembly GCF_054600795.1 of Photobacterium sp. R1. NCBI lineage: Bacteria > Pseudomonadati > Pseudomonadota > Gammaproteobacteria > Vibrionales > Vibrionaceae > Photobacterium > Photobacterium sp. R1. The sequence continues at coordinate 109,416 of NZ_BAAHZP010000012.1, forward strand.
ATCCGGGGCCAGATCCTGCATCCCCGCCTGCTCGGCCTTTTTCAGGTCCTGATGCAGCTCGTGAATCTTCAGTTCCTGAGACAGCTCAGTCTTCACCGCAGTGGCCATATTTCTGGCAGCATTAACCCAGCGCGAGACCGAGCGAATCGCAACCGGCAGCCGTTCCGGCCCCAGCACTACCAGGCCGACCACGGCAATCAGAATCAGCTCCCAGAACCCGATATCAAACACGTGTTAAACCTGCTCTTTATCTTTCTGGTCTTTCTGCGGCTCTGCGGCATCTTTCTTATCCGCCAGCGACTTCTGCTCAAAGTCTGCATCCGCTTTGTTTTTGCTCTCTTCCTCATCGCTCATGGCTTTCTTGAAGCCTTTCACCGCTGAGCCCAAGTCACCGCCGATTGAACGCAACTTCTTGGTTCCGAATAACAGCACAATAATCAGGGCAACGATTAGCAGTTGCCAGATACTGATTCCACCCATGTTTACCTTTCCTCAATTCATCGTTAAAGCCATGGCACCTTGCGTGACACAGCGGTTATTTGGTGTAAGCCCGCCAACCCATCAGCCAGAAGATCCCCCCAGCTGTTGCAGATATGGCTGGATAAATATCCACCTGGTTACCAAAAAGTATGGCAGAACATATAATCAGGGTCGCGCCAACGCCAAAACAAAACCTTGCCTGGCCCTGCTGACGACGGCTGGACATAAAGTTGTCATACAGCATATCAATCCGCTGATTCATTACTTTGCCCTGGCGCAAACTGTCATAAAGCAATTCAGGCAGTTCAGGTAATTTTTCAGCCCAGAACGGCGCCTTCTCCCGCACCGCACCAATGATGGCCTGCGGCCCGACCTGACGCGACATCCAGTCTTCCAGAAACGGTTTGGCGGTATCCCACAGATCCAGCTGCGGATACAACTGACGGCCCAGCCCTTCGACATAAAGCAGGGTTTTCTGCAGCAGCACCAGCTGCGGCTGAACTTCCATATTGAAGCGACGTGCGGTATTGAACAGGTTCAGTAGCACATGGCCAAACGAAATATCTGCCAGCGGTTTCTCGAAGATCGGCTCGCACACCGTGCGAATCGCAAATTCAAACTCATCGACATTGGTATCATGCGGCACCCAGCCCGAGTCGACGTGCAGCTCGGCCACCTTGCGGTAATCCCGGTGAAAGAACGCCAGCAGGTTTTCTGCCAGATAGCGCTTATCTTCCCGGTTCAGCGTCCCCACGATGCCAAAATCCAGCGCAATCCACTGCGGGTCGGCCGGATTCTTATACGAGACAAAAATATTCCCCGGATGCATGTCCGCATGGAAAAAACTGTCACGGAAAACCTGAGTAAAGAATACGTTCACCGCTTTTTCCGACAGCAGCTTCATGTCTGTGCCGTTGGCTTTCAGCGCCTCAATGTCAGAGACCTGAATACCATAAATACGTTCCATGACAAGAAGATGACTGCTGGCGTAATCGGTAAACACTTCAGGCACATAGAGTGAATCACTGCCTTCAAAGTTCCGGCGCAGCTGAATCGCATTGGCCGCCTCACGCATCAGGTCCAGTTCATCGATCAGCGTCTTTTCATACTCCCGGATCACTTCGACCGGGCGCAGACGTCGGGCTTCCGGCACAAAACGCGCCACCAGCCGGGCCATCCGGTACATGAGACGGATATCGGCCTGAATCACCGGCAGGATATCCGGACGGATCACCTTCAGGACCACTTCGCGGCCATTTTCTTTCAGCGTCGCAGTATGCACCTGTGCAATCGAAGCCGAGGCCAGTGGTGTCTGGTCAAAATCGGCAAACCAGCGATCCAGCGGACCGCCCAGTGCTTTTTCGATCTGCTGGCGGGCCAGCGCACCGTCAAACGGAGCCACCCTGTCCTGCAGCATCGCCAGCTGGTCGGCAATATGCGGCGGGAAGAGATCGCGCCGGGTCGACATCATCTGGCCGAACTTGATCCAGACCGGCCCCAGCGCCTGTAAGGCCAGACGCAGACGCTCGCCCAGCGGCTTGTCCGGATGCTGGTTGCGGATCCAGAACAGGCTTTTTCGCATCAGTTTCGGCAGCCGGGTCCGGGGATCGTCCGGCAGCAGGTCATCCAGCCCGTAACGCAGCTGGACGGCAGTAATTTGGTATAGGCGCTTAATTTCGGAAAAACGACTCATGATTCTCAGGCAGCAGGAGTGGGTTGCGCCAGCCGATCAGCCAGCTTATTGATTCGGGCTTCCAGCCGGGCCAGCTGAGACGCGGCATCATCCACCTGATCGGCGAAATGGGCAATCTCGAGCGCCGGTGGTGCCAGGCGCCACTCTTCGGTGATCACCTCCGCCAGATCGCGGCTGCGTTCTCCGGCATGATGGCGCAGCCCGGTCAGCTTCTGCTTCACACCGCTTACCACCGTATGGGCGACCACATCGCCGGTATAGCGGGACAAGCGCTCGGCCACATCCGGTTTCAGACCGCTCAGCAACGCAGAGAACTGCTGGGCCAGCTGGATATCCCCATCCAGCGCCAGCTTGTCCGCTTTGATCAGCTGGGTCAGGTTGGCCTGCTCGCGCAGCTCCGGCAACGCCGTCAGGCTCAGTGCCAACTGGCAGTCGGCCTCGCCTTCGTAGGCTGCCAGCACATCAATCTGCTGGCTGAACACAAAATACAGACGTTTGCCGAACTCGTTTATCTGCACACTGATCACCTTGCCGCGCAGACGGGCCAGACGTCGCTGACTGGCCTCCTCGTCTTTGAGCAGGGTATTCAGAGCCGTTTCCACCACACCGGTGAGGAGCGCATCAACTGGCATCCGGACCTCAGAACTTATAGCCGCGGTGCAGCGCAACGATGCCGCCGGTCAGGTTATGGTAGCTGGTCTGCTCAAAACCGGCGTCCTGCATCATACCTTCCAGCGTGGCCTGATCCGGATGCATCCGGATGGACTCGGCCAGATAGCGGTAACTGTCGGCATCACCGACCACCATCTCACCCACGCGCGGCAGAATGTGGAACGAATAAGCATCATAGATTTTCGATAACGGCTCGAGCACCGGCTTGGAAAATTCCAGCACCAGCAGACGACCGCCCGGTTTCAGCACCCGGAACATGGAACGCAGCGCTTTGTCTTTGTCGGTGACGTTCCGCAGACAGAAACTGATGGTGATACAGTCGAAATAGTTATCCGGGAACGGCAGCTCTTCAGCGTTGGCCTGAACATAAGCCACATTCCCGACAATTCCGCGGTCACGCAGTTTACTGCGACCGACTTTCAGCATGGAATTGTTGATATCAGCCAGAACCACCTGACCTTCCTCACCTACCATGCGAGAGAATTTCGCGGCCAGATCCCCGGTACCACCGCCCAGATCCAGCACGTGCTGACCACGACGTACACCGCTGCAGTCGATCGTGAAACGCTTCCACAGACGATGAATGCCCATCGACATCAGGTCGTTCATCAGATCGTACTTGTCAGCTACAGAGTGAAACACTTCCGCGACCAGTTGCGCTTTCTCTTCTTTGGCGACCTTACGGTAACCAAAATCAGTGGTTTGTGTGGGTTCAGTCATGCTCGTTCCATCAATTTTGATTTATGGGCGTAGTTTACTTGATGCATCATGGTGTGTCATTCACCGTCTCGGTGAGGACGTGAACAGCCTCACTGTCGCGCAGCGCCTGTTCGGTCAGGGCGGCCGGTAAATCCCGCTTCACTTCAACCCCCAGCTGCCTGAAGCTCTCCGCTTGCCGGATAATATTGCCCCGCCCGGTCGCCAGCTTGTTCATCGCACCCTGATAGCTCTGGCTGGCCTTGTCCAGCGCATGGCCGACGTTGTCCATGTCGGCGACGAACAGCCGCAGCTTGTCATAGAGCTTGCTGGCGCGATCCGCAATTTGCTTGGCATTCTGATTTTGCCTTTCGTTCCGCCACAGGTTATTGATGGTACGCAAAGCCACCAGCAAAGTTGTCGGGCTGACCAGCATGATATTGCTGTCCATGGCATCCCGGATCAGTGACGGGTCGGCTTCCACGGCGGTCTGGAACGCGGGCTCAACCGGAATAAACATCAGCACATAATCCAGACTGCGCACGCCTTCCAGCTGATGATAATCCTTGCGACTCAGGCCGCGGATATGACCACGCAGCGAAGTCAGGTGATCGCTGAGTGCCTGATCCCGTTCGGCCTGCGTCTCGGCATGGAAATAACGCTCAAAGGCGACCAGTGACATTTTGGCATCGATCACCACATCTTTGTCCTGCGGCAAATGCACCACAACGTCAGGCTGATAGCGCTTGCCGCTGTGATCTTCCAGATTCACCTGAGTCTGATACTCGTGCCCCTCGCGCAGACCGGACTCGCTCAGCACCCGTGCCAGTACCACTTCGCCCCAGTTGCCCTGGGCTTTGTTGTCTCCTTTCAGGGCCTGGGTCAGATTCACTGCCTCACGCGCCATCTGCTCATTGAGCTGCTTCAGGCTGTTGATCTCGTGAACCAGCGTATGCCGCTCGCGGGCCTCATGGCTGAAGCTGTCGTGAATCTGTTTACGAAATCCTTCCAGCTGTTCCTTGAGCGGGCTGAGCAGGCCATCCAGACTGAGCTTGTTCTGCTCATCCACACTACGGCTTTTCTGCTCGAACAACCGGTTAGCCAGACTTTCAAACTGCTGCTGAAGGCGGGTTTCTGCATTTTCCAGCAGGGTGATTTTCTCCTGAGCCGATTTCTGCTCTTCCCGGTAACGGGTCTGCAACTCACGTAGATCTGCCGCCAGCACGGATTCTGCCTGACGAGAGGCTTCCAGCCGCTCCGTCAGTTTCAGATGCTCCTGACGCAGCGTTTCCAGATAACGCAGCTTCTCCACCGCCGCGGCCAGCCGGGCGTGCATCTGGCGCAGTTCGTTGCTGAGCCGGTCACGTTCGACATCCAGCGTATCCAGCTCCTGCTGCTGTTCCGCCAGTTCGTGGCGCAGTTGCTGCTCCTGCTGACGGGCCAGCCGGGTTTCGGACTCTAACTGCCGCTGCCAGATCTCTGCCTGCTGACGCAGTCGGCCCTGAAACCACAGGGCGGTCGCACTGCCTGCCACCACCGCACCGGTGATCGCAGCGGCCAGCCACTGGCCGTTCTCACTGAACCATTCCCCCATCATTGCACTGTTTCCTGCATGTTTTTGTATTCTTAGGATAAGGCTAAAAAGATACTGGATAAATGTCCAGATATTGTCATCACGGAAAGCGGGCTCTGGCGGAATCCTGTGCTGGCTGACTAAGCGCAAATGGCATAAACTGACGGTTTTTACGGCAGGCTGTCGTCAGTCCTGCCTGTCAGTTCTCGTCCAGCAGCAGGAAGCGCAGTATGCAGGAAAAGAAAGCGATCGGGTTCGGTCTCGCCGCCGTACTCTTATGGTCCACCGTCGCCACCGCCTTCAAAATCACCCTCAACTATTTTTCGCCGATCCAGATGGTGGCGGCCGCGAGCGCCGTCTCCGCGATCGCCCTGATTGCCATCGCCGGTTATCAGGGCAAGCTCAGTCAGTTACTGCCGACTCTGAAAGCCAAGCCGCTTTATTACCTGATGCTCGGGCTAATCAATCCCTGTATCTATTATCTGGTGCTGTTTCAGTCCTATGCGCTGCTCCCGGCCTCGCAGGCGCAGCCACTCAACTACAGCTGGGCCATCACTCTGACCCTGATGGCGGCACTGTTTCTGGGCCAGAAAATCCGCCCGCAGGACTGGGTCGCCTGTCTGTTTGGCTATCTTGGTGTGGTGGTGATTGCGACCAAAGGCGATCTGATGGCGTTGCAGTTCGACAGCCCGCTCGGGGTGGCTCTGGCACTGCTGTCGACCCTGCTGTGGGCCCTGTTCTGGATTCTGAATACTAAAAATCAGGCCGACCCCGTGGTCAGTGTCTTGCTGGGTTTCCTGCTGTCACTACCATTTTCTATCGGTCTGAGCCTGTATACCGGTGGCTGGCAGCCCATTCCCTGGCAGGGCTGGATGGCCGTCAGTTATGTCGGACTGTTCGAAATGGGGATCACCTTCGTGCTCTGGCTGAATGCGATGAAGCTGACCCGCAACACGGCCAAACTGAGCAACCTGATCTTCCTGTCACCCTTTATCTCGCTGATGCTGCTGGCGACCATCATCGGGGAAACAATTCATCCGGCGACCCTGATCGGTCTGGTGATGATTATTCTTGGCCTGCTGATCCAGCAATGGCGCGGCAAAGCGAAGCAGAAAGACGTCAGTACTTCCTGCTCCTGAGCCATCAGGCAAAAAAAAAGCCTGTCACGTCAGTGACAGGCCAAGCGAGAGTTCAAAGGGTTGTCGAGACCCAGCGCCTTTTTCGGGCGTCTAGTTATATGCCAAACCAGTTCAATACAAAATTAGTTGTCAGGATTAATCCTGAGTCGGAGCCGGATGCCACTGGCGGCCACGGCGGGACAGCAAGATCAGCAGTCCCGGCAGCAACAGCAGCATCTGGAAGGTCATCAGCAGCGGTGGTGCCAGATCCAGTCGCTGAGTCAGACTGACCATCAGCCCGGCGCCGCTCATCTGAAAGAGGCCCAGCATCGCAGCCGCGGTTCCCGCCCGGTCACCGAACGGCGCCAGTGCTTTCCCGGCTGCAGAGCCCAACACAAACGCAAATCCGAATGAGCTCATAAAGATCGGCAGCATAAAGGCCCATGCGGTCGCGATATCTTTCAGAATCAGCATCATACCGCCCGAAAGCGTCAGCATGGCCAGACCAGACATCAGGGTGCGGCGTGAGCCCATCTTATCCATACACTTCGGCGCGACCATGCAGGCAATAATATTGAGGACGGCATTGATGCCGAACCAGAACGTAAACTGCCCCATATCCAGTCCCAGATGAACCATCAGCCACATCGGTGCGGACGTCACATAAGCCAGGATCACAGCCATCGCCAGCATCGACATCAACGCATGGAACACAAATACCGGCTCGCGCAGCACCGAGAAATAACGCGACGGGCTGAACATCGCACCGCTGACAAAGGTATCCGCCGGGCGGGTCTCCCGGAAAAACGTGGTCAGCAGGCCACCAGCCACCAGCGCGAAACCCGCCATGAAGCTGAAGTTGGCACGCCAGCCAAATTCGTGGGTCAGCCAGGAGCCCAGCAGCGGGGCCAGTGCCGGAATAAAGCAGATGGCACCATTGAGATAGCTGATCATCCGGCCGCTGCGCTCAGGGCCGAAGCTGTCACGGACTGCGGCAAAGGCAGCCACCGAAGTCGCACAGGCGCCGAACCCCTGCAGGAATCGGGCAAGCAGCATAATATCCAGCGACTGCGCCACATAGGCCAGGGTCGAACTCATCGCGTAAAGCGCCACCCCGGCCAGCGCAATCGGACGACGGCCGAAGCGGTCAGCCAGCGGACCGGCAAAGACCTGTCCCAGCCCCAGACTGAACATAAACCAGGTCACCGTATCCTGGACCAGTGTCGGGTCGACAGCAAAACTGTCCGCCATGGCCGGTAAGGCTGGCAGATAAATATCGATGGCCAGCGGGCTGAACAGCACCAGCAGGACCATCAGTGCCACAATGCGGCGGTTCGACAAAGATGTTTCAGGCTTCATTCACTCGGTTTCCTATCAAAAGACGGTGCCAGTCTACGAGGTTCGTGATATGAATTAAAATGGTTTATATTCACGGTGAAATTTCCACTCAGGAATATCTCAGCAACATGACGGATGAATGATGACAGTTGATAAACTGACCCGGCTGGACCTCAATCTTTTGGTCTGCCTGCATGTGTTACTCCAGGAGTGCAGCGTCACCCGCGCCGCAAACCGCTTATGTCTGAGCCAGTCTGCGGTCAGCAAAAGCCTGGCCCGGCTGCGCGAGCAGTTCGACGATACCCTGTTTGTCCGCAGTGCCCACGGACTGCAGCCGACTCCGCGTGCCCGGGCACTGCAACCCGTACTGGAAAAACTGCTGCAGGACATCGAAAACCTGACCGCACCGGCAGAGTTCGTCCCGCAAAACAGTGACCGCCATTTCAAAATGTCTCTGGTGGAAAGTGCCTATCCGCTGCTGATGCCGCGCTTTCTGGGTGATATTTTCAGTCAGGGACCCAACATCCTGCTGGATACCCATGCCTGGGAGCCGGATACTTTCGACAAGATGCTGCGTGGTGAGATTGACTTCGGGATCACCGGGAAAGATCTCAACCCGCTGGACGCCCAGCTCACCCTGATGCCGCCGAAAGGCGTACTGTTCCAGGAATTGCACCGCGATACCCAGCGTTGTATTGTCCGGCCCGGTCATCCGGTGCTGGCACTGTATGAGGACGGTCAGTGGAATCAGGACCACTACCTCCGCCAGCGGCACATTCAGGTGCGTTGCGGCCGGGATGACCGCTGGCTGCTGGACTACAAACTGGCAGAGCAGGGCCTGCAACGCGATATCGCGATGTTTGTGCCAGACTTTAATAGCGCCGCCAGTTTATGTACCCATACCGATCTGGTCTTCACCGCGCCCAGCCATTTCGCTAACTATGTCGCGGCTCAGCTCGACCTGATCGTGCTGCCCTTACCGACAGCACTTCCTGCTATGGCTTACACCCTTTTCTGGCCACAACACCAGGAAAATGACCCGGGGCACAGATGGTTAAGGCAGATCATCATCAACGGATGCCGTGAATTGTCTACCGGTTAATTGCAGGCTATTCACAAAAACGCTACCTTTAGCGGATCGGCCTGCTGCCGTCGTCAGGGTGACTGAGGGGCAGGTTTGGCTCATCCGTTCGAGGATGACATCAACAGAAAGGAATATTGACAGATGCAATCAGTGATTTCACAACGCGTGGCACAGATCCGCCAGTGGCTGGAAGCAGAACAGCTTGATGCCCTGGTGATCCCGCATGAAGACGAATACCTGGGTGAATACATCCCTGAACATAACGAGCGCCTGCTGTGGGCAACCGGCTTCACCGGTTCAGCCGGAGCCGCTGTTATCGGCCGCGACAAGGCAGCGATGTTTGTGGATGGCCGCTATGTCGTCCAGGTTCGTAAACAAGTGCCGGGCGACGTGTTTGAATACCGGCATCTGATCGAAGAACCGCCAATGCAGTGGGTGGCAGACCACTTTGCTGCCGGCAGCAAAATTGCCGTCGACCCGCGCCTGCACAGCGGCGCCTGGCTGAAACGTACCCAGCAGTCGCTGGACAGCAGCCTGGAGCTGGTGCTGCTGAACACCAACCCGATTGATACCCTGTGGCAGGACCGCCCGGCGCCGACGCTGTCTGACGCCAGACTGATGGGGCTGGATTTTGTCGGCCAGCACAGCAGCGAAAAACGCGCAAACATTGCCGCCAGCCTGCAAAAACAAAAAGCCGATGCCGTCCTGCTCACCCAGCTCGACAGCATTGCCTGGCTGCTGAACATTCGCGGCAGCGACGTGCAGTGCCTGCCGGTCCTGCTGTCGACCGCTATCCTGCACAATGACGGCAGCGTCGATTTCTTTATTGATGAATCCCGTCTGCCTGTTGAATTTGCAGCGCATGTGGGTGAAGGTGTCCGCATTCAGGCGCCGGAAACCCTGGAACACCGCCTGAAAGCCCTGAATGGTAAGCATGTGCTGCTTGACCCGGCCACCAGCAATGCCTGGGCCGGACAGACCCTGCGTGACGCCGGTGCTGTGATCCTTGAAGGTGCCGATCCGTGCATGCTGCCGAAAGCTGCCAAAAACCCGACCGAAGTGGCTGGCATGAAAGCCAGTCATATCCGTGATGGCGTGGCGGTGTCCAAGTTCCTGGCCTGGGTTGACCGTCAGGTCGCAGCCGGCAATCTGCTGGACGAAGCCACGCTGGCCGATCAGCTGTGGCAGTTCCGGATTGAAGATCCAAGCTGCACCGATGTCAGCTTCGACACCATTTCCGCAGCCGGTGGCAACGCTGCCATGTGTCACTACAACCACAACAACCAGCCGGAGCCGGGCGTCCTGCAAATGGACAACGTCTATCTGGTAGATTCAGGCGGTCAGTACCCAGACGGCACAACCGACATCACCCGCACCATCGCAGTCGGTAATCCGGGCGATGAAGTGAAACAAACCTTCACGCTGGTGCTGAAAGGTCACATTGCCCTGGCCAGTGCCCGTTTCCCGCGCGGCACGACAGGCTCACAGCTGGATGCTCTGGCACGTCAGCACCTGTGGGCACACGGTTTTGATTTCGACCACGGTACAGGCCATGGCGTCGGCCATTTCCTGAACGTACATGAAGGCCCGCAACGGATTTCGAAAGTCCCGAATCCAACCGCGCTGCTGCCGGGAATGGTGCTGTCGAATGAGCCGGGTTATTACCGTGCCGACGCCTTCGGCATCCGGATTGAAAACCTGGAGCTGGTTGTGGAAGTCCCAACCGAAGGGGATATGACCGTACTCGGTTTCGAATCGCTGACCCGTGCCCCGATTGATCGCCGTCTGGTGGATCTCAGCCTGATGACCGACAGCGAGCTGGCGTGGCTGAACACTTACCACCAAACCGTCTTCGACGTCATCAGCCCGTCCCTGCAGGGCGAGGATCTGACGTGGCTGAAACAGGCAACTGCGCCGCTCAGTCGCTAAAAACATCCCTGATTTAGCTCCCAAAAGTCCGGTCAGTACGCCGGACTTTTTTCTGCCTGCCAGCCGGAGCACAACGGTCATGTATCTCCGTGACCCAGCACAAAACTGTCCCTATTGACTGTTTTCACATCTGATGAATATCGCTAGCATGCCTGATGAAACAATAATCAATTATATTCATAAGGTTATATCATGAAAAAACAACTGCTTCTGTCACTTCCTTTTTTGTCTTTTGCCGCTCTGGCCAACACCAATCCACATTTAGAAACCTACAAACAGTCCGTAAATCAGACGATTTATAAAGGCCAGCGGGTGAACATTCCGGTCAAATTCAACCTGCCTGCCGACCGCCACCATCTGGTCACACTGGGATATGATAATAATCAGCCCAATGCCATGGACTGTAAGATCGAAATTTACAACGGTGCGAACCAGCGCCTGCATAATCTGGACTGCCGTGCGGGCTGGGGAGAGCACAAATTCGCCACCCCGATCGTGTACTGGCAGGACAATTACCGTGCGGTGATCTCTGTGTACAATGCCGACTTTACCAAACCCAGCCAGCGCTTTGACGGGAATTTCCGGTTTAACTACGGCGAAAGCACGAGCATCAATAACGACCATCTGCCAACCTGGTGGAAAAAAACTTATGAGGTGGTCGGGCTTGATGCCAATACCGATTACGACGGCGATGGCTTCAGCCTGATTCAGGAGTATTTCGGCAACAGTAAACCGAACGATGCCACCAGCTACCCGGATCACGATCCTGTGATTGATTTTGATGAGCAAATCTCTGCCGGTACCTCACTCTATGCCAGCTTTGGGACGCCAGTGACCAAATGGGTGGAAATTACGCCGTACAACAACAAGAAAGTGAAATCGCTGGAACTGGTTGTCAACACAACCGCCAATGCCCGTAATCAGTCTGTGGTTGCGTTCATCTATAACGAAAATAACGAACGGGTTTATCCGAGCTACCTGAAATACCCTTCAGGCACACTCTCTGTCTCTTTTGATGAACCGGTCGATGTTCAGAAACTGAAAATTGAGCTGACAGCCAGACATTATTCATCCAACATCAATGCCCGTTACGACGCCAAGGTCAACGCCGTCTTTACGGAATAATTGTTTCATCTCATCAAAAAGGGCTGATGGTTTTCATCAGCCCTTTCATTTTCTCTGCAGCTTACGCTAAGCAATCAGCCGGAATAAGCCGGGTGCCAGTCTTTCCAGACAACCTCAAAACCGTGCTGTTTCACCGCCTGCGCCACGTCACTGACCGCCCGCTCATCGCTGATCGCAAACTGCTCCAGCTCCGGCTCGTTATCGGCATAACCTCCCGGTTGCGTTTTGGATCCTGCCGACATGCTGGTGATCCCCAGCGGCAACACATTGTCGCGAAAATGCGGGGATTCCCGGGTCGACATGGACAGCTCAACCTCACTGTTGAACAGCCGGTATGCGCAGATCAGCTGCACCAGCTGGCGGTCACTCATCACGGATTTCGGCTCTAATCCGCCCGTACACGGACGCAGTCGCGGAAACGAAATCGAATAACGGGTCTGCCAGTAAGTCCGCTCCAGATAATCCAGATGGCTGGCGACAAAAAAACAGTCAGTCCGCCATTCTTCCAGACCAATCAGTGCGCCGATGCCGATTTTATCAATGCCGGCCCGCGCCAGTCGGTCCGGGGTTTCCAGCCGGTACACAAAGTCCATCTTATTGCCGCGTAAATGATGCTGGGCATAAGTCGGTGCACTGTAGGTTTCCTGATAAACCATCACCGCATCCAGCCCCAGCGTTTTCAGCTCGGCATACTCCGCCTGATCCAGCGGCTGGACTTCCATCGACAGGTAACTGAAGTGACGCTTGATTGCCGGAACACTCTGACGGAAATAATCCATCCCGACCTTACGTTCGTGCTCGCCGGTGACCAGCAGCACATTATCGAAATTCAGCGCTTTGATCGCCGCACATTCACGCTCAATCTCGTCCAGCGTCAGTGTCCTTCGCTTGATCTTATTCTCCATGGTAAAGCCGCAGTAAGTACAGCTGTTGGCACAGAGATTCGACAGATACAAAGGCACGTAAAATCCGATCGTCCGGCCAAAACGCTGCCGCGTCAGAGCCGCCGACTGCTGTGCCATTTGCTCCAGATAAGCCTCGGCAGCCGGGGAAATCAAAGCTTTGAAGTCTTCAAGATCCCGCTTGCGTTTGCTGAGTGCACGCTCAACATCCGCCGCCGTTTTACTGTAAATCGACAGCCGGACATCATCCCAGTCCAGCTGACGCCAGACATCCGCATAACTCATGCCGCCTCCTTAAATGCTGGCATCCAGAAACGCCGTCAGCGGGCTGGATGCAACAGCCTGGCTGACTGTCCCGGCCAGACCGGCTTCATAAGCCATCCGTCCGCTTTCGACCGCCAGTTTGAATGCCCGGCCCATGGCCACCGGATCAGCCGCCGCAGCAATCGCGGTATTGACCAGCACCGCATCCGCGCCCCGCTCCATAGCTTCCGCCGCATGAGACGGCGCGCCAATCCCGGCATCCACAATCACCGGCACCCGTGCCTGATCGATAATGATGTCGAGGAAATCCCGTGAGGCCAGCCCTTTATTGGAGCCAATCGGCGCACCCAGCGGCATGACCGCCGCGCAACCGACTTCTTCCAACCGCTTACAGAGCACCGGATCGGCATGACAGTAAGGCAGCACAATAAAGCCCTGTTTGACCAGCGCTTCTGCGGCAATCAGCGTTTCAATCGGATCCGGCATTAAATATTTCGGATCCGGGTGAATTTCCAGTTTCAGCCAGTGAGTGCCCAGCGCTTCACGGGCCAGCTGCGCGGCAAAGATCGCTTCCTTCGCATTTTTCGCGCCGGAGGTATTCGGCAGCAGGTTCACCCCAGCGGCACGCAGCGGCGCCAGGATGTCATCGTCCCTGTTTTCAATGTCGACCCGTTTGAGTGCCATGGTCACCAGTTCCGAACCGGAAGCCAGAATGGACTGCGCCATCACATCCCGGCCGGCATACTTGCCGGTACCGGTAAACAGACGGGATGAAAACGTTTTATCTGCAATCGTCAGCATCTCAACCTCCTGCAATAGCTTGAAACAGGGCGATCGCGTCGCCATCGCTGAGCACGGTGTCTCCCCAGCAATCACGACTGACAATCGACTGATTGAGCGCCACTGCGGTGGCATCCAGCGGCATTGCCAGTTGCTCCAGCAGCGCTCGTAGCGAGGTTTCTGCCGCCAGCTGCATGGTTTTATCGTTCACCTGAACGTTAATCATGGTCATAAAGATTCCTTACTGCATACAGGGCATTGCGGATTCATAGGCAGAGCAAACTGCTGCCATTGCAGGGTGAGGCCGTCAAACTGGCGGAACTGACCCTTGCCAGATTCGCCACTGCCGGTGATCGCCTTGATAGCCTGCAAGGCCTGGAAGGTCCCCATGATCCCGACGACGGGACCGGCAATCCCGGACTCGCTGCAATTTTGCGGTGCCTGCATGTCACCGTGCGGAAACAGGCAGTGATAGCAAGGCCCCTGCTGCGCCCGGAAATCAAAGTTCATCAGTTGCCCCTGCCAGCGGATCGCCGCCCCGGAGATCAGCTGCTTGCCGTGTTCGAAACAGGCCTGATTGATGGCATGGCGGCTGGCAAAATTGTCGGTGCAATCGAGCACCACATCCGCAAGGCTAATTTCCATCGCCAGCTGTAACTTAGCCAGATTGGCGGTCACGGCCCGGGCCCGGATGTGCGGATTGAGTGCCTTCACCTGCGCGACTGCGGCCTGAGCCTTGCTCTCGCCCTGATTGTCATCGCGGTAGATGATCTGGCGTTGCAGGTTGGAACGCTCCACCCGATCGCCGTCCGCAATCACCAGACTGCCCACACCGGCACCGGCCAGATACAACGCCGCGGGCGCTCCCAGACCACCGGCACCGATGATCAGCACCTTGGCCTGTTGCAGGGCCAGCTGACCCTGCTCACCAATTTCCGGCAACTGCACCTGACGGTGATAGCGTAAAAAAGATTCGTCAGTCAGCATGGCTTACCTCACCAGCTTTTCAGCGAAAGCGGCCAGAGCCTGCTCCGTGTCCGGTGCAGCCGTCACGGCCCGCACCACGGCGACACAGGACACGCCGGTCTGCCAGACGTCCGCCACATTGCTCAGGTCAATTCCGCCGATAGCCACCGTCGGATAACGGCCCGCCACGGTCGCCAGATGTTCCTTCAGCTGTGCGACCCCTTGCGGCGGGGTTGGCATGTCCTTGGTTGGCGTCGGGAAGATGTGGCCGATTGCCACATAGCTCGGCGCAATCGCCAGGCCGCGCTGCAACTCAGCCGACGTCCGGGTAGAAACACCCAGCCGGATACTGGCATGACGCAAGGCATCCAGATCGGCGGCATCCAGATCTTCCTGTCCCAGATGCACCCCGTAAGCGCCGTGTTTCAGCGCCAGCTGCCAGTAGTCATTGATAAACACCTGAGCGTTGTGCACACGGCCCAGCCGGATGGCTTCGATGATTTGTGTTTCCAGTTCTGGATGTGCCGGATCTTTCATCCGCAGCTGAACCGTTTTCACGCCCAGCGGCAGCAGCCGGGCAATCCAGTGAACATCATCGACGACAGGATAGAGCGGCCCGATGCCGCCCTCCATTCCCGGAAATGTCAGTTGTTGCGCCCCACTCATGCCTGATCTGCCTCATGGGTTTTCGCCTGATGATATAGCTCGCTGCCTTTTTCCCGGAATTCGGCCGATTTCTGGCGCATGCCTTCCAGCGGATCCTCCAGTAACTGGATCACCTGAGCCTCATTCTGTGCTTTCGCATAATCCCGCACTTCCTGAGAAATCTTCATCGAACAGAATTTAGGTCCACACATTGAACAGAAGTGCGCAATCTTGCCGGATTCCTGCGGCAGGGTTTCATCGTGGAATGCACGGGCAGTATCCGGGTCCAGACCCAGATTGAACTGGTCTTCCCAGCGGAATTCAAAACGGGCCTTTGACAATGCATTGTCTCGGACCTGCGCCCCCGGGTGTCCTTTGGCCAAATCAGCCGCGTGAGCACAGAGTTTGTAGGTAATCAGGCCAGTCTTCACGTCATCTTTATTCGGCAGGCCAAGGTGTTCTTTCGGCGTCACGTAACACAGCATGGCACAGCCATACCAGCCAATCATCGCGGCACCAATTCCGGAGGTGATATGGTCATAACCCGGGGCAATATCGGTCGTCAGCGGGCCTAAGGTATAGAACGGAGCTTCATGGCAGTGCTTGAGCTGCTCTTCCATGTTTTCCTTGATCATATGCATCGGCACATGCCCCGGTCCTTCAATCATCACCTGTACATCATATTCCCAGGCGATCTGAGTCAGCTCTCCCAGTGTACGCAGTTCGCTGAACTGGGCTTCGTCATTGGCATCCGCGACTGAACCCGGACGCAAGCCATCGCCAAGCGACAGCGCGATATCGTATTTTGCGCAGATCTCGCAAATCTCGCGAAAGTGCTCATACAGGAAGCTTTCCTTGTGATGTGCCAGACACCATTTCGCCATGATAGAACCGCCACGGGAAACAATACCCGTCACGCGCTTGGCCGTCATCGGGACATAGCGCAGCAACACACCGGCGTGAATCGTAAAGTAGTCAACGCCCTGTTCCGCCTGCTCCAGCAAGGTGTCACGGAACACGTCCCAATTGAGGTTCTCAGCAATGCCGTTCACCTTCTCCAGCGCCTGATACATTGGTACGGTTCCAATCGGCACCGGACTGTTACGGATGATCCACTCACGGGTCTCGTGAATGTTCCGACCGGTTGACAGGTCCATCACGGTATCGCCGCCCCAGCGGGTCGACCACACCAGTTTTTCTACTTCTTCCTCAATCGAGGAACTGACCGCCGAATTCCCGATATTGGCATTCACCTTCACCAGAAAATTACGACCGATAATCATCGGCTCAGATTCCGGGTGGTTGATGTTGGACGGGATAATAGCGCGGCCTTCAGCCACCTCTTTTCGCACAAATTCAGGGGTAATGTCTTTGGGCAGGTTGGCGCCGAAGCTTTGTCCCGGATGCTGCTGGTTCAGCACTTCATCACGGTAACGGGCGCGGCCCATGTTTTCACGGAGCGCGATATATTCCATCTCCGGCGTGATGATCCCCTTGCGGGCGTAGTGCATCTGAGTCACGCACTGGCCTGGCTTAGCCCGGCGGACACGGGCACGGAGCGCAAAACGCAGCTCATCTAAGGTGTCATCAGCCAGACGCTCTTTGGTATAGGCAGAACTCAGCTCATCCAACAGCTCAGTATCATTCCGCTCTTCAATCCAGTTTTCACGCAGCTTTGGCAGACCACTGTAGATATCAATCGTCTGTTCCGGATCGGTATAAAAGCCAGAGGTATCGTAGACTCGTACCGGTTCGTTCGGCTCAAAAATCGGGTTATTTTTATCCCCGCCGACTAAGGAGTCAGCCTGAGCAATCTCACGCATGCCGACACGGATATCATCCCGGCTGCCGGTGACATAGATTTTTCGGGAATTCGGGTAGGCTTGGGTAGTGAGTGAATCAATAAATTGTTTCGCTTCCAGTCTCGCTTGCTTGCGACTCGACATAGCAATTTCCTTTCATCTGATATTTCTGGGAAGTTGCTTGACGGATGGGCGCGTAAACAAGAGGCGGACACAAGTAGGGCGTGTCGCATCGTCTGATACAGCAGCTGTACACGACAGGTACAGCTAGGCAGAAGATTTTCTCTTGTTCCCTTCGCAGATACTAATCTGATCAGGTTCAACGGATCCCGCAATGCGGTCTCAGCCAGTTGGCACTCCGACAAGTTTCAGCTAACGAGTATAAGAAAGGTGTATCCCGACAGCAAGCGGTCTTTACTGAATTTCAGGAATCAGTAAAAACCGTCACGCATCAGCGACAAATCAGCACATCGCACTTTAAATGCAGATCCAATTCACGACGGACATCTTCTCGCAACCAGTGCAGATCCGTTTTGGCATGGCCGACAATCACTAAGTCTGCATGTATTTTTGCTGCCAGTTCAATAAGATGTTTTGCAACATCACCATCATAGAGATGCATCGCGCGCACAGGCTGCGGAGAATGGGTGGCTAATTCAGACAACTGCGCCATTCGCCTGAGCTCCTGATCGTCATGGGCTTCTTTCAGTTGCAGCTCAATATCCAAAAAACTCAGATTACCGACCCCGGGCTCGACATATGCCAGGTGTAGGTCTGCATTGTTATGGCTTGCCACGACCCCGGCTTTCACGACCAACTGCTGTGCCCGTTGATCATCTGGATTGAGTGCCAGCAAGACCGTTTTATAAAGCTTCATCACCACCTCAATTCACGAACGCTTGCAATACAACACCATATAGCACATTGTTTTGTGAATTACCTTAGTGACTGTCTCAACAGAGAGTTCATTTCATGGTATTAGTATCTGGTTTGACTGACAGAGACCAGCGTACAAATGAATCAACTCATCGTTTTAAGCTATGTTGCCTTTGGCGGAGCCTTTGGCGCATGTGCCCGTTATCTGATAGCCGAGCTGTCTGTTGTCCTGTTTGGACGCGGCTTCCCTTATGGGACCCTCGCCGTTAATGTCATCGGTTCATTTGTCATGGGACTGCTGATGTCAGCCCTGAATCAGGGAATGATTGAAGCCTCACCATGGCGTCAGATTCTCGGATTGGGCTTTCTCGGCGCCCTCACGACATTTTCAACCTTCTCCATGGATAACGTCGTCCTGCTTCAGCACGGCGAGTACGCCAAGATGACACTGAACCTGCTCTTAAATGTATTCCTGAGTATTTCTGCCTGCTTTATTGGCTATCAGCTGATGATGAGAAGCTAAGACTGACGTGAGAGTTTAGATTGGTACCAGCCTCATCATAGATGAGGCTTTTTTTCGATTTGGGCTCGAATAAATTCAGCATTCTGAGGATGTAATGCCGTACGGTATCGCGTTAGATAAACGCTGAAAACGAAAAAGCTCCCGCATTTCTGCGAGAGCTTAAAAGAGATGGCAGGGGTGGAGAGATTCGAACTCCCAACACGCGGATTTGGAATCCGCTGCTCTGCCAATTGGAGCTACACCCCTGTCGTGTGGTAAGTATTGTATATAGACTGATGATAATTACCAGCCCTGAATGTCGAAATTTATCAATTTGATGCTCAACCGCCTACTAAAACATCGATCATCAAACTCAACAGGTTTACGTGGCCGATTGGTGCAGTATTCCCTCGCCAGACAACAACATTCCAGCTGATCCTAGTTAAGAACCAAAACACGATATCAGACGTGTAGACAGTGTGTCACCAGCGTTTTAGAAGATGAATACACCCTATCTCAAATCACTACAGGAATCACTACAGGTGCTCCTGGGATGCGCTTTAGCGCAGAGTTCCAGTAGTTCTTCTGTGGACTTCAACTTTCATCCCATGGGGCACATCTGTAGTTATGTCTTAAGTTTTAAAACAACGGGCAGAGAGAGGGAAAGATTCATCCTGCCAATAGGCGGATATCCAACTGTCAGAAATCAAATCACGAATAGCAAATAGCAAAAAAAAAGTCATGACTGACTGGGTTTCTTTAAGAAGTAGCGGACAGCTGGAATCGCATTCGACCGGGAGGCGTCCGGCCGAAGGACGGATATCAAATCCCCAACGTAAAAAAGCCCCAGTCTTTCGACGGGGACGCCTAGTCTGAGGCTTATCGTCAGTGAGAAATTATCAGAACCCTGAATAGCAAAAAACCCAGCCATTGCTGACTGGGTTTCTCTAAGAAGTGGCGGAGCGGACGGGACTCGAACCCGCGACCCCCGGCGTGACAGGCCGGTATTCTAACCAACTGAACTACCGCTCC
>NZ_BAAHZP010000013.1:0-126446 GCF_054600795.1 Photobacterium sp. R1
CAAGTAAATGATGGGTTGTCGCCAGTTAATGCTGAAAATCGGCTTAAATCTGTGTCCGGAATTTGTTGACCACTACAATAACGTCTACAGCTACTAACACACGCCATCTGCTTGTCAACAAAAACCCCCTAAGCCAACAGGGCGATAATTAATGTGGCAACTTCCAAGGAAATAATAAAAAAGATATTCGACTCTGACTTTACTAAATAGTTGTTCCTAATGGCAGCTCTCTCAGGGAAAGGAACTCAGTCCAAATTGCGAAATCTGATCATTTATCTCCGCAGCATTTCAGGGAAGGCCATGCTTCCAGTCAATATCGACACCTCTGGGAAGGATAGGTGACAGTGACTTCTTCCGTTGAATCGTTTGATAGTACACAACTTTGTATCATATGCTCGCTCACCTGATCGCGATTTGACCGTTTTATTGAGTTTGGTTTAGTAGCGTTGGTATCACTTCGCTATCAGTAAGACTTGAAAACAAAAGTTCTGACCAATTGATTTGATGTGTAACTATCAATAACAGGATGAAGCTTGTGACAGACTCGCGCTGTTTTAGGACATGCTATTTCCATTTTCCAATAACCTTCATCGAAAACTGTCAGGCCATTTGCATCAGTAGTCTTATGGCGATTTACATCTCGGGCTACCATTTTAGCGAAGATATCGACAGACCGTAAACGGATGCTCGTAAATAACAGTGAATCATGAGACAAGCTCGGACTCAGTTGTCGAGTATGATTCGCTGAGCATCGAAAAAAGCAACATCCATCTCTGAGTTTTTTAGCGAGTTCGTCTCAGTGGTAGCGGCAGCCATACAATCCAAATAGCGCAATCCAAGGGTCAGAATCCGGAAGACCAAAAGTGGCAGATGTTAAATAATATCCATGCCATGAATGATAAATACAGGACCATGTGAACGAATACTTAAAGTTAGATTTGCTGACTCTGGCGCAGTTATCGCAAGACGCTGGCAAGCCGATTGACGAAGCCTTATATCTGAAATCCCTCCACAAAGCGGATCAAGACGAACTCCTGTTTGAATGCAGAAAACAAGGGTTACTTCAGGGATATTTCACACTCAGAAAACTAGATGAATCAACTTGGTTTATCCCGATGTTCGTCGTCCATCCGAAGCACCGAAATAAAGTTGTATTAACTTCTCTGTTTACGCAACTGGCTCGTTTCATCAAAAAAAATTCCGTTCAAAAAATAGTCAGTAATGTATTCAGAAACAATACATTATCGGTCAACTTTCATCAGCGACTTGGCTTTGTCATCACGCGAGAAAACGAACTGGGGTATGAATTCCAGTTAACCATCAATGAAAAAGTGCACACCCAATGGAAGCACCTCGAAAAAGATCGCTAACTACAGAGTAAGGCAGCTCCCTTTACAAGCAGACTGTATTTTGACCATATAAATGAACTATAAATCAATCGCTTGCCTTAAAGAGGATCTGCATAGATACTAGCGCAACATTGAGCTATGCAATCAACTGATCATGATTTGTTGGCATCTCATCTCTGTTTATCAGACTGTTTGGGGCCGGCTCAAGATGCCGTGGACATGGCTCAGCTTTTTACACTCTTCGAAAGACAAGGTATATCAAGTGAAGATGAAACTTTTTTCTGTTGTCAGTTTAGTCGCATTAGTCGGTTGTGGTGGCACTACAACAGAAGATCTCGGAAATACAGAAACCGTTTTTCATGGAAGCAGCACTGGATATTCCAGTGAGATTTCAGATTGGTTTGACATTGAAGTTGGACTGTACAATCAGATTCAAAACTCGGTAGAGAAATCAAGCATTCGGATTACATTTGACATCAATCAAAACGCAATCTTCGATGACGGGGATATTCGGATCATTGCCGGTAACGCAACTGACTTCACTCAGATACTGGGCTCATGGGCTTATAATTCTGATTACATCGTTGAACTGAACAATGGTGGTTCTCCAGTGATCCTCCGTGAGCCAAAAGGATTCATTATTCGCGATTCGGAGACTCAGTATGTCAGTAATCTGGGAGGTGTAAAAACCGACATTGAAAAAGTTAACGGAAACGTTACTAAGCAGAGTTTAATCCTGCGTACAAACAGAAATATTTCTGGCTCGACTCCGGAAGTCATGCAATTCGTACAGCAAGCGAGATTGATTGATGCAAACACACCAATCAATATTGAGTTAACCGATGGGTTGAGTGATGCGAGTTCTGACTATGTCCCAGAACGTAATCTCTTTACTCAGCAGCCTGTGCTTTCTTTGAAAGACCCTCAACATGATTATGTTGGCAATAGTTCATGGGTTGATATTAAATCCGTAAACTTTACATCCAGCCGAATTGAATAATCAACATACAAGTGATATCAGCTGATATTTAGTCGCTGAAATTCAACGCCGCCAATGGTTCATTGGCGGCATTCTATATCACACCAAACCTGATATGAAATACCGGGACTTTTATTTAAATCCAGAGGTTTTGCTTTACCTGAACGAAGAATCGTTCGTTCAAACACGATTTATCTGATTGACATCAATCTGATTTCAACAGCAAATTTTTCAACAACAAAGCTATCAACATGGTAATACAATCACCCCAAGTGGTTGCAACAACTGCTCTTGCTGCCAGTCGCAAATTTTAACACCGCTTAAATCGACTGTTCTGGGATCAAGACCGTCGAGTTCTGAATGACTGAGATCAGCGCCCTGGATGGAAAATTGTCCCCAGCTGTCTTCTGAAAATACGCTTCTGCTCAGATCAGAGCCTTTGAATGATGCGCCACGCAGGTTGGCCCCAGTCCATTTATTTTCAAATAAATCGCATTTTTCAATACACTGCCGTTCAAAGTTTGTATAAGACAAATTGCAGCCTGTCATATAAGCAGCACAAAAATACATCTGATGACTGACCTGATTCACAAAACTTGCCTGAATGAAATTCGCACCTTTCAGGTCACAGTCTCTGAATTCAATTCCAAAACAATTTGCCCCGCTGAAATTCGCCAGTGACAACTGACAGTTTTTAAAGCTGGCTTCCCTCAAGTCACAATAATCAAAATGGCAGCCTTCAATGGCTCCCTGCTCGATAAAGAGACAATCTTCAAATTGTGTCTCTCTCAGTTTCGCCCGGCTGAAATTACAACGATAGAATTTACAGTGCTTGAAGGATAAATGGCTCAGATCCTGATTTGAAAAATCAACCTGTTCAAATATTTCATTTTCTTTGGTCATGCGTCGTCTCCTGAAAACCCGGGCCAGAGACTAGCACTGAAAAAACGAACGACCAAGAAAAACAACCCCTTTAAAAACAGCAAATTAACACCTCTTCAAATCGCCATTTTAAGGCACCAAATCAACCCACAGAGAAGCGTTTAAAGAGATGTGCGACCGCTTGAATGAAGAAAAAAGTTTTGCCGAATACAGCGCGATACAGGGATTATCTTATTTTCATGATATACAGGAAATTCCGGCCTGCATCTGAAAGGCAGATGGGTACGCTTTTGCCATTGAAACTTGTCATTCACAACGCGAAAGCAAGATAAGGTGCAGTCAGTCCCGCCTGACAGCAACGCTGGACTCAATTGCTGCCCCCTTACTCCTGGAAGCTGTACCGGCGCTTCACTTCCACAACCTCGACCGTATAAGCGGCATACCATTTTTCACGGCCCAGTTGTTGCGCCAGTGTGTGCTGACTGTCCTTGTGCCAATTTTGGATATCCTCTTCAGACTGCCAGTAAGAGATTGCGATTTCCTGTTCACCTTCTGTCACTGCGATAAAATCCTGACAGTCATACTTGGTAAATGCCAGCTCCCGCATCACTTTCACCATGTCCGAATAGTGGCTGTCCTGCTCACCAGTTTTTGCTTTAAAAATGACAGCAAACATCGTGGCTCCATTGCTTTTGTGATTCTATTGCACGATCTACAGTAATCCTGAACGCCTGAATGGCACTCAGGATTCGGTCTCTTACTCTGATTCCAGCCAAACATTCACGAATTCACAGTCTGGCAAACCATGACCACTCGCTTTCGGAATTGTGCTGGAAGTCTTGTAATAAAATCCGACTTTTTTATTTGCAGCCTTGGCCGTTAAGAATAAAGACAATAAATCTTTATCGTCCGCAGACAGCAACACCCGAGGCAAATGATTACTGTCAGCGCGACAATCCCCTGCATGTTGCAAAGCATTTTTCAGCTGAATAAAGTGCCCGCTATTGGTTTTATTGGCACTGACAGCAACCCAGTCAACAACATTATTCCGGGATATTTCTGCATTTGACGTCAACGGGAACAGCATAAATGAAAGCAACACAATCTTTTTCATCATTGAACTTTTTCTCCTTCGTGATTGATATCAAACAATTGGTGCAAACAACTTCATCCAGTGAAACTGAAACTTACCTTTCAACACAAGCTGCCACAGCAGTGGCTTCTGACATTGAAAGCTCATAAAACTTTCTTTTTGCCATTGCTTTGACCGGATGTGATAACTTTCTGATATTGCCAAGTTCCCAGGCGAGATAACCCGCCACAAATTCGGACTCATCACAACCCGCTTGACGGCATTCCGATTGAACCCAGGATTTACAACCGACAATATCAACAATCGCGACCACTTCACCGTTTGGATCTATCTGACCGGCCTGAGTTAAGCGAATCTCATTCTGGACAAGCGCAATATTTTTCATCGGTAATGTGTCAGGTTGCCAGGAACGAATTTCTAACGTCTTCTGACCATTGGCAATGATGTTTCCCCAGGGGGATACCACAGAGAATGCTTTCAATTTTCCTCCCTGAAACAGGCATTATTTTGTCATTTGAAGATCAATGACTTGTAACCGATTCTTCAATTCAACCGCTAAGATACAATACAACATGATTCATATCGACCAATTGTGACTGAATCTGTCATGCTGAAAGCCGGAAATGAATTAATTCCCTTCATGATGTCCGGATCACCTACAAAAAAACGGCGGGAGATCCGCCGTTCATTGGTACTGATGAATTATTCGGACAATATCCGCTGCCGCGCCTGTAATGCCACATCAGCAACCTTTTCAATCAAATCGCTTTGCTGACGGACAATCTCAGAAACTGACATCCATCGGCAATCACTGGCGTCATCACCGGGTTGCAACTCTCCGTTCAGATACCGGCACAGTACTGGAACCAAAATGAAGTGGTGATGACAGTTATCTGCATCAAACTCATTGACTTCTACCACTTCCAGCAATTGCTCTGGCTCAGCCGCAACGCCGGTTTCTTCTCTGAGTTCACGTACGGCTGCATCATACAGACTTTCCCCGGGCCAGACCGAGCCACCGGGAAACCCCCAGCCACCTTTTTGGGGTTCATTTTTACGTTGGACCAAAATCAGCTGATCGGCTTGATAAGTCACCGCAAGGACGGCCACTCTGGGTGTGGAGAAAGGATGGTCTGGCTTTGTCATGACTGGCTTCCAAAAATATCTCAGAGCGCCATGATAAAACATGTTGCAGGACGAGCATACCTTCCGGCCCGTACAGACCGGAAAGTAAGAGAAAAGAGTCAGTTCAGCGGTTTAATCGGGGCAGTTTTAAACTCTGGATCCAGTTGATCATTAATCTTGATGTAATCTTTCCCTTTCGCATCGTAAATTGACGGTTGCTGAGTCACGACGTTTTGACCCGTCCAGAACTCAATTGGATTCAGGACCACATAATCAGCCACCGTTGCGACAGCGTATACCGGAGACATCAGAATTGTCAGGCCGCCCCGGGCGTAACGGTTGTCCACAGCGTCCATATTCAATTCCATTGTTGCCTGAGTGGCCGCCATTTGACCCGCACAGCCCGTCAGCAAAGTCACCAGAGAAACAGCAACAAAAGCCAATTTTTTCATATTGATTACTCTAAAAATAACAGGCCTGAATTGTACCAACCCGCTTTTTTATTGAAATAAAAGAAGTGTCAAATCTCCGCAAAATTCAGCGAAAATTCAGAGAAAAACAACGTTATATTCATGAGAGAAATCTTGCGGGGGGAATACTTTTTCCAGATGGATAGGGTTGACTCAATAGCACCTATTCCTTATCAAAACTATCTACGATAATTGCCCCCATTGAAGCCGGCATGGCAATCACCAGCGCACGTTTCACTGCAACAACCCAATTGTCCAGAATCGGAAATTGATTCAAAGAGAATAAAATTAAGCAAACGACCAGATAAGTGATCAAATAAGCACCAAAAACCCGGGCTAAAAAAACCGGAACACGTCGGTGAATATTCTGACCAAACATTGATTGATAGGCATACAAACCAATAAAGACCAGTGTAATCGAAACGAGTACGGTCAGATTAAGCAGCGGCAGCGTTTCACTCAATTGCCAGGCTTCTTCAGAAAAAGAGATGGGGACCCCTAAGGCAAAAGCACCAATGACAATCTGCCCCAGATCTTCAGTATTGAATTTCCAGTCCATCGCCTGTCCTCCATCCACTTTACCGGCAAATCTGCGGAAGTGGCTGCCTGTAGTTCAGGCCGCCATTTCCCCCTCCGTAATCCCGGAGGGGAAAGACACAGGTTAACCGAGCAAAAACAAGCTGCCCAATCCCAGAAATGTGAAGAAACCGACCACATCAGTGACGGTGGTCAGAATGACTGAACCCGACAGCGCCGGATCGATTTCATACTTATCCAGGATCACCGGGATCACGACGCCAGATATCGCAGCAACTACAATGTTGATGGTGATCGCCGCTGCAATCACACCGCCAATCGGCACACTACTGAACCAAAACGCGGCAATGATAGCGATGACAATCGCCCATAACACCCCATTCAGACAGGCGACCAGCAACTCTTTCTTAGCCAGCGACCACACGTTACCGAAGGTAATCTGCCCCATCGCCAGACCGCGAATGATCAGCGTCAGTGTCTGACTACCGGCAATTCCCCCCATTGAGGCAACAATCGGCATCAGAACGGCCAGCGCAACCACCTGACTCAGTGTGGCTTCAAACAAACCAATGGTCCAGGATGCCAGAAACGCCGTCAGCAGGTTAATACCCAGCCACAAAGCCCGACGTTTCGCACTGAGCCAGACCGGCGAGAACAAATCCGTATCTTCATCCAGACCTGCACGGGCCATTAGTTTCGCTTCATAAGATTCGCGCGTGATTTCCATCGCCAGTCGCAGAGTTGCGCGCCCGACAAAACGCCCGCTTTCATCCACCACGGCCATCGCAGCCTGATCGGAGTGCTCCAGACGTTCTGCGGCGTCATCCACATCCATCTCTGCATTCAGCGGTGCCGCAATGTCGTCCTGCAAGGTATCCACTCTGGCCTGGCCATCTGCGGCCAGCAGCACAGACAACGACACTTCGCCTTTGTACATCCCTTTTTTATCAACAATATACACCCGGTCCAGCATGGCATGCTCCGCACGGCGGACAGCCCGCAAGGCTTCCGCAACCCGGGTATTCGGTGTCAGCATCACCAGATTGTGGTCAACATAGCGGCCGATTTGTTCTTCATTATACTGCTGGCTTTGCTCATACCAGGTTTTCTGATCCTGGCTCATCTTCGCCAGTGCAAAATCCACCAGCTTATCTGACAGGCTCTGTGACAGCTCGATCAGATCCTCGGCATCCAGACCATGCAGCATGGCCCGCAGATCCGGCATGCTGAGGTTATCGATCAGCGTACTTCGCGCATCCCCCCGCATGGCAACCAGAACTTCAACCCGTTGTTCTGGTGCAACCGTTTGCCAAATCGCCAGACGCTCGCCCATTGGCAGAGATTCAAGCAGAAGACCAAGTTCTGAAGTTTCCAGCGCTTCTGACGCTTCATGGAATACCCGTTCCTGCTCTTCATCCTGCGCACGGTTCAGATCCTCAACCCATTGACTGAGTTCCTGCTGAGGAAGCAGATCCTTTACGGCTGCATTTACATCTGAATTGTTTTCTTCTTCCGTCATATTTCTTCTTTTTATCGAGATTACTGCGGGTTGACCTGTACGACTTCCGCCTGCGGAACTCCCTCAGTTTCCGGTTTGGCGGCTTCCGTCAACCGGGTCAGTTTAATCACAGGTTTTTGCAAAATGATGTTATTGGGATAAGTGACCAGACTTCCGTCCGCACGCTGAATCAGCACATGAAACATGGTGATGTCCTGAATCACACCACTGATATCTTCGTCCTTATCCACCACTTTCACCATGTCGCCGATACGGTACGGAAACACAAAAAAGATCAGCACGCTGGCGGTCACGTTACTCAGCATGGACCACTGGGCAAACAGCGCCACACCCAGCACGGCAAAAGCCGACGAGAAAAACAGCGAGATGTCACTGTAACCCAGCCCCAGACTGATCACCGTAATGCTGAACAGCACAAAAAACACCGCCGATGAAAGCACGCGTGAAATAAATTTCACTCTGACTTCGCTGACCATCTTTGTCTTCCCCAGCCGGATCAGCCAGAGATTCAGCACACGCTTGGCTATGGTGTAAACCACCAGAAATGTCAGAATAATAAACAGGTTATACGTGAGCCTGCTTTCGAGAACAGCTTCTAGCATTAAAGAAATTTCATCCTTCTCAACAGAATAATTTCAAACAAGGTAATCGCACCCAATGCGATACAAAAGGCCCAGAATGATGCCGCAGAGTCCACCCCGGGCATGCCGCCGATATTAACCCCCAGCAGACCGGTAAGAAAGCTGATTGGCAGAAAAATAATGGAGATCAGCGAAATCAGATATGTGTTTCGGTTCACTTTTTCTGACTGGATCTGTCCGAGGTGCTGATTGACCACCTGAATTTGTTCAATATAAAAGTTAATGGATTCATTGATCCGGATGACCAGGTCACGACAGTTCAGCAACGGAATACGCCAGGCTTCTAATTCATACATTTCCGACTGGATCAAATCATCCAGCGCATACCGTTGCGGCGTTAAAAATCGCCGGATTTTCAGCAGCCGCTTATTCAGATCGGCCAGCGACTGACTGTCCGCTTCATCCTGATGCTCGGCGTAATACTCGATTTTTTCCTCAATCGGATCGAGGAAGATTTCAATATTTCGGTTGAGTTTATCAATAATGGTGATCAGCAAAGCGATCAGATTTGCCGGCCCTTTGCCTTCTTCATACTGTCGGCGCGCTTCTGCTATCGCCCGAGACGGATACTTCCGTGTCGAAATCAGACTGCCTCTGAAATAAAGAAACCGGATACTCAGCATGTCATCCGGATTGGTGCCTTCGTTCAGGTTGATTCCCCGAAGAATTAACAGAAAAATGTCATCTTCCAGCTGCTCGAAACGCGGGCGGGTATCATCAGAAAGCAGTACCGAAGCAATCGGTGAAGGCACGCCGACGGCAGATAACCATTCTTTCAAACCTGCTGCATCCCGCTGGCAGTGATACCAGCAATTTTTTTCCAGCTGTTCACAATCCGCCAGTGTCAGCTTCTTTGGCGTTTCCCCTAACTGCCAGCCATCGATGAACCATGCACCATCGTATTCAGAAATACCCATAAGGCGCGCCTCCTCTGCGCAAAAATTGAAAGACCTGAATGACAGCTTCGTTTAAGTGATATCAACTTCATCACTGACTTCGTCGAGAAAATTCTCAATTTGTTGTTCCACTTCCGAACTGGCGCCTTTACTGAAAGAAGCCAGATGAAACACCGCATCACCTTCATTGACCAATGGCAGCATTTGCTGGCCAATCACAATACCATCCCTTGGCGCCACCATCGTATCTTCTCCCTGGCCCAGGGGGGCGCTGATATAGGCCAGCACCTGGCCTTTGATCACGCGTTCACCCAGCGCAACCACACAACGGACAATCCCGTTCTGCTCGGCCCGTACCCAGCTGCTGGAGCGGGCGATAAAAGGAGATGCTGTTTCTTTCTTCCGGCTGACCCGGCGAATCATACCCAGCATCCGCATTACGCCGACCACGCCTTTGACCGCCGCGGCAATCACCAACGGTTCGAAACGCAACGCTTCACCGCCTTCATACGTGATCACGGGAATATTTGCAGAATCCGCCACCGCACGTAATGAACCGTCGCGGATCGCAGCATCCAGAATCACTGGGGTTCCGAAAGCATGCGCCATGGCCGAGCTGGCTTCATCTTCCAGATTCGCCCGGACCTGAGGCAGATTCGCCCGGTGGATCGCACCGGTATGCAAATCGATAATATGGGTACATTTCTTCACGACATGCTCACTGAACTGATAAGCCATTCTGGCTGCAGTTGAGCCTCGTTCTGAACCGGGAAAACAGCGATTAAGATCTCTCCGGTCCGGTAAATAGCGTGATTTATGGATAAAACCGAACACATTCACCACAGGCACAGCAACCAGCGTACCGTGCAGTTTCATCGGGTCGACTTTATTCAGCAGTTGCCGGACGGCTTCCACACCATTGAGTTCATCTCCGTGAATTGCAGCACTGACCAGTAACACAGGTCCCTGATACCGGCCATTCACCACATGAACCGGAATGTTCAGCGGTGAATGGGTATAAAGTTGCGCAGCTTCAAGATCAATGGTGGCGGATTGCCCGGGAGGCACTTCTGTGCCCATAAATTCGATGACTTTATTTGATTTAGCCTTTGCCACTCGTGCGCGTCCTTTGCGGTTTTGCAGTTGATTCTATGTATTTGATTATCATACCGGCGATATCCTTACCAGTGGCTTGTTCAATCCCTTCCAAACCTGGGGAGGAGTTCACTTCCATGACCAGCGGCCCCCGCTGAGAACGCAGCAAATCGACCCCGGCAACCCGAAGGCCCATCACTTTCGCGGCCAGTACCGCAGTTCTCCGCTCCTCCGGGGTGATCCGTACCAGTGACGCCGAGCCTCCCCGGTGCAGATTTGAGCGAAATTCCCCTTCTGCCCCCTGACGCTTCATCGCTGCGATCACTTTATCGCCGATCACAAAACAACGAATATCCGCCCCGCCGGCTTCTTTGATGTATTCCTGCACCATAATGTTGGCCCGCAGACCCAGAAAAGCTTCAATGACACTTTCTGCCGCTTTGCGGGTTTCCGCCAGCACCACACCAATCCCCTGCGTCCCCTCCAGCAGTTTAATCACCACCGGCGCACCGCCGACCATTTTCAGCAAGTCATCAATATCGTCAGGCTTACTGGCGAAACCGGTAATCGGCATCCCCACCCCTTTCCGGGACAGTAACTGAAGTGAACGCAGCTTGTCGCGCGAACGGGTAATCGCAACAGACTCATTCACTGGGAACACCCCCATCATTTCAAACTGCCGCAACACCGCACAGCCATAAAAGGTCACAGACGCGCCAATTCTCGGAATAATGACATCGAAACCAGAAAGATCCTGGCCTCTGGCATGGATAGAAGGTTTATCTGAATTGATGTTCATGTAACACCGCAAAGCATCGATCACTTCAACCTGATGGTCTCTCTCCTGACAGGCTTCAATCAGTCTTCGGGTTGAATAAAGTTTCGAGTTGCGGGAAAGGATACCGATTTTCATTGTTACTCCAGTAAAACACTTGTCGTCGTAATGTATGGGACAGCCAGCGCTGAAGGAAAATCACCCGGAGCCGGACCCAATTCGTCATCGCAACATGATTCGTCCGTATCATGACAGTCTCACGACATGAATCCTGCATGGGCCGATAAGGTTGCAAAGCTGAGGCACCGCCCGGTTCAGCTGCTGACTATACTCCCCCTATGCTCAATACGCCTTATAAAGACTGAAGTTCAGCCTCAAAGAAACAATAGCTCTCAATAGCTTAGCTGAAAATAACGTGCCCCGAAGGAATGAAGCACAACCGATTTAATTCTGTGCGTGGAAAAATATGGTCGATTGCTGTGCTCTGAATCTGGCAAGAGGTCTGCTCATCGGCGGCGTCCTTTGCCCATCTGCCTGGGCAACGCCCGATACCGTTCAGCCGGATTTCGGTCCGCTCAAAACCTATGCGCAGTCACCATTGCAGTCCACCAGCCTGAGTCCGCAACTCCGAAGCGGTTTTGCACTGCCTGAAGACAGCCTGGAATTTTATGCCAATGCGACGGCATCCAGCATCTGGGCAGAAACAGATGAGTATCGTGCCGATTATTATCAATCCACTTTCAGCACCGGGCTGATGTGGCAGGCCACAGAAGGATGGCAACTGGAACTGGATGCCAGCTGGCGGATTGCTCTCGATACTCATTTAGATAACCTGACGATTGGCTTTCACAAACTGTTCGGTATCGACCAGAATGGCAGGCAACAAGTGCCGAGACACAGTTTCGATATCGCCATCCCGGAATATGATGTGGCCTATTCAGACTTTGAAGGAGAAACGCTGTCTCGCACTTTTACCCTGTACAGCGGATGGCAAGTGATTGATTACCCAAATGAAGCCTTATCAATTGGCGCCTCACTCTATTACAACTATGTCGGTTCCGGTCCGTTTCACACCCATAATTTTGAACAGGCACTTCAGATCAACTACAGCTATCACCAGGATCGCCATCGCTTTCATGCCATGTTCGGCGGCGTGTACCGGAAAAATCCGGCAGCACTGATCCCGTATAACAAGCTGACCTATGCCGCTGCCGCCGGATGGCAGTACCAGTTCAACGGTCCGCACCGTTTTTTACTGGAATACCATTTTTATGAAGGGGCATCGGAAGCCACCTCAGCCCTGTCACAAGCTTCCAATGAAATTCTGACCGGGTACCGGTACCACTTTTCAAGCAGTGTGCTCGAACTGATCCTGATTGAAAATGTTTTCAATATGGACAACAGCCCGGATGTCGCCATTACTTTGGGCTACCGTCAGCGTTGGTAACCGCTGCAAACTGAGCCAGCAGGAAATCAATAAACAAACGCAATCGCTTCGGAATCAGTTCTCTCTGCGGATAGACAAAGCTGATCGGAACCACAGGCGATTGCCAGTCCGGTAGAATCCGGACCAGCTCATTTTTCTCGAGGTATTCCCGACAGATAAATTCCGGCAACATGGAAATACCCAGTCCGTCGACACAGGCAGAAACTGCCGAGGTAATGGTATTGACCCGGAAACGGTAAGGCAGATCAACCTGCATCTTCTGGCCGTCTTTCTCCAGCTCCCAGTAGGTCAGCTTCACCGCATTGTAAATTTTGATCTGATGATGCGGTGCAACCAAATCAGCAGGGGTCATGATTTCCCCGTGCGCGGCCAGATATTCCGGACTGGCGACCAGTATCCGGCGGGATGAGTGGAACGGCCTCGCGACCATCCCCGAATCATTCATATCCCCCACCTGGATATACAGATCAATGCCTTCAGCTACCAGATCGACTTCCCGGTTACTCAGCTCAAGATGCAGGCTGACATGAGGGTAAAGCTTCAAAAACTCGTTCATGCTTTTCCCGAACACTTTCTGACCCAGCTCGACCGGCATCACAACATTCAACCGGCCTCGGATCAGTTCCTGATTCGCCGAAACTTCCAGCTCCGCCTGATTGGCAATTTCGACCACCTGACGGCAGGAGCGGTAGAAGGTTTCTCCTTCATGGGTCAGCACCAGACTCCGTGTACTCCGCGTCAGTAAACGGACACCGAGATCTTTCTCCAGCTCTGCAATTTTCCGGCTGAGCGTGGATTTGGTGATATCCATCGCTGCAGCAGCCTGCGTGAAACTGCCGCATTCCACAACCTGAGCAAACATCGCCCATGCATTTAAATCCATTCCCCACCCATTCATTCAAATATTGCAACAGTGTTTTCGATTTTTCCTATCTAATAAACCAATTCATATTTTTTTACAATTCTTGCTCAAACATAAATGACAACAATATGAGTTCCCATGGCCGAACAATCATCCAAAAAATCTTCTCGTCTTCCTTTGATTGCAACGCTTGTGCTGGGAGTGGTGGCTGCGTCCGCAGCTGGCTACTGGTATGGCTACGGCCGTTATTTCCAGTCAACGGACAATGCCTACCTGCAAGGCGAAATCACCAATATCAGCCCTAAAATTGCCGGATACATTCAGGAAACCTACGTCAGCGATAATGAGCTGGTAGAAGCCGGTCAGCTTCTGGCCACCATTGATGACCGGGATTACCAGGCTGCGCTGGAAAAAGCCAAAGCAAATCTGGCTGTCACACAGGCCGCAGTCACCAACCTCAAAGCACAGTCTCAGTTACAGAAAACCGTCATTCGTCAGTCCGCCAGCCAGGTTGACTCCGCGCAGGCTGAAGTCGAACGAGCCCAGCAACAGGCCAAACGTGCCCGCTCTCTGCTGGCCAAAAATTATTCCTCTCAGGATGAAGTGGACGATGCCAGCTCACACCTGAAAGTCAGTCAGGCAGAGTTCGAAGCCGCAAACGCAAATCTGCAGGCTGCCCGGGATCAGCTGCAGGTGCTCAACAGCCAGAAAAATCAGGCAGAAGCCTCGGTCAGTGAAGCACTGGCACAGGTCAAACAGGCAGAGCTGAATCTCAGCTATACCCACATTTATGCACCGGTCGATGGCATCATCGGAAAACGCAGTCTTCGTCTCGGCCTGTATGTTCAGCCGGGCATGCCGTTACTGAGTCTGGTACCGACGCATGAAGTGTGGATTGAAGCCAACTTCAAGGAAACGCAGCTGGCCAACATTCGTCAGGGGCAGCATGTGGAAGTTGAGCTGGACGCCTATCCGGGCCAGACACTGGAAGGGATTGTCGATAGCTTTTCTCCGGCCACAGGCGCCAAATTTGCCCTGCTGCCGCCCGAAAATGCAACAGGCAACTTCACCAAAATCGTGCAGCGTGTGCCGGTAAAAATTGTGATTCCGCATCCCGAACAGCTCAATGGTCAGCTTTTGCCGGGACTGTCGGTGATCACCACCATCGATACCCGCGCATCTTTAGTACAAGACCCTGAAACCCTGGCTAAAGCTGAGGTTGCCCATGAATGAACAGGCACTGACACAACCGGTCGCTGCTCCTGCTCAGCAAAACGCCGATGCGGTGCCACGCCGCCATTGGATCGCGCTGCTGGGCGGGATGCTAGGTGCCTTCATGGCCATTCTGGATATCCAGATCACCAACTCGTCGCTGAAAGATATTCAGGGCGCCCTGTCGGCCACACTGGATGAAAGCTCGTGGATCTCCACCTCCTATCTGGTCGCAGAGATGATCGCGATTCCGTTGAGTGGCTGGCTGTCCAGAGCGCTGGGAACACGACGTTATCTGATTGGCACCACGGTGATTTTCACCCTGTCATCCCTGCTTTGTTCTGTGTCCTGGAATATGGGTTCAATGATCACCTTCCGGGCAATTCAGGGATTCAGCGGCGGTGCGCTGATTCCCATGGCTTTCTCGCTGGTCGTCCAACTCCTCCCCATTCACAAGCGGGCAATTGGCATGGCGATGTTTGGGGTCACAGCGACCTTTGCGCCTTCCATCGGTCCGACACTGGGGGGCTGGCTGACGGAAAATCTGTCCTGGCACTATATCTTCTACATCAACCTGCCCCCGGCATTGCTGATGCTCGCCATGCTCCGCTATGGGCTGGATGATGAGCCGATGAATATCGACACCCTGAAAAAAGCAGACTGGACAGGTATCTCGACCATGGCCATTGGTCTGGGAAGTCTGGAAGTTCTGCTGGAAGAAGGCAACCGGGAAGAGTGGTTCAGCTCACAGTTCATCATCGCGCTGGCTGTCATTGCCAGCCTCAGCCTGGTTGCTTTTGTGATTACCGAGCTGCGTCATCCAAAACCACTGGTGAATCTCAGATTACTCCGCAATCCGCACTTTGCCATGTCCGGACTGGCCTATCTGATCCTCGGTATGGCGCTGCTGGGTTCCATTTATGTTCTGCCTTTATATCTGACGCAAATTCAGCATTACAACGCACTGGAAATCGGTAAGGTTCTGATGTGGATGGGATTCCCGCAGTTGCTGCTGTTCCCTCTGATCCCCAGACTGACCCGGATGATCAAACCTAAGTATCTGGTTGCGTTTGGTTTCGTGATGTTCGGGCTGAGCTGTTATGTCAACACCCATATGAGTCAGGATTTCGGCGGACAACAGATGATGCTTTCCATGCTGCTCCGGGCCTTTGGCAGTCCGTTCATTATTGTGCCCCTGTCGCTGGTCGCCATGCAGACGATCGAAAAACCACAGACACCCGATGCCTCAACCATCACCAATGTCCTGCGGAACTTAGGCGGCGCATTCAGTATCGCCCTGATAGCCACTATGCTGGATAACAAAGCCCGGGAGCATCTGGCGCACATCAAAGCCAGTCTGCCCAGCGTCAGTAACGATGCCTGGCATCAGCTGGCACAACAGGCCGGTCAGTATCTGCAACAGGGCACCGATTCGACGACGGCGATGCTCAAAGCCAAAGCCAGTCTGGCGCAAAGCATGCAAACCGACGCTTTCATCATGGCTTATAATGATATCTTCATGATGATGACAGGCTTCCTGGCCTTCGCAGCCATTCTGATTCTGTCGCTGCCGGATGCAGAGCCGGCCAGTGACTAAGTGAATCACCAGCGGCACAACAGCAAAGCGCCTTGCCGGGAATCATTGGCAAGGCGCTTTTTATTTCAGTAAAAAGGGTATCCGGGGTCTTTTTCAGGACGTGAGATGCGCATACCTCCGCTCGGCAGTAAAATAAGCGACAACGCTATACAGCAGCATAAACAGGCACAGCAAATACCAGGTACGGTAGAAGTAAAGTGCCCATGTTATTGCACTGACTTCGTCTTTTGGATAGGGCAACGGCGGATAAACATAGACCACCAGCTCCTGTTCCTGTGGCCTGAAAAAACTGACCGACGCGTGCATCGGTTGAGCCGTTCCGTAAAGATAGCCAGTCAGTGCCCGTTTCACTTGCTGCTGTAATTGTTGCTCGTTCAGTGGCTGCGCACTGAGATAAGCGGACGAGTCAAAAATTTTTGCCTGAACCTGTGCCAGCGAAAATTCTGCGACATCAAAGTGCCTTTCCCCGATCTCAATTTTCAATTTCGCCTGAGACTTCACAGCTTGCTTAGCGGCAACCAGTTGTCGGTAAATCGCACCTTGCTGACGGAGTAACAGCTCACTTTCATCATGCAATTGCTGGAGCGTATTTGAAGCGTCAACAGTCGGTTCAGTCAGCATCGACCTGATTCTGTCTACAATCAGACCTGTTAAACGGCGAAGCAATGTTTCATCCAGGCTGTCATAGGCGTAAAGCACACCGGAATCATCGCTCGAAGTAAAATAAATTTCCTGAAGTTTGATTGTCTCACCGGAATTGAGCGCAGCAAGTTGCTCAAAGTCTATCTGATCAATGACTTGGTAATTCACATGAAAATGAGTGAAATTGTCATATTCCTGGTAGGTCTCAGAGCGATAAAAATTCAATGTCATATAGCCAAAAAGTACATTTACAATCAGCCACAATCCAATGCAATACTTTAACGAACCTTTCTTCTCGGCAAGAGAAAAAGAAAAATTCTTACCGTTAATCAACAATGGTTCAATGTGAATAGACGGTTTTAAATGAATTCTTCCATGAACTGTATAGTGTTCACCCTCTTCAAATACAGCACGATGGCCTTGAATGGGAACACTGGCAATCTCTCCGCTCGTTTGAAACATTGAATCTCTGTATCTTTCTTTACACTGAAAAACACCAGTCAACTCATACAACCTGTGTTGTCTATATATTTCCTGACAGATCACGCCAACCGGAAAAAAAGCAAATAAAACATTACAAAAAGTCAGATATCCATAGGCCACGCCATGTCCATACTCATATCTAAATGCCAGCATCAAAAACATATTTACAAAAGAAGCAGGAATCAGCAAATACGACAAATCATAATGATCAGGATTTACTTTCATGACTCTCGGAAGTGTATAGAATGGCTCAAATTTTGATAATATCTGCACCTGATCAATACGAGTCACATAAAAAGAATTCAAGAATATCACGCCTGATATCTGAACTTGCAACTGACCTGACGTCTGATTTTTTTCAACTTTTCTTATTTTATCTTCAGGCCAATAGACGGAGTGAACCTTCATCTCATCAATGTAATAGCATGAGCCATCTATTTTCAAAGTCCCATGAAGTTCATATAGCCGACGGTCATAAAAAGGTCGTTTGTATATCTTTCTCAGTAATTTCATCTCTTCATTAGATAAGTTTACTCGTTCTTCCTGACAGCGAATTGCATGAATCAGTCCCGCTCGTTTGTAAATATATGTGACTATGCCATAGATAATCGCACCAGAAATATAAAAAAGCATGGGTACAGCAAGAAAAACAAAAATTGATGCAAGAAAATCAAACAAGTCAGCATTCCTGTCATATAGCAAAGCAACGAAGTTCAATCACATTCATCAGGGTATGATTGAACTTCGGCATGTTCTGAAAAAATATTGTGGCTAATGGTTGTTCTGTTCAGATTCAACCCAATGGCCATATCGCTTATCTAACGTCAAATAGACAGAGAGTGAATACAAGAAAAATATAATATACAAAATCACCCAGAAGCGATAAACGCGCATACTGACCGAAATCTGATACACCTCATCAGGCAATTTCTTCGGCTGATAAAGATAAACAACCAGAATTTGTTCATCCGGCAGGAAATAACTGACAGAGGCATGCATCGGTGCGACAGCACCATAAAGATATTGAATCACGGCCTGTTTAATTTTGGTATACAGTGCATTTGACGTGATTGTCTGAGTTCCGGACACATGGAATACTTTTGCTAGGAGCGCTTTCAGAGAGAGTGTTTGTGCTTCAAATTTTTTTTCGCCGATATCAATTCTGATGTGTGGTTGTGATAAGACTTGCCTTTTGGCAGCAATCAATTGCTGCTCTAAATTTCCTTGATGGCTCGTCATATTTTCTTTATGCGTAAAAAATGACTTGAGTTTTCTGATATCTAAACTCTCCCGACGCTGATTCTCAGGGATCGTACGCCAAACTTCACTGAAAATACTTTCGGTAAGTTGTTCAATCAGTGTTTCATTCAGTTCACTGCTTGCCCGTATGCTCCCGGGTTCATTGCCGGGAGAAAAATAGACATCTTCGAATTTAATCGCATCTCCCGAGACATAAGATGATAGCTTATCCGTATCAATCTCTCTCACGATCTGATAATTGGCATGCAGTGTTTTGAAACGCGTATATTCCTGATACATACCCGACTGATAAAACCGGCCGGTCATCACGATAAATAAGTAGCCCATCGCAAACCAGATCAGCATCCCCCAACGCATGATTTTCTTCATATCATTCAGAGAAAATCCTGGTCTTTTCTCATCAATAAATCTCACATCGAGATGAAATTCAGGGCAAAGTTTTATTTGTCCGTGTACGGTATAACTCTGATCTTCCTTGAAATCAAAAGAATATGATTTTACCGGAAACCCATTGATCTCATCCTGACTCGAAAATAAATCATTTGACAGTTCCACTGACCGAAACTTTCCTGTTAGCTCAGAAACCCAGCGATTTTTTCTGAGTTCATTCCAAAGCCACAATAGAAATAAAGTGGCTATTCCATTACAAAAGAACAAGAAATCAGAAGTGCTGTCATAATCCATCGCAGCCAGAATGAATAGATTCAAAAAAGCAACTGGCATCAGGGAAAACAGAAACGCCAATAGACCCAAATTACTTTTCTTCACTTTTGGCAATGCAAAATAAGGTGCTAAAGTTTCAAGAATATTGAAATCATCAACACGAATCACGTAAAAACCATGCTTGTAAACCACACCTTCTAATTTCGTTATTTTCCCACCTTCTTTTTCTAATAATTCTTTCTCTTCAATTGTGTTTGCTTCGGGAATATCTTGATCTGGCCAGTAAATTGATTCGAGCTTCAGCTCATTCAGACAGACTTCCGTATAGCGCTGATACAATTGTCCGTTGAGTTCAAATACACGATTATCATTGAAATTCTTTTGATAGATGTTTTTCAGCAGCTGCATTTGCTGGGTCGATAAATGGGCCTTATGCCTTTGCCTCGCTAGCTTTGAAATTAATGCTCGCTGATGAAAAAAACCTGACACCAAGTTCGCAATGACGCCAACGATCAGGTAAATCACAGCAATGGATAACAGAAAAGTGAATAAAACTTCCATGGAGAGACGAACCAGATGAAATTAACGCTCTGATAATGCGACCAAAATCAGAAATTATAAAATGAGTCGCACAAGGTTCGTTTCATCAAGCGCCTGAATAAAGACAGAAATTCAAGTGCTCAGCTGGATGTTACTCTCACAGGAAAGTACAGTCCAAAACGGGCCATAGTTACCCTATTTACAATGTAAATCCACTTACTTCTTCACGGTCAGTCCTTCGTGTTCAAGCAACCATTGTTTTTTATCTAACCCGCCGGCATAGCCTGTCAGTGTGCCTGAACTGCCGATAATCCGGTGACAGGGAACAACAATCGGAATCGGATTCTTCCCGTTTGCAGCACCGACCGCCCGGACCGCTTTTGGACGCTCAATGCGAGAGGCGATATCAGAATATGAGCAGGTGACACCGAACGGAACGGCCGTAAGCGTTTGCCAGACTTGCTGCTGAAATTGAGTTCCCGGCATCTTCAGCGGCAGATCAAAGGTTGTCCGCTGGCCTGAAAAATACTCCTGCAACTGTGTCACACCGGCTTGCGTGATATTGTTCCCGGCATCATCCGGCTTTGTTTCCGCGTCAAATTCGATGGTGACAATCGCAGACACGTCTGCCACCACCGCCAGCCAACCAATCGGGGTGTCCACTAACTGACGAAACCGCGCTGTTTCTGCTGAATTTCGGGAAGTCATAACATGCTCCATAAATACAAAGTGAGGTAACTGCGCCACGGTGCAGCGGCTGACTCATTGATGGGTTGATCCCATTGCAATAGCGCTTTTTTCACACCTAAATCCCCCGACAAAAAGATATCCGGGTCACTCAACCCACGCATGCGCATATAGTGAAGCGTCCAGGGACCGATGCCTGGCAGCGCCAGCACTTCTTTCTCCGGTGCGTCCAATCCCGCCGGATGCGACAGCGCAAAACGGGCAAAATGCTGCAAGGTTTCACGGCGTTTCTGTGGCATGCCGAGCTGTTGTAAGTCGGTCTCCAGAACTTGCTGCGGCGAAGGGAAAAACTGATGCACTTCACCGCTGTCCGGATTAAGTTGTACCAGCTTTTCGACAAGGTTCCGGGCCGCTTTCACAGAAACCTGCTGACCCAAAATCGCACGGATCCCGGCTTCAAACGGGCTCCAGATCCCGGGCAGCCGGATTCCGGACTGAACGTCAGGAGAATCTGAGGCCGCCATAGCCAGCCCAATCGCTTCAGCGATCCGTTCGCTGTCCGCATCCAGATCCAGACAGCGCCGGATATTTTGGATCACCGGAATCAGGCCGCACAAATGATCGATCTGAATCGTCACATCAAAACAGCATTTTTCAGGGCAATGAGTCGCCGTAAAATATCCCTGATAATGCTGTTCCGGATCTCCGGACCGATGCGAAAACGTCCGGCCGTAGCTGCGATCGGTTTGCCATTCCAGACCGGGAATCAGCCGCGCAGCATAAAAATCATGTACCTGTTGCCAGTGATAGGGCGGCCGATAAGCTAATTGCAGCCGGATCCCCTGTCCCAGCGACTGCTCAGCTTTGCCCTGTCTGCGCAATTGCGAGGGCGACAATGAAAACTGTTTTTGGAAACAATCATTAAAGCGGCGAACACTGTGAAAGCCACTCGCATAGGCGATTTGGGTGATCGGTAATTGCGTTTCATGCAGTAATTTTTTTGCCATCAGGCATTGCTGATACAAACTGTAAGCTTTCGGTGAAAGTCCGGTTGCCTCTGTCACTAACTGCCGCAGATACCGGTCTGTGACCCCTAAACGGGATGCCAGAGTTTCAAGCGACTGATTCATGAGCGTCCCTTCATCAAGCAATCTGAGCGCGCGTTTCACCGTTGCGCCGGTGCCCAGCCATGCCGGTGAACCCGGAGCACTGTCCGGACGACAACGCAGACAAGGACGGTACCCCGCCCGTGCCGCTTCCACAGCCGTCGGAAAGTATTCCACATTCACTTCTTTCGGTGCCGGGGCAGGACAGATAGAGCGGCAATAAATCCCGGTCGTTTTCACGGCGGTAAAAAACAGTCCGTCATAGCGGGGATCTTTGGCAAGTCTTGCCTGCTGACACTGTGAAGGTGATAAATTCATGCACTAAGCCTGCGTTGTGGCGCTATCAGACACGCCATACTTCATCCATGTGCTCAGTGTACTCCGACAGCCAGACAAAACTAGCCAGAATCGGAACTGAATAGGAGGGATTGATGTAAACGTTCAGCTCAGCTTCACTGCAGTCCCGTAAACCAGAATTTCTGAAGCCCCCTGCATGATGGTACTGGTTGTAAAACGGACATTGACGATAGCATCCGCCCCCATATGCTCCGCTTCAGCAATGGCACGATGCATGGCCTCTTCTCGCGCCTCCACCAGCATTTGGGTATATCCGCGAATTTCTCCGCCGAAAATCGACTTGAATCCGGCCATGATATCGCGGCCCACATGTTTGGATTGCACCACACTGCCACTCACTATGCCCAGCACCGATTGAATCTGGCGATGCGCTACATCTGGTGTCGTTACACAAAGCATATTTTCACCCCGGTGTCTTCAGGGCGGAGCAAAAGCTCCGCCTTCAATTGAAATCATCTTAAAATCAGAGTGTTTCACTCAGATATGCCAGAAAGCGCTGCCAGGATTTCCTGTCCGCATCTTCACGGTAACGGTCAGAGCCAAAGACCGTGAACGCATGCGGTGCACCGCTGTAGACGACCATCTCATTTGGAATGCCAGCCGTTTCCAGCGTCTGATTCAGAGCAACAAAATCATCCATTGTCACCGAGGTATCTGCAGCCCCGTGGAAAACCAAAATATTGCCTTGGGTCTGACTGTAGTTCTGTCCCTCTGGTGTGGCCAAGCCCCCATGGAAAGTCACAAATCCCTTCAAATTTGCGCCCGAACGGGCATATTCCAGTACAGCTGTACCGCCGAAACAGTACCCCATCGCTACCGCATCCGACGTATTCCCGCCCGCATGTTTCGCAGCAGCAAGCGCCCCCTGCATCAGGCTCCGCATCTTGCCACGATTCTGATAGAGCGCGCCGGTCAGCTGGCGCTTATCTTCGACGCTTTCCGGACGAACGCCGGCACCAAATAAATCTGCGGCAAAAACTGCATAACCTTTCTCAGCCAGCATCTTCGCCCTTTTCTTCTCGTAATCAGTCAGGCCGTCCCAGTCATGGACCATCAAAATCAGTGGAGCATCTTTCTTCGGAGAAATGTAATACCCCTCATAATCTGCACCATCCACCTGATAACGAATGCTCTGCCCTTCATCCGCCGCAGCTTGCGCAGACATCAGCGTTCCCGCAAGAAACACAACCCAGCCCACCACTGCTGCTTTATTCATTTTTACTTTATTCATCAGGTCGTCCTCATCATCTTCTGACAACAAGTGTAGGACACAGGTTAAATCAACCTACAAAATACAAGCAGTTGACGTTCAGATGCTGCCCACGCCAAATCAGATTATTTTTTCACCAGCATGAACCCCAAACATCCCCAAAGTTACCCACTGTTTTTGTGGATAAACTTATTTATTCCTTCAAAAACAGCCGATTAAAAAATGCAAACGCCATTTTTGCTAAAATAACAATTCAGTTTTTTGTTGAAATTTTCAGGACAGGTGCATTGCATCGCTTGGCGTGAAAAAACGAAACCGCCTGAGATGAAAAAGAAGATTCTTCATCTCAGGCGGTTTTTGTCATTCCGGTCGGTGTACCTCAAATACCCTGAATCCGATTGAAATCAGGCGATTCCGGAAACAGCGGTCTTTTCAGTTTGAGCTCTGAAATTCGTGCACGCCCTACGAGTCGGAATCTTCATGCGGTAGCAACCATTTGCGCAATAAGCCAGCCAACGCTTCCTGTTCATCGGATGTCAGTGGATCCAGAATTTTTCTTTCGTTCTCCACGTGATCTGCCACAGCCTGATCAATCAGCGCTTTACCTGCATCCGTCAGCGTCACACTACAGCTGCGCCGGTCTTCGGCACTTGCGATTCTGTCAATGAAACCACGCTTCACGAGGGCATCAATCCGTGTACTCATCGCACCGGACGACAGCATTAAGGTCTGATAGAGCTCAGTGGGAGTCAGCGCTTCCCGGCTTCGGCGTAATGTAGCCAGAATATCGAATTCAATCGCGCTGAGATCGTGTAATTTAAATGCCCTGAGCAATTGCTTATCAACAATCCTGCTGGCTCGGCTGAGCCGGCCAATCACCCCCATTGGTGAGCAATCCAGTTCTGGTCGACACGCCTGCCACTGTGCCAGCACTTTATCGACATGATCTTGTTTCAAAGGCCCCCCTACATTCATTGTTTTCTAAAAAGTGACTTGAGTGAAAATTTATCCCTGTGCATCTGTAAATGAAAGGACTTTCTCCTCTTACTTCCTGTTGCTCAGATAGATACCGGACAAAATCAGACAAGCACCCAATACCCGGTACAGCCCAGGGACATCACCACGGCTGAGACAATCAATCACCACAGCAGACAGCATCTGTCCGGCAATCACAAAAATGGCAGCCCTCATGGCCCCCAGTCGCGGAAAAATATAGCTGCTGACGGCCACAAACAGCGCACCAAACACCCCACCGAGATAGGCCCAGACCGGTACGTTACCAAATGCAGAAAGCTGCCAGTCTGTTCCCATTGACAGCACTAAAATAACAGTCAGAAAAATCAGCCCGACAATATGGTTCCATAGTGAGGCCCTGAACGCCCCCAAAGACACACTCAACTGGCCATTTATGGTTCTGGCCGTTC
The DNA here is from genome assembly GCF_054600795.1 of Photobacterium sp. R1. NCBI lineage: Bacteria > Pseudomonadati > Pseudomonadota > Gammaproteobacteria > Vibrionales > Vibrionaceae > Photobacterium > Photobacterium sp. R1. Next base: position 24,852 of record NZ_BAAHZP010000013.1, read on the forward strand.
CGATCATCACGCCATTCAGCATGGCAACGAATAAAAAAGTCATCATCAGATATCAGGCTCCAAATAAAATCATCGCGCTGCCGGCCAGTACCAGAACAACCACCCCCATATCTTTCAGGGTAATGTTTCTTTTTTGCGTGTTCAGCAGACCAAAACGGTCCGAGAGCATGCCAAACAGGATCTGGCCAACCAGTCCTAACGAAATTGTGCCGGATAACGTCAGGCCGCCATTGATCGCAATTGCCGCAAGAATCACCGTGAACGCACCGGGGATCCCGCCCAGATATAACCACAACGGTATTTTTTCCCGGATTTGCTGGTTACGACGCTGACCTGAGAATGCCCGAATCGCAATCAACACAATCAGTAAAGCCGTCAGGGCGCCTACACCGTGTGCAACCCAAGAAGCAAAAAGAGGAGAAGTATCTCTGGCCAGCAGGCTGTTTGTCTGGATCATCAGCGTTAAAAAACTACCGCCAAACAAAGCCAGACTGATGTTTTTGATGGTGTTCACCATGTTGGTGTGATCAGTACTCATACAACCTTTTAAACTTAACAAAAAGTATCTTTTAAAAAAGATACATCAACAAAGGCGCCCTATCAAGTATCTTTTGCAAAAGCTTTCTTGGCATCACAAGTTTCTTCTGATACACAGCCATTTCCAAAACAGGTCGCTTCAACTCCCGCAATGACAAAACACCCGTGCTTCGACAAATATCACTCTCTTTTACCGAAACAGGACTAATCTTGATCTAAATTCACGACACAACAGGGAGTTGGACATGGGCAGTTACGAGTTGAAGAAAGCGAAAAATGATCAGATTTATTTTGTTCTGAAAGCCACAAACGGCGAAGTTATCCTCAAAAGTGAAATGTATACCACCAAGGCAGCCGCGCAGAATGGGATTAAGTCGGTTCAGACCAATGCGCCCCATGCTGAACAGTTCGAACTGAAAGAAGCCTCAAACGGACAATTTCACTTCAATCTGAAAGCCAAGAATCATCAGATCATTGGCAGCAGTGAAATGTATCAGTCCAAATCCGGTGCAGATCATGGGATCAAATCGGTGCAGAAAAATGGCCCGACGGACAAAATTAAAGATCTGACTGCCTGAACGAATGCTTGAGCCACCTCTTTTACCTGTCATCTCCACTGACCAATGCGGATGGAGATGACATTCCGCCAGTTATGGAATAAATCTTTTTCATGAATGCGCTGTTTGACGGTCTGCGAAGCCGTTACCCTTTGCCGGGAATTACAATTCCATAACATCATTCATGTATCCGCATGTCGAACAGGGAGTCCTGCATGCATATCCGTCGCCTTTATCCCGCCAAGCCACAAAAAGTGTATCTCTACGCCACCTGTCTGGTCGATATGTTTGACCCTCAGGCCGGTCTGGATGCCATCTCGCTGCTCGAACGTGAAGGGATTGAGGTCATCTTTATCCCCAAACAAACATGCTGCGGCCAGCCCGCCTACAGCAGTGGCTATAACCGGGAATCCCGTCAGATTGCCCTGAATCAGATCGCCCTGTTTCCTGAACCCTGGCCGGTTGTGGTGCTGTCCGGCTCCTGTGGCGGCATGATGCATCACCATTACTTACGTCTGTTTGAAGGCAGCAAACATGCACTTGAGGTCAGCCGTTTCTGTGAGCGGGTTTTTGAATTCACGGAATTTCTGATCAACGTCTGCCGGGTCCGCTGGCAGGATACCGGGGAACCCACTTCAGTAGTCATGCACACCTCCTGCGCCGCCAGACGTGAAATGCAGGTTCATGTCACCGCCCGGCAGCTACTCAGCCAGCTTGCGCATGTCGACCTCCGTGAACAGGCTTACGAAAGTGAATGCTGCGGCTTCGGCGGCACCTTTGCTGTCCGGCATCCGAACATCAGCCAGGCGATGGTCGAGGATAAAACACATCATCTTTGCGATACTCAGGCGGAACACTTCGTCAGTGCAGACTGGGGCTGCCTGCTCAATATTAACGGCGCCCTTTCCTATCAGGGCCGAACGTTACAGGGGCAACACTTAGCCAGCTTTCTGCTCAGCAGAACCGGAGGCCAGCATGAGTAAATTTCAGCCGGAACACTTTCACCAGCAGGCCGCCGATGCGCTGGCTGATCCGCAACTCAGACACAATTTTCGGGGAGCGATGGATTACCTGCAGAGCAAGCGAAAAAGCGCATTTGCAGATCCCCAAGAAGAGGCAGCCATCCGAGACCGCGCCGAGGCCATTGGTCGGCGCTGCCTGCGGAAACTGCCCGAACTGCTGGAACAACTGGAAACCAACTGCACCGCCAACGGGATTCAGGTGCACTGGGCCGAAAATGCGGAACAGGCCAACGCAATCTTCCTGGCTATCGCCCAATCCGTCACGCAGCCCGTCTCTAATCCAAAGACGAATCACGCCTTGCTGATGATCAAAGGAAAATCGATGGTCAGTGAGGAAATCAATCTCAATCATGAAATGGCAAAGCATCAGATCACCTGCCTTGAAAGTGACATGGGCGAATACATCATCCAGCTGGATGGCGACACACCGTCCCATATCATCATGCCGGCGATCCACAAAAACAAACAGCAGGTCAGCGACACCTTTTCTGAACATCTGGATCACTTTACCCCCACCACAGATGTCGACAGTCTGATCCGGACCGGCCGGCAGCAGCTCAGGGAAAAATTCCGCACCGCGCAAATCGGTGTTTCCGGAGTGAACTTTGCGGTCGCTGAAACCGGCACGCTTTGTCTGGTTGAAAACGAAGGCAATGGCCGGATGTGTACCACAGTACCTGACATCCACATTGCCGTCACAGGCATTGAGAAAGTGGTGGAATTATTAAGTGATGTGCCGCCCCTGTACAGCGCGCTGACCCGTTCCGCAACCGGGCAGGCCATCACAACCTATTTCAATATGATTTCATCGCCGCGCAAACCCGGTGAGCTGGACGGTCCGAAAGCGGTGCATCTGATTCTGCTGGATAATGGCCGCAGTCAGGCCTATCAGGATGAGGAAACCCGCCAGACCCTGCAATGCATTCGCTGTGGCGCCTGTATGAATCATTGTCCGGTCTATACCCGAATTGGCGGCCATGCTTATGGCACGGTTTATCCGGGGCCGATCGGCAAAATTATCTCGCCGCATCTGCTGGGCCTTGAAGCCACGCAAGACTTAGTCACTGCGTCCAGCCTGTGCGGAGCCTGCGGGGAAGTCTGCCCGGTCCGCATTCCCATTCCGTCCCTGCTGCAGCGTTTACGCCATGATGCGAAACTGCCTCCGGAACAGGAGCATCAACCCTTACGCGGCCAGCAATCTGCGGCCAACACTACAGAATCCATGATGATGAAAGCCTTTGCTGCCGTGGCTTGCCATCCTTCGGTTTATCACACCAGCACCTGGCTGGCCGGGAAAGTTCGCCATTGGATGCCCGACAACATGAGCAATTGGACACAATGCCGTACAGCCCCGAAACCGGCAGCCACTTCCCTGCACCACCTGTTAAAACAAAAACGAAAAGGAACGCAGCAATGAACCCAGCCAGACAAGCCATTCTGGCCCGCTTACGCGCCGGACAATCCACAGCATCAGTCACGGACACACAGGAACCGGCATATACTGCCTGGACAGCCCGTGACCCAACAGAGCAAATGACTCAGTTTTGTGAACAGCTGACCGCCAGCCATGCTGAGGTTTATCACTGCACATCAGACACTCTTTCAGAGCAGCTGGCGGAACTCATCAGTGAGACCGGCGTCAGACGAATTGCAGCCGGAACAGCGGGTGAATATCTTGATCAGATACAGCACGCCTGCCGCACCGCAGAACTTGTTCCTTTCGATGATCCCATAGAAAACAGGAAAGATACGCTGTTCTCTGAGGTGGATGCCGGGGTCACGCATGTGCATGCTGCCATTGCTGAGACCGGCACTCTCGTATTGTGGCCGGATCGCAAAGAACCCAGAACCTTATCGCTGGTGCCCCCTTGTCATATCGCACTGGTCAATGCGTCTCAACTAACCGACAACTTTACGGCCCTGATGCACCAGCAACAATGGCATCAGGGTTTACCCACCAATGTGGTCCTCATTTCGGGGCCTTCAAAAACAGCCGACATACAGCAAACACTGGCGTATGGTGCCCACGGCCCGAGCAGACTGATGGTTTTGATTGTGGTAAACCGGTAAAAACAGTCGTTTCATTCACAATTCAGGGCAAGCCGGAGAAGGAGCACAGATTGGTACTGCGGTGCCGTGAAAATATCCTGGACAAAAAAAGCCGCACGTTGCGTGCGGCTTGTGTTCGTTATCACCTTCAGTCTACCTACTCAGCACACCGATGGTATTTATAACGGGGGCTTCGCCACTCATTACGTTGAGTATGCCGGACTCGATAATCGTCATTTCTTCCAATCGAGCTTTATGGTTTATTGGCGAAGAAGTATTAATTTTGTGGTGTCACTTTCCAAATTGTAACACTAAGTTTTCACAGGCTTAGTGCCTTGGTGGCTGCATCCTCTGAAGCCGGAAACAACCGTGAAGCACAGAACGCAAGACAGTCGAAGAACAGCTTTGATCCTCCAGAAGCTAGAGCATGAAACTCTCTCAGTTCATACGCTTCACTATTACTATGGGATCAAATCCTGTATTTCGCAACTATTGTCCTCACTCTTTCTGTATCCGCTTCTTTGACTCATTAAGTAACGATTGCAGGTATATTTAGCCCGTACCAGAGAATCTTTCTATTCTTAAGCGATTGGCCGGGATCATTTGTCATCATTTCGTGTAAAATCCCCTCTCTTTGATTAGCTGGTCAATTGAAAAGGAGACCCAGTGACACTCGGCAAAGCATTCGCACAAGTTCCTACCGCTCAGGCTGCTTTAGCATTAGCCATCACAGGGACCGGCCTTGCCTGGTCACTCTACTATCCAAGTTATGGCAATTTCATCCGCTCTCTCTGTGCGTTCGTCGGTGCCTGCCTCCTGATCCCGGTCGTACTGAAATATCTGCTGAATCCGAAGCTGTTTCTGTCCGATCTGAACCATCCGTTATACGGCAGTCTGATGCCCCCGATGTCAATGACAATGCTGGTACTGGCCGATTATCTGGCAGGCATTCATCAAGCCAGTGCCCGCATGCTGTGGTATCCGGCTCTGGCCCTGCACTTAACCATGATGGTGATCTTTTTCAGTTGTCAGCTAAAGAAATTTCGTCTGATTCATCTCTATCCCAGCTGGTTCCTGTACCCGGTTGGCGCCATCAGCGGTACTCTGGCCGGTTCACAACTCGGGTACACTGAGTTTTCAATCTTCATGACCAACGCCTGCGTGGCCATCTACTTCTTCATGCTGCCTGTTGTGTTGTACCGGTTGTGCTTTGCCGGACGGCTTCCCCGCGTGGCAAGACCAACGCTGACCATCATGGCCGCGCCGGTGAACTTATCTCTGACCGCGTATCTGACCAATCTGGACACGCCGGATCCCGTTCTTACCGGTGCGCTGGCCGGAATCGGGATCACCATGACGATCTTTGTCTACTTGTGTTACATCGATATTTTAAAGTACCGCTTTCAGCCCTCCATGGCTGCGATTACCTTCCCTTCGGTGATCAGTGCCGTTGCGATGCACCGCCTGATCGAGTGGCTGCCGGACGATCACGTTCTGTCGAAGTACCTCAATATGACGGGAGTGATTGAAATCAGCGTTGCAACCTTACTGGTCCTCTGGGTAGGCGCTAACTACGCTGTCCATTACTGGAACACCTACCTCAGAGAGCCGTCCAACGCCAGTCGCTGATCTAAAAAAGGCCCTGAACGGGCCTTTTTCTCATTGAGCTGATAGTGCTGTTTCTGATGCTGCCGAAGGTTCACTAGACCGATCCAAATACCCCGATAACCAGGTCAACAGGAAAGCCAGCATCACGATCAGTGCCCCGATCCACGGTGCATCCGTCAGCGCCATTCTTTCAACGACCACACCGCCGATGACAGATCCTAAGGCAATCCCCACGTTAAACGCAGCAATATTCAAACCTGAAGCGACGTCGACTGCGTTCGGATTATACTTGCCGGCAAGCTGCACCACATAAACCTGTAAACCAGGTACATTTCCGAACGCAAAGGCGCCCCAAACCAGAACCGTCAAAACGGCCAGTACAGGACTGTGCGCAGTCATGCTGAACACCAGCAAGGTCAGCGCCAGGGCCGCAAAAATCCACAGCAAAGCATTCACCGGTCCCTGCCGGTCAGCCAGCTTCCCGCCCCAGATGTTGCCAACCGCGACGGATACACCATACACCAGCATCACCAGACTGATAGCACCTTCCGCCAGCCCGGTGACCTGCTGAAGGATTGGCGCCAGATATGTGAACGCCACAAACGTACCCCCATAACCCACTGCAGTCATCGCGTAGACCAGCAATAACCGCGGATGGATCAGTACAGCCAGTTGCTGTTTCAGTTGTGCTGGCGGTGATTGCTTCAGATTGGAAGGGACAAGAAGCGCACTGCCGATCAAAGCAATCAGCCCCAGTAACGCCACAATCAGAAAAGTTGCCCGCCAGCCAAAAACCTGACCAATCCAGGTTCCCAGTGGCACACCCGTCACCAGCGCAACGGTCAGCCCCGTGAACATGGTCGCGATAGCGCTGGCTTCTTTTTCTTTGCTCACCAGACTCGTCGCAATCGTCGAGCCGATTGAGAAAAAGACACCGTGGGCCAGACCGGTCAGAATCCGTGCTGCAATCAGGGATTCATATCCGGGGGCCAGCCAGGCCAGAAGATTCCCGCCAATAAACAACGCCATCAGTGCAAGTAAAACCGTTTTGCGCGGCCAGCGTCCGGTCAGCGCTGTCAGCACCGGTGCCCCAATGGCAACACCCATGGCATACAGGCTAACCAGCAACCCCGCAGAGGGCAGGGAAACCGACAAATCCTGTGCAATCGTGGGGACAAGCCCGACAATCACAAACTCTGTGGTTCCGATAGCAAACGCACTCAATGTGAGTGCCCAAAGTGCAAGCGGCATACATCAATTCTCCATGATTTAAGATTGACGGCGAGTATGCCCAGCCTTATTTTTGTAAAAAACATCACCAACAACAAATAACTTTATCGAAAATGACAATAATTTCCCGGACAGAAGAACTGGAGATTTTCCTGGCTGTCGTCGACAGCGGCGGATTTTCTGCAGCAGCAAATCAATTAAACATTCAGGTTGCCAAGGTTTCCCGGGCCATTGCGAGGCTGGAAACAGAACTCAGCACAACCTTGCTGACACGCACCACACGTCGGGTCGAACTCACTGAAGAAGGGCGCTTCTTTGCCGAACACATCCGCCATGGCCTGAGCCAGATTGCCGGTGCAGAAGAAAAACTTCGCCTGCTCAAAGGCAAGCCTGCCGGACGCTTACGGGTCGATTCGGCCAGCCCGTTCATCCTGCATCAACTCGTGCCTCATATGGCAGCATTTCAGGCAGCCTACCCGGACATTGAGATTGAACTGATTTCCAGTGAAAGCTTCATTGATCTGATCGAAAAGCGCACCGATCTGGCCATCCGGATTGGGGAGCTGAAAGATTCAAACCTGCATGCAAAATTCCTCGGACGCAGCCCGCTGCGGATTGTCGCCAGTCCGGGCTACCTGGCAGAGTACGGCACACCAGACAGTATTGAAGCCCTGAGTACACATCGCTGTATTGGCTTTGCCAGTCAGCCGAATCTGAACAAATGGCCCTTTGTGAAAGGCCCCTATTCCCCGCGGATGCACATCCAGGGCAGCAGCGGGGAAACAGTCCGGCAACTGTGTTTGTCCGGGAACGGATTCGCACTGCTGTCAAACTTCATGGTGTGCCGCGATCTGGCCGCGGGCAGGCTGGTATCTGTCCTTGAAGCAGACATTGTGACCCCCAACGACAGAGAACCGATTCATGCGGTGTATTACAGAAACACGGCACTTTCGCCGCGTATTCGCGCTTTCCTCGACTTTATTGCGGAAAGACTGTGCCTTTAGCCACTGATTATTGTGAATTCTGAAATAGTTATTTGTTCGTTGTGGTCTTTTTCAAAGTGCAAAGGGGAGTAACCTGAGCAGCATCACTCACAATCCCAACAAGGAATACAACATGAATCACCCGATGCCGCATCTGGGCTTTGGCACTTTTCGTCTGGAAGGACAAACCGCATTTGACTCCGTCACCCTGGCGCTGAATGCAGGTTATCGCCATATCGATACGGCGCAAATCTATGGCAATGAGCAAACCGTAGGCGATGCGATTCAGGCATCCGGTATTGCCAGAGAAGACATTTTCCTGACCACAAAAGTCTGGACAGATAATTTCAGCCGGGAATTATTCATTCCGAGCGTTCAGGAAAGCCTGCGTCAATTGGGCACATCTGATGTCGATTTGCTGCTGATTCACTGGCCGCTGAAGAATCAGGAAGTCGATATGGCGGACTATCTGGCTTCACTCAAGCAGGCTCAGGATCTGGGGCTGACCCGTCAGATCGGTATTTCCAACTTTACCATGGCTCACATGGAGCAAGCCGTTCAGATCCTGGGGAAAGATGTATTGCTGACCAACCAGATCGAGGTGCACCCGTATCTGCAAAACCGCCAGGTGACTGAATACTGCCGCGCGCTGGGCATGCACGTCACAGGCTACATGCCGTTTGCTTACGGTGCTGTCCTGCAAGATCCTGTCATTCAGGCGATTGCAGAAAAACATCAGGCCACAGCAGCGCAGGTCGTTCTGGCCTGGATGCGTCAGCAAGGATTCGTCACCATCCCGTCTTCCACCAAACAGGCGAATATCGAAAGCAACCTGGACGCTGACAGACTGACGCTGGATGAAACCGATCTGGCGGACATCGCCGCATTGGATCGTGGGCACCGAGTTGCAAATCCTGACTTTGCACCAGCATGGGACTAACGATCGCTGGTCTGGGTCATTGTTCCCGGCAGCCGGATTGTAAACCGGCTGCCTTCTCCCAGCACGGAGTTCAGCTCAATACGACCTTGCAGCGTATTTACCATGGCTGAAACCATGGCGAGCCCTAACCCGTACCCCGGCTGATGACGACTTCCTTCCACCCGGTACAAACGCCTGAAAATCAGCGCCTGATGCTCAGGCGCAATCCCCATCCCCTGATCGGTCACGCTGAACCAGACACCTGTCCCATCGTGACCACAGGCCAGCTGAACTTCAGTGCCAGCCGGGCTGTATTTCATGCTGTTATCCACCAGATTCACGACAATTTGTGTCAGGCGTTTGGCGTCAGAGATGAAAGTCACAGCTTCTAAGCCGTCGGTGTCCAGCCGAATTTCCGCATCTTCAGCGACTTCTTCATACCAGGCCGCGACCTCCGACAATAACTGGGCCAGTTCAATCGGCTGTGTTTCCAGCACATGCCGTCCCACCTGTTCATCATGAATCCGCATCAGGGTCGTCAGCATCTGATTCGCCTGCTGGGCTGATTCAGCACAATCCGACAGGGCGGAACGCAGGGAGGCTTGAATTTGCTCAGGCTCATGCTTTGCTGTGTCCCGGCTCAATGCGGCCTCGGTGGTCAGTATCATACGAGACAATGGTGTCCGGACATCATGAGCAATGGCATCGACGGTTTGATCCATGCCTCGAACGGTTTCTTTCAGCCGATTGAGTACCTGCTGCACACTTTGACTGAGCTGACCCAGCGGGCCGCCCGATTCAAGCTCTGGCAGATCCGTTTCCAGCATCACATCCAGGGACCAGCCCCGGACCTGATCCACCCCTTTAGCAAGGCTGTGCAACGGCGACAGCGTTCGGCTCAGCAACCGCCAAACGATCAACGCAATCAAGGCAACCATCGCCGCCAACGCAACAAACAACCCGGTTCCCTGAACAAGTAGCTGGGTCCGCCTGGGCGTGCCGTCCATAATGAGCCAGTACTGCGAAAGTTTGCCATCCAGTTTCAGACTCAGATAAGGCGCATGGCTGAATAAATGATACCAACGCCGGTTCATGGACTGATATGCAGAAACAGTTTCCGGTAAATCAGGCCGATCAGCACCACTGAGCCACTCTAACTCTCCCGCAGGGTCGGCCCGGACAACGCTGATCGCATTTTCGATGAGCCGGTTGGGATTATTGATGACCACATGTTCCAGTTTGGTATCAGATTCAAAAGTCAGAATACGCTGATATTCCTGCCCGAGTGAACTCAGCAGCTTCCGCTCCTGGTAATCGAGCAGATAGGTCAGGATGAACACCATCACAGCGTTGAGGAAGATAAAACAAATCAGCAGGGTCAGCAGAAAACGCTGAAACAGTGCCCGCTGAGCGGAACGGGAGGCCTGTTCAGCGTTCATGTCTGAGGACATAACCCACCCCGCGAATGGTGTGGAGTAAGGGCGCTGAAAAACCTTTATCGATTTTGCTGCGAAGACGGCAGACCAGCACATCCACGACATTAGTCTGGGGATCAAACTGAAATCCCCACACATGCTCCAGAATAATGGTTTTCGACAGCACCCGGCCCGGCTGGGTCATCAGTAATTTCAGGAGGGCAAACTCTCTGGGTTTCAGTTCAATACGCTGGCCATCGCGGCTGGCCTCCCGCGTCAGCAGATCCAGTGTCAGTCCCTGATAACACAGCGACTCAATACTGGCTGCCGACGACTGGCGCCGGAGCAACGTCTGGCATCGGGCTGCGAGTTCAGCAAAGGCAAACGGTTTGACCAGATAATCATCGGCACCGGACTGAAGCCCCAGCACACGCTCGTCGACTGAATGACGGGCACTTAAAATCAGCACTGGGGTCTGATGGCCTTCGCCCCGTAAACGGCGCAGCACTTCCATGCCATCCATCCCGGGCAACATCAGATCCAGAATGATCAAATCAAAAACTTCCTGACAGGCAAGCTGATACCCCAGTTTGCCATCTGCACAGGCTGTCACCTGAAAATCCAGTTCTTCCAGCCCGTGACGGACGAACTCCCGAATCGACTGATCATCTTCGACCACTAAGATGTGCATCTCTTATCCTGTCTGTATGCCGCTGCGATATACCCAAGCCAGTTTTGATACTAACATGACGGTAAATTATCAAAGATTACAATCTGGTAATCTTCAGGCAAGTCTGTGGCAATTGAGGATACGTTAAAGTCTTTCCATCTCCCATCCCAAAGAAGGATAGAACATGAAAACTCTGACTCCCGTATGCCTGGCACTGTCCGTGTTTGCTGCTTCAGCATCTGCAGCAACGACAGTCGCAGAAACCCACCTTTCTTCAAACGCAGCTTTCGAACTCGCCAAGTCTGCCGTCGCGCAATGCGCAAAAGATAATTACGCAGTGACGGCAACCGTCGTGGACCGTTCCGGAAGGGTTTTAGCTCAGTTGCGACAGAATCAGGCGGGACCGCATACGCTCGAAAGTTCGCGCAAAAAAGCCTTTACTGCAGTCAGCCTGAAGCAACCGACAGCGAACCTGATGAAACTGGTGAATGACAAACCACTCTTAGCGCCGCTGAAAGATATGGATGACAACCTGCTGCTGCTGGCGGGTGGTTTACCGATTAACGTCAATAACCAGGTCGTTGGTGCGATCGGTGTCGGTGGTGCGCCGGGCGGGCACTTGGATGCGGCTTGTGCAGAAGCGGCCATCAAGGCCGTCATCAAATAATTTGTCTGTCTTGGCGATATCAATAACCGGCGGTATCGCCGGTTATTGTAATGAACTGAGCGAGATAGAGCTCTGAGAATGATTCCGTTTGTTTTTCAATCATCAACAGAAAGTACAACCGGAATCGTGAGTGCCTCAATCATGGCAAGCGTTGTGGTTGCCTGGCAATTAAAGTCGTTTTCTTGCTCATACTTTTCCACCGCTTCCTGTGCAGTCTCGGCATCAATACTCTTGATATCTAACTCAAACCCTTGCTCAAATAATTGTTTCTCTTCTTCGTGAAAGGTTTCTGAATTGACATCAAGAAACGTATAAGCTTCATGTTTTGTATAAAAATGAAATGTTTTCATTCTGTGTGCCCTTTTCATCAGATAGTCACGGTGAACCAGATATATCAATGGGATTAAAAATGTTCTTATCATCTGGTCGTCCAGCGATGAAATGGATCAGCGCTCGGATGAAAAGGCAATCTTGTCGAACATAAAATCAAATGCACCGGATTGGTGTTTATGGCGGCACTGCTCGACGGCTCTGAACTTTTGAATCGCTTCAGCGACTTCAGGGGCAGTGATCAGGAAATTTTCTTTCTCAAACCCTTGTTCAAGCAGCTGAGATTCACCTTCCCGATAATCAGGCGCATCAATCTGAAGACAGGTATAAGACTTTTTCCTGGTAAAAAACTGATAGGTAGCCATCGTTACTCGCAGTCCCGTTCATAAAAAATGAAAATAAAAATTGGCTTTTACTGACGTTGACTTACAGGTGAACCCGGCGCTGAGAATCTAATTGATATTCATGATTTTCTGGTAGGACTTTTATCAAATGAAATATTTTTTTCGAGTCACTTCACGGTTCCAAGCCATTCAGTATCATTTGAAATCCCACCAGCAGTTCAAAATGCTTTAGAGAACCGCACCATCAGCACATAAGGCTATGCTGGTGCGGTGATGGCAATCCATCAGGATGAAACAACCAACCGACCATTTACAGGCTGAACCGGACGGTTATTACTATGCCCCAGGACCCGGTATAACGCCTGGATCTGATCTGCCGAAACCGTCTGAGGCTGTTTGAGCACAATCCAGCGAACCCCTTCAGTACACGGCGGAGTCGTCAGCGAACCACTGAAACGGTAATAGTCCTGTTTTGCCGGAAGCATCTGTCGCGCATCCACCTTTTGATTCAGAGAAACGGCTTTCCCGGCTACAGTCGGCATTTGTGTCCATATATCAGCCAGCGTTTGATTGGCTTCACCTTCTTTAAACATCACAGCGATGACTGCCAGATTGCCGTTTTTATCCGCGTGAACAAAATGGCCTTCCAGCGGGAAAGACTGCCCCCGGATATGGTTCTCGCTCGGCGTGTGAAAATGAAACTGCTTCAGCTCAAACTGCTGGCCGTCCAATGTCAGATAACTCCCCGGCGCATAATTCACCTGCACGGTATGTCCATTATCAATAACACTTGCCGACGCCGGCTGATAGTGCAATGAGAGCGGTGGTAATTGGCCCACAACCACTGCAGACAGATCAATCGGAGACTGATTTTTCCCCGTTGCGCATGTTGCAAAATCGCCACTGAGCGTCGCCCAGTGATCCGGTCCATTTGCCCCTTCGTATCCCCATGAATGCTCCGCAGCCTGTGCAACGGAGACAATTTGCAGCCCAATGAACAGACTGATCAACTGAACAACTTTTCGCATATTTCTGTTTTTCCTGTTGAATGGTTCCATAATTCAAAATTTACATTGCTAAAAATTTCAGGACATGACTCAGCCATCCTGAATCAGATATCATCCGCTGCAATGAAACATCGAATTAACTAATAAATACTGCCTGAAGTTCAATCATAAAATTAAAATTAAATTTATTATTTGCTCGTCATCAAACAAACTCATGCAACAGAAAAAATTTAACAATAAATATGCAGAGAGAAGACAAAATCGAATGATTTAACCTGATATTCACCCCAACATGAAAATATATTTACATTGAATGTAAAAAATAAGAATAAATATAAAATCAACCTAGTAGATGTTTCAATTTGTAACAAAGTGAAATAAAAAGAACAATAGTTCTAAATAAACCCACTATTTATTTTTAAACGCTTTGGATAAGAGTTCAGGCTCATATTAAATAACAAAGGAACGAACCATGTGCTGGTTCATTTCCCATAACTCAAATCACAGACTGAAAGCTCAGTCCACCAATTCAACACCTAAACTTTCAAGCAGATGCAAGGCTTCAAATCGGGAAAACCTGGCACCCTCAACGAAGTTCTCCAGCACATGAATATTGTATTGAGTCGATTCAGTGAAATCGACGCGACGCAGATCCGTTCGCATAAACAGGCTATGCGTAAAATCACAATACGTCATTGAGGAATGTTTAAAGTCCCCTTCCCTGAAATCAACATCATGAAGTTTGCATTCATCCAGAACAAGTTCGTTCAGGGTCAGACCAAAAAATGAACCATCATTCAGAATACATTTCCGAAATTTCAATTCATGGTCAATATTGAATGCTGGCCAGTTTGCCTGCGTCCAATCGACACCGACTAATTTACATTCAACAAATGAGACCCCAAAAAAACGCGTCTGCGGTATCTTCAGCAGACTCAGATTACACCGATAAAACTGACAGTTAATAAATTTACAATTTTTGAAGGTCGACTCTGAAAAGTGACAGTCATGAAACTCGCAATCCTCAAACTCAACCCCATTGAGCGCCGACAATGAAAGCAATAGTTTGCCGAAATTTTCATCATAATACTGTTCATGATCGGCAATGCGGTTCACTTGTGCTCCCATAAGCCTTAGTCCTCTGAAACAAAATCATAGACGACGACACGGCCAGGTAGAATTTCGCTTTGGCTGGTGCCCCGTTTCCGTACAACAGGTGACTGAAAATGACTTCAGTCTGTCCGTTTTTCACCTTACTCAGATTCTGATGTTGGCAGCACAAGATCAAACATACGTTTTAACTTATCGATGCGCTGGTTGACTTTGTTCGCAGCCCCATCCAACGTATAACCATCGTCTATCAACTCTTGTATCAATATGATTTTTTTCACATTAATCAGATCATACTGACGCGTCGAACTGTTTCCTGAGGTTGTCTCGATATACCCCTTCTCCTGCCAATAGCGAATCTTTCGGGTTGGGACACCGGTAATATCCGATGCTTCATGGATACCGACTTTCACTTTCTTTAAAAATTGTTGGTATTGATTCTCTGCCCCAAGACTGTCTTCAACGATCATACTCAGCTCACTTCCCTTATCACCATTTAGTCATAGCATCTACCAAAAGCACTCATTGCAGATTATTACTTCTACCTTTATCAGATATTCAGTCAATAACACCAACGACTCTAATTGGTCCGACTTGAGCTCTATAGTAGACCAATTGGTGTTTATGCTCAAAATCGATATTGGACGTAAAAGTGTAACAATCGGCGAATAGCACATACATGCAATGAAACTATTGACATAATGACAAACCTGCAATTACATTAATTGTCGTCAAGTTACAATTAATGAAGCT
Organism: Photobacterium sp. R1; assembly: GCF_054600795.1. Lineage (NCBI taxonomy): Bacteria > Pseudomonadati > Pseudomonadota > Gammaproteobacteria > Vibrionales > Vibrionaceae > Photobacterium > Photobacterium sp. R1. Next base: position 40,053 of record NZ_BAAHZP010000013.1, read on the forward strand.
AGGGTTCACGATGAATACAAAATACAATTACTACCTCATCCTCTTTGTGGTTAGCGCAATCGCAGTTGTCTCACAGCTGTATCTCCTTCTCCCCGTCAGTCAGCTGCTCGCAGATGTCTTTCATTCCAGAACAGAATCAATTGTCTTATTGACCAGTTGCTTCGGGTTCGCCTATGCCAGCGGTTTTCTCTTCTGGGGACCGTTATCAGACCGCTTCGGTCGCAAGGCTGTACTGGTTGCAGGGATGGCAGGATTATCCGTCACCACCATCATTGTTGCCTTATGTCAGCAATATGAATGGGTGCTCACATTGCGCATCATCCAGGGTTTTATGGCCGCTTCTTTCCCGCCGGTGGCCCTGGCCTTTATCGGGGAATCCTTTCCGGAGAAAATGCGCATGAAAGGGATTGCCTGGTTAAGCTCTGCATTCCTTTTATCTGCACTGGTCGGACAAACTCTGGGCGCAGCAATGATTGAGGACTCCCTGCAAAATGTCATGCTGCTTCTTTCCAGCGTCTATATTCTGAGCCTGCTTGCCTGCAGCCGCTTACCTGGCTCACAGAGCCAAAACACGCCCAAGGTGAATGCCAAGGGGTATTTCAATATTCTTTTCAGAACCGTCACCAATCTCCGGTTTTTACGGATCTATCTGGTTGCACTGGTTCTGCTGGGCAGTTTCGTGACCTTATATGCCACACTCACGTCCCAACATGCCGACGGTTTTATTTTTGAGAACCTGCAGGTCAATGATTTAAGGCTCTATTCAATCCCGTGTATGTTTATGCCGCTTCTGATTGGCCGTTTCATCGTCAGACTTGGTGCCCCGACAACCGTTTTTATATCAGTCATCACAGCTTCTCTGACGCTGTTCCTGCAGATGCAAACTTCGGACAGTGTTGTATTCATCATTCTGCACTTAATTTTTGTCTCTTCAATTGCTTCGGCCGTCCCGAGTGTCATCAGCCTGGTCAGCCAGACATCTGACGCGAGTAACCGCGGACTAGCCGTGTCTTTATACACTTTCACACTCTTCATTGGCGCAAGCATTGGCGCGGTCATCCCGATGCACTTTGGAGAAAAAGGCGTGCTCTACTTTTCAGCATGTTTAGTTTTGTCTGCATTACTGAATGTACCGCTGTCTATTTTCAGGAAGGAAAAAAGTGAATATGCGAGCTAATCCGTCGGCTTTTTCATTCGCCTGTTTCGGCTTAGCGTTATTACTGATACCGGCACAAAGCGCAGCAACACAAACACTGAATTCGAAGACAAAGGAATATAAAACCATGACAAACTATCAGGCTTGGATTGAAGAAGATTATGCTCCGGTAAAAACATTCTCAGGCGCTATGGACGGCACAGAGGTTACCGTCACCCGATATGAAGACAACACAGACAACCCGTTCATCCTGGGTGGAGAACACATCACATTTGTTTCAGATAAAGGAGGAAAACTAAAAGGCTTAGCCCGGATTCTTGGTTTATATCAATTGGAGAACACCACATTACCAACTGAAAATGAGTCAAAGAATATTGCGATAAATTTTCTTGAATCAAATGCACCAGACTTACTTCAAAACATGAAAATTCAATGGATTAAGCCGCATGATGAAGAAGTAATGATTGATAACAAAAAAATTATCATCACAGGCATGAAAGTGAAATGCCGTAATCTTGATGATGGAAAATATTTCTGGGTTATTGTCGGACACGATAATTCAGTGATGGTTTTCGAAAGGGACATTGTCTGGGACTTTTTTAAAGCCGGCAGACAAACAGAAAAATGGCTGCATGACAGCTGGTTAAAATCTCAAATATAGAAATTCAAATCGAAAGGGAAAAACAATGGAAAATATCAATACTCTATTTACTATCGTTGGCGATAAATTAACAAACTATAACGCATTCCCACAATGCATTACGTATAGTGAAATGATAGAGTTCATTGACAAAGGGAACTTTCTGGATTCCTACTATCAAATTGGACAAGGATTGTCCGAGGAATCCATTAGCTTTCTGATCGCAAAGTTTGAACGTCATGGCGGATCTCACCTTTTAGTGAATGGCAGAGATAAACTGTTCAGCTATGCATCAAGGAAGGAAACCCATAAATATAAAAAAGAGAATATTTTGATCACCTCTCCGGAGCGGGTCGATGAATATCATTACCATTTAAATCTGGTGATGGATGAAAGAGGTGAATTACTGCAAGATCATCTCACCGGTTACCATATCCAGGGCATGGTTCTGATTGAAGCGGCCAGACAAGCATTCCTCGCTGTCACAGAAAAATTCTTTTACAGTGATGAATTGCCGTCTTCGCACTATTTCGTTATCAATTCAATGAATACAAGCTATCAGGCTTTTGTTTTTGCGGTTGATACTGAGATCAAATACTCAATCATTGAGCATGCGAATAAACCTGGCAGAGATTTTTATTCCGTAAAAATTGAGTTCTTCCAGAATGAAACCGTCTGTACGACAGTTGATGTTGAATTTACAGTTTTTGAATCTGCACGGCTTGAACAAAAAGAGTTTCAGCTCGCACAAAATGCGATTTCATATGCGACGAATCATCTTGAATCAAACATCGTGAGAAAGGCTGGATAATATGACCCGGATTGCAGCTTTCTATGATGTTGATGAAACCATAATTAATATAAAAAGCATGTTTAGCTTTCTACAGTTTTTTTATCAATCATGTTACGGTCAAGATAAAGGACGTTCTCGGTTTGAATCGATGATGAAATCGTTTCAGACCATGGCAAAAGAGCGTTCACGTGCAGAGGTCAATCGTTACTATTATCAGCAATTTAAAGGGTTCAACCGAAATTCATTCATTGACATGACCCAATCCTGGTTTCAAGAAGTTCATCAATCCGATAATTTCTTTATCAATGAAACATTAGAGACGCTTCGTTGGCATCAGGCACAAGGACATCTCATCGTATTTGTCTCTGGTGCAAGTCATGAAATTTTGCGTCCGTTGGCCAGCCTGCTGAATGTACAACATATATTAGGCGTCCAATTGGAAACACAGGATGACCTATTCACAGGTGCAATTATCCCGCCTCAGACAATCGGTGAAGGGAAAGCGGAAGCGGTAAAATCTTTTATGGAAAAACATCAGATTTGTGCTCGCGAAAGCTTTGCTTATGGCGATCATCACACTGACATTCCCATGCTTCAGTGTGTGGGTCATCCTCATGTCCTGCGTGGTGACGATGAACTTGAACAATGGGCATCCGAAAACAACGGTTCTTTTATTGAGGTCATCCATTGAAGTCTTTCTATTTATTTAAAGCTGCGATTGTTACCGGCTTAGCCATGTGGCTGACAATCGCAGCAACCAATAACTTATTGGATAGCGGCACAAATCAGTTTTTGCTGTCATCCATGTTTAAAATGGAAGGGTTGATTGCCGACCCTGTTTTTGGAAATGGTCTTGAGTCAAGAGCGATTCACATCAATGGAATTGAAAAAATAGCGCTTTCGGTCATTATATTGGTTCAATACATTGTCTCGCTCTCTTTATGGTATGCCTCCTATTGTTACTTCAAAGCTTTTGCTTCGAAGGGATGTGAGGTCAAAGCAATCAGTGTGACCAATATTGCACTGTCACTTTTTGCCATGATTTGGGTCTGTTTCCTGTGCGGCGGGTTATATTTTGGTTATTGGCTAAAATTTTCCGGCCCGCAAGGTGTCCATTTCACCTTACTGATTATTTCAATCATCGCTTTTGTGATGAACAACATTCCCTCACTGAAATGGGAAGCCGCACATCAGTAATTGATTTCCAGTCGCACTGATGAGTGCTGATATGACAAAAAAAGCCCGTTCCGGTACACATCCGGAGCGGGCTTTTTATCTCAGCCAAACAATCAGACTGAGCAAAGATCACGATGTTAATTCTTTACTGTTTCGATACAGCCACTATCGATAACTGATTGCGTACAAACGGCAATATTTACCCTCTGAACCAGACCAGATTTCATCCGGTAAACCATAGCTCACTACGGATGTTTTTGCCTGATAGGCCGCGATCACCATCGATAAATTCGCCTGAAAGCCCGGATCGGTCTTCCGCAACCAATAACCACCTGGGCAACTTGATTCAGGTGACGCGAGCTTGAAAACAACATCCCCACCACCTACTTCCGAATACGAGTGCATCTCTTTAATCGTCGTTACAGAAGACCCAACATAATTTTGATTGGCGGCGTAGCTGTGAAAAGACATCAGCCCGAATACCAAAGCAGCCCAAAATTTCATTCCATTCATCCTTAGTCAAACTATCCGAAATAAAACCAAGCGCATATTGAACCGCAGAAGGTTGTCTTGATCATCTGGTTGAATAACATCAGAAGAAAAAAACCACTCTGGTCCAAAACCCGAGCGGTTTTTCATCACAATTGAGCGCTATTCTTTAGACCGCAATCCGTTGTTGAGTCGTGGCATCAAAGTAAACAGCTTTAGACAGATCAATACAAAATGGCAGCGTATCACCAACATTCGCATTGAAATCTGGGGAAATACGACACGCGACCTCTTGCCCATTCATCGTCACCATCGCAATCGTGTCCGGACCGGTTGGCTCCAGAACATCGATCGTCAATGGCAAACTGGCACAGGTTTCCCCTTCTGCCATTTGCTCGGTGATATTCTCCGGGCGCAGTCCGATGACAATCGATTGTCCGTCCCGCTCCCGCAACGATGCCGGGAGTGGCAAGGCATAGGTATCGCTGCCGAGTTGAACCTGCGCGATGGGTTTATCCTGTACGTCTAAATCGACCCGGGTATAAATGAAGTTCATCGATGGTGATCCCATAAACCCTGCAACAAACATATTGCTGGGCTGGGTATAGATTTCTTTTGGCGTACCCAGTTGCTGCAGTTCACCATCCTTCATGACGGCAATCCGGTCTGCCAGCGTCATGGCTTCAATCTGATCATGCGTGACATAAACAATGGTGGTACCGAGCTGCTGATGCAAGCGTTTGATTTGAGTCCGCATTTCGACCCGGAGTTTGGCATCCAGGTTCGACAGCGGTTCATCAAACAAATACAGCTTCGGCTGGCGCGCCAGTGCACGACCCATGGCAACCCGCTGGCGCTGCCCGCCTGATAACTGTGCGGGTTTACGATCCAGGAGGTGATCGATTTGCAGCATGGACGCCACACGGTCCACTTCCTGCGCAATCTTTGCCTTGTCCAGCTTTCGAATTTTCAGACCAAAGGCGATGTTATCGCGAACCGACATGTTCGGGTACAGCGCATAAGACTGAAATACCATGGCAATATCGCGATCTTTGGGTTCGACCTGCGCCACATCGATACCATCAATCAGAATTTCACCGGAACTGATGTCTTCCAGACCGGCAATGGTGTTCATCAATGTGGATTTTCCGCAACCCGAGGGACCAACCAGGATCAGAAACTCTCCGGAATCTATGCTGATATCAATTCCTTTCAGCGTCTCAATCTCAGCATTACGGTAAGTTTTGCGAATCTGTTTTAAAGCGAGTGTCGCCATAATGGTTATCCTTTCACTGATCCCGCGGTCAGACCGCGTACAAAATACTTCCCTGCCAGCACGTACACCAAAAGTGTCGGTAAGGCGGCAATAATGGCGGCGGCCATGTCAACGTTATACTCTTTCACCCCGGTACTGGTGTTCACCAGGTTATTCAGCGCCACGGTAATGGGCTGTGTTTCGGCACCGGAATACACCACGCCGAACAGGAAATCATTCCAGATCGCGGTGAACTGCCAGATCACCGTCACCATGATGATGGGTGTCGACAGCGGCAGCAGAATACGGAAGAAAATGGTAAAGAAGCCTGCACCGTCGAGCTTGGCCGCTTTCACCAGTTCATCAGGCACGCCCACGTAAAAGTTACGGAAAAACAGCGTCGTGAACGCCAGGCCATAAATCACGTGCACCGTCACCAGCCCCGCCGTGGTGTTCGCCAGACCCAGCTTGCCGAGCAGCGCTGCCATCGGCAGCAAAATCACCTGAAACGGAATGAAACAGCCGAACAGCATTAGGCTGAAAAACAGCTGAGAACCGCGAAACTGCCATTTACTGATCACATAACCGTTGAACGCGCCCAGCAGTGTTGAAATCGCAACCGCCGGGATCACCATCTGAAATGAATTCCAGAAATAGCCTTTGATACCGTCACAGCTCACACCGGTACAGGCGCCGGACCAGGCTTTATTCCAGGCATATCCCACCCATTCCTGAGGTAGTGACATCAGGTTGCCGCTTTTAATGTCCGGCAGCGTTTTAAATGATGTCATCACCATCACGACCAATGGCATCAGGTAAACCACACAGAAAAAGAGCAGTCCGCTGTAAATCGCCATCCGGCCAAGCGTGAAATGCTTATTCATGATTTTTTCTCCCGCAATTCCGAATAGAGGTAAGGCACCAGAATCGCCAGAACACCAGCCAGCATCATGATGGCACTGGCAGCCCCCAGACCAATCTGGCCGCGGGTAAAGGAGTGGGCATACATAAAGAGTGCAGGCAGGTCAGAAGAATAACCCGGGCCACCCGCCGTCAGAGCAGTTACCAGATCGAAACTCTTAATCGCAATGTGCGAGGTAATAATGACTGCGCTGAAAAAGACCGGACGCAGACAAGGCAGAATAATTTTCCAGTAGATAACCGGCATGCTGGCACCATCCATTTGCGCAGCTTTCATGATTGAGGAATCAATTCCGCGCAGACCCGCCAAAAACATCGCCATCACAAAGCCGGACGACTGCCAGACCGCAGCAATCACCAGGGTATACACCGCCATATCCTGATCCACCAGCCAGTGAAACTGAAAGTCGGTAAAGCCCCAGTCGTGCATCAGTTTTTCAATGCCCAGTCCCGGGTTCAGAATCCATTTCCAGGCCGTCCCCGTCACGATGAAAGACAAAGCCATCGGATAAAGATAAATCGTGCGAATCGCGCCTTCCTGACGAATGTTCTGATCCAGCAAAATTGCCAGCCCCACGCCAAGTACGATGGCGATGAACATGAACATCAGGCCAAAAATCCCCAGATTGGTGACCGAGGTGAGCCAGCGATCGTTGTCCATCAGTTTTTCGTATTGCAGCAAACCGGCGAAGTTGAAACTGGGCAGAAAACGGGAATTAGTCAGCGACAAGTAAAAGGTCCAGAACATAAAGCCGTAAATACAAACCACAGTGACCAGCATGGTCGGGGCCAGCACAATTTTCGGCAGCCACTTCTGCAATCTGTCCGCCAGACCGGGTCTGGCAGCTTTCTGTTTGGTCAGCGACAAGGTGTGCTCCATAGTGCGTCCTTGATTTGGGTGACATCTCAATCACGTGATTTCCCGGGCAACAACAGCCTGCGGCGCTGAAATTCAGCACCGTGAAGTCACGTGAATCAAAAAATGCGGGCCGGTATTCAGCCCGCTGACGGTTGATTAAATGGCGGCTTTTACGGCTTTGGCCAGTTGTTGCGCGGCTTGTTTCGGATCAGCATCGCTATCGTTGAAGAAGTTAGTGACCACATCATAGATTGCGCCCTGAACATAGCTGGTTGTCGCCAGACCATGCGCCATACTTGGCACCAGATCACCTGTTTTCGCAGATGCCTTGAAGGTTGCCATCGAATCCAGCGCACACTGGTCGAACTTATCCATATTCATATCCAGACGAACCGGAATTGAACCTTTATTCAGGTTAAACACTTCCTGGAAGTCTTTATCCAAAATAGTTTTCGCCAGATGTTTCTGAGCGACTTCATTGTCTTTATTGTTCAGTTTAAAGAAGGCAAAGCTGTCAATGTTGAAGGTAAACTGGTTCGCCGTGCCTGGAGTCGGTGCGCAAATGTAGTCTTTACCCGGCTTTTTCCCGGCCGCAGCAAACTCACCTTTTGCCCAGTCACCCATGATTTGCATGGCGGCATCTCCGTTGATCACCATTGAGGTGGCAATATTCCAGTCACGGCCCGGAGAATTGTCATCAATATAGTTGTGCATGCGCTGGAAGGTCGCGAAGGTTTCCACCATTTTCGGACCGGACAGCACACCCATATCTAAATCGACAAAGGCTTTGTTGTAATCTTGCGACCCCAGCACATCCAGCGCCACGGCTTCAAACAACGTTGCGTCCTGCCATGGCTGCCCCCCATGAGCCAGCGGAATAAATCCGGCTGCTTTGATTTTGTCTGCCGCGGCAAAAAATTCTTTCATGTTCGTCGGCACTTGCGCACCGGCTTTTTTGAATACCTCAGGGTTGGCCCAGAGCCAGTTCACACGGTGTACATTCACCGGGACGGCCACATAATCACCATGGTATTTCATCACTTTCGTCACGACTGCAGGCAGTATGTCATCCCAGTGACCCGCTTTTGCAACATCATCCAGTGTGGTCAGGAAGCCAAGATCACCCCACTCCTGAATATCATGGCCTTTAATCTGTGCCGCAGAAGGCGGATTCCCCGAAACCGCGCGGGTTTTCAAAACGGTCATCGCACTTTCACCGCCGCCACCGGCAACCGCGAAGTCTTTCCAGCTATCTCCCTGTTTTTCTAGCATTTGTTTCAAAACAGCGGCGGACTTGGCTTCACCGCCGGAAGTCCACCAGTGAAGGACTTCAACTTCACCCGCATGCGCCATAGAACTTACCGCTGCAAAGGTCATTGCAATAAGTGATTTTTTCAGTGTAAAGGTACGATTCTTTATCATTATGATGTTCTTCCTTGTGTTCAGGTTGAATGCTGGCGTGCTGGGTACGGCGAGCCAGTCCTCCTGAGTCTACCCATCCAAGGAAAACGCACTGTAACAAAAGGAAACCTAAACGTAACGCTCAAGTAACATTGTCATTTTTAATCTTTAGAAGCAGAGACTTGCAGTGTTAACAAAATGATAAAAAGTGTGAGGTGAGTTGGTGTGAGTTATATAGCTATGTCTGATGAATCAGGAATTCCTGCCTGCGCTGAAATCACAAAGCAGTGGCGGCATCCAAACATCAAACGCCGTCACTCCTGCGAAGGCAGGCGTCCGGAAGAGAAGAAAACACAGTCCGGCCATTTGCCTTAATCCTCAGGCAAACGGCGGGCAGTTCAGTGTTCATACGTCACCGGGGCGGTAAAGATATAGCCGTTTCCGCGCATGGTTTTGATGAATTTAGGTTGTTTGCCACTGTCGCCCAGCCGCTGACGCAACCGGCTCAGCTGAACATCAATGCCCCGCTCGAACGGCAACGCCTCCCGACCGCGGGTGGCGTTCGAAATCGTGTCCCGGTCCAGCACTTCATTCGGACGGGATAAGAACAGCATCAGCAAGCTGAAATCCCCCCCGGTCAGCTCAAAGTCCTGCTCCGTTTGCAGGTTATACAAGCGATGGGACAGCGTCTCCAGCCGCCAGTGACCAAAACGAATGGTGCGCGGCAATGTAGCGGGTTGCTGAAATTCATCCTGTGCAACCGGCCGTGTCCGCCGTAACAGCGCTTTGATTCGTGCCAGCAACTGACGCGGACTGAACGGTTTGGCGATGTAATCGTCGGCCCCGATCTCCAGGCCCAGAATCTGATCCATTTCATCAGACGCTGCCGTCAGCATCATAATGGGCACTTCAGAGGTTTTACGCACAAACTGGCACAGAGTGAAGCCGTCATCCCCCGGCATCATCACATCCAGCAAAATTAAATCCGGGTCGTCGGCCTCCAGCCGTAGTTTCATCGCGATCCCATCTTCAGCCGTGATCACGGCATAACCGGATTTTGTCAGGTACTCTTGCAATAACTCGCGGATTTCAACGTCGTCATCCACAACAAGAATGGTCTTTGTCGACATCTTGGTGTTCTCTTTCCTTGTACACGTCAGATCCCAGACTCCCTTCAGATGCCGGTCCAACGGCTTCTAAGGTGGCTGAGGTTTATTGTTTTTATTGGCAGTGTTATTCATTACAGACATGAAATCACGACTGATACCGCAAAAGTTTGAGGCGGGTAAAGTTTTCCTCTGAGATTGAAAGCAGAAAGTCGCCAACCACTTTCTCTCATACGCCATTCAGGCATAATGTCTGAAAAACTCATAAATAAGAAAAGAAGTGCCTATATGCTGACCATTCAAGACGCAACTTTCGACGATCATCAGGCCATCGCAGATCTGCACATCCAGAACTGGCAGATGGTGTACCGCCACGACTTATCTGAGCAGTACCTGACGCAGGACATTCATCAGGACAGAAAGCAGGTATGGCATCAACGACTCATCCTGCCGATGGAAAAACGACATATTCTGGTCGCAAAGCAGGACAATCAGCTCTGTGGTTTCATCTGTATTGAGCTGGATGCACACCCTGAACTCGGAACGCTGATCGATAACCTGCACGTCAGCCCGCAGACGAAGGGACAAGGCGTTGGAAAGCTGTTGCTGAAAACGGCTGCCGGAATCATTGACCAGAAAGCACAAGGTCAGGGTATCTATCTGGAAGTGCTGGCTTCGAATTTGCCGGCCATTGGTTTTTACCAGCGCGTCGGGGGCACCGAATACTGTGCGCAAACCTGGCAGGCACCGGATGGCACCGTGGTCGATGAGTTTGTTTACAACTGGTCCGGAACAGGCCGGCTGGTATGCTGATCACACTGAGCCGGGCATCTGCCCGGCTCACTATCCGACTGCAATGACTTACAGTTCAACAATCAGTTTGCCCTGATTCTCTCCGGAGAACAGCAGGTTAATGCCTTCAATCGCGCTGTCCAGACCGTGTAGTGTATGCGCGCGGTATTTCAGCTGACCTGCCATCAGATGTTCTGCCAGCTTCTGTCCGTATTCCGCAAAACGGTGGTAATGATCCGGCATGGTAAAACCCTGAATCATTAAACGCTTACGAACAATGTTCATCCAATTTGGACCCGGCAGCGGCGTCGCGGTATTGTAATCGGCAATCATGCCGCACACAGCAACACGGCCATGAGCATTCATCCGGTGATAAATGTGCTGCTGGGCCGCACCCCCGGTGTTTTCGAAAAACAGATCGATGCCATCCGGCGTTGCTGCTGCCAGCTGCGCTGCAAAATCAGGATCTTTATAGTTGATCGCGGCATCAAAGCCCAGTGTTTCGGTCAGCCACTGACACTTCTCATCACTGCCAGCGATCCCAACAACCCGCACGCCTTCGAGCTTCGCCAGCTGACCGACCATTGAGCCCACAGAACCCGCGGCACCCGTCACAACTAAAGTCTGTCCTGCTTCAGGTTTCAGCACTTCATAAAGACCGTGGTAAGCCGTAACGCCCGGCAGTGCCACGACAGACAACAATGCTTCCTGCGGCACTGTAACCGGCACCGGTGAAAGGCCGCCTTTGGCAACAAAATATTCGGTCCAGCCCATCATCCCCATCACACGGGTACCCACCGGAAAATCAGGATGACGGGATGCCACCACATCACCGATACCACTGGAGCGCATCACATCACCCAGTTCTACCGGCGGGATATAACTTTCCCGATCCGCACTCATCCAGCCGCGCATCGCAGGATCCAGCGACATATGGGTCTGCTTGACGAGAAACTCGCCTTCCGCCAGTTCAGGCATTGATTGGGTGACTTTTTCAAATACATCCGGCGTGATACGGGTGTCCGGACGTTTTTTCAGAAGAATCGCGTTATAGCTCATGATCTTGTTCCTCGCTTTGCGTTGAGGCACACTCTAACTCTTGCTGAAAATGAAAATAAGACAGCAGATTTAGGAAACACTTTTGCTTAAACTGGAAAAATAACCAGAGAGAAATCGCATGGACAAACTCAAAGCCATGGAAGTTTTTGCCACAACCATCCAGTGTGGCAGCATTTCCGGTGCCGCCAAACAGTTACAGTTGCCGGTCTCCAGCGCATCCCGTCATCTCAGCTGGCTGGAAGAAACCCTGGGTTCCGAGCTGATGAAACGCAGCACCCGGGCCATCAAACTGACGGAAGTCGGCCAGGCTTATCTGGCCCAGTGTCAGCGGGCTCTCGAGCAGATCCGCCAGGCCGAGGAACTCGTCCAGACCTACCAGCATACGCCTTCAGGTATCCTGAAAATCAGCTGTATGAGCCATTATTTTGAGAATCAGATGCTGCCTCATCTGAGTGAATTTGAATCGCTGTATCCGGATATCCGTCTGGATATTGATGTGTCGGATAAAGTGAATGATCTGTCGCAGGCTGAAATCGATATCGCAATTCGGGGGGGCTATATGCCGGACGAGCGAATTCACGCCCGCTGGCTGTGTGATAACACGCCGCATCTGTGCGCCAGCCGCCAGTATCTCGACATGTTCGGAATGCCCGCAAGCCACGAGGAATTGCATCAGCATCAACTGGCTTTTTACCGGGGTCCAAGCCAGATCCTCCGCTGGGGAATCGTCCGGCAGGGCCAGTGGATGGCGATGAATCTCACGCCCTATGTGGTGACCAACTCCGGCCGGTACATTCGCGAACTGATGATGGCAGGCAAAGTTATGGCGCTGCTGCCGGACTGGGCGACCCAAGAGGACAGAGACAATGGTGAGCTGGTTAAAATTGATTTACCTCAGCCTGTGTGTCTGTCCACCGAAAAACTCGGGATTCACCTGCTCTATTACAAGCCAAGGTATCAGGTGCCCAAGATCAGAGCCGCCGTGGATTTCTTCACCAAAAAACTGCTCACCCAAAAGCTCATTACACAGCCAGATCATGGTTTATGAGGTCTTTGCTTCCAGCAGGACTGCACCTGTCCCTTCTTCGGCCAGCGCATCATCAGGGTTTCGCAGCTGGCATTTTTTCAGCGACAGGCAACCGCAACCAATGCACTCTCCCAGAGAATCCCGCATTTTCTGCAGCTTTATGATCCGTTCATCCAGCTGCTGTCGCCAGAGACTCGCCATCTCCTGCCACTCTTCCTGTGTCGGCGCATGATCTAACGGCAAGTGGGACAATGCCGCGCCGATCTCTTCCAGCGACATGCCCAGCTGCTGGGCCGTTTTGATCACAGCAATCCGGCGCAACACACTGCGGTCATAGCGGCGTTGATTGCCCGGATTTCGCCAGCTTTGAATCAGTCCTTTTTGCTCATAAAAATGCAGCGTTGATATTCTGACGTCTGCACGCTGCGCCACCTGTCCGACCGACATGTCCATTGCTTTTCCTGTCCCCAAGTAAAAATCTGTTTTTCCGCCTTGACCTCAAGTTTACTTGAGGTTTTAAGCTCTGCCCACCATCAAGAAAAATAAAAGGAAATCATCATGTCAGGGACTGTCACCTATCTTACCGGCCGCTTTTTTGACGGAATTTCTTCAGGCATGTTTATGCTGGCGTTACCCTGGGTCATGCTCAGTCAGGGGGATATGGGCGTATTTGTTGCAACGGTTTCACTGGTCTGCACTGCGTTATCATTTTTCGCGACGCCATTCACCGCAACTCTGATCGACCGCCATTCCAGAAAAGCCATTCTGGTCACCATTCAGATCATTCAGTCGTCCACCGCCCTGGCTGTGCTGGTCGCATTTTTGTTTCAGGCCGATTCCCTCTGGCTGCTGGCGCTGGCACAACTGATTTTCTGGCTGACCAACGATATAGCCTGGAGCACCAACAATGCCTTTACCCAGGAAAACTATGACAAAGCCGACTACGCAAAAGTGACCGGCCAGCAGGAAGTCGTGATGCAGCTCACCACACTGGGAGCCGGGGCTGCCGGGATTGTGCTGCTGAGTCTCTGGTCCATGCGAGAATTTGCCCTGCTGGCCACCCTGGCTTCCGGCATTGCTGCAGTCAGTTATCAGCTCACACCATATCGGCGTCAGCTGATGACGCATCGACCTCAGGCATTCTTCCGTCAACTCTCGGACAGCCGCCAGATCTTCGCCCGTCAGCCGGCTTTTTATCTCTTTCTGGCGCTCTCGTGCCTGACATATCCGATGCTGTCTTATCTGGCGAAGCTGGTTCCGGTCTATTTTTCCGAGCAGCACATCAGCGGCAGCTGGTTTGCCTCCTGGTCTCTGAGCTACGGCATCGGCGCCTTGATCACAGGACTATTGGTGACCCGTTTGCTGACCCGGATCAGCCACGAAAAAGCAATGACCGGATCGGTGATTATTATCGGGGGTCTGCTGATGGTGATCTCAGTCTGGCTGACGCCGGAAGTTCTGGTCTGTGTGACCGTCATTCTGGGATTCTTCAACGCCCTGAACCGCATCGCCCGAACCAATAAGCTCAACCATGAAGTCAGTGTGTATGAGCGGGGACGCATTGAAGGGGGCCTGAAACTGTTTTCCGTCCTGAGCCAGGGACTAAGCTTTGTGCTGATTGCCGTCCTGAGCTCTCTGCAAATCACCGAACTGGGCTTTGCCATCATGGCTGTGATCATTCTGCTTGCAGGACTGGGCATGCAGATGCTTTACCAGCGTCAGGCCCATGTCCATCTGACGCCAGCCTGATCTCTGTCTGTGTGACACGCCGCCTTCCGCTGTTTCGGGGCGGCGTTTTTTTATTGTCCGGCCATCCACTCGAGCAAGAAACGGGAAAATGCCTGAACCTGACGGGGCTGAAATTTCCGGCCGGGAAACACCAGATGGATACCGACAACATCGGAATCACCGGGATGGAGGCCAATGATCTGTTCATCAAACAGCACGACCAGCCGTCCATCCATGACATCTTTTCGGACATCCCACCAGGATTTCATGGCGATACCACAGCCATCAACGGCCCACTGACGAACCATTGCTCCATCGGTACTCACCAGTGCCGGGCGAACCTTGACCGACATCTGGCCGGTTTCAGTTCTGAAAAACCATTCATCCATTTCCTGACCGCCCCATGCCATCACCAGACAGCGATGCCTGACCAGCTCATCAGGAGATGCCGGCATGCCCGCCTGTTCAAGATACGCCGGAGAAGCGCACAGCACCCGGCGATTCTGAACCAGTGCGCGGGCGACCAGATTACTGTCAGGCAAATCGCCCATCCGGATGGCAATATCAATCCCTTCATCGATCAGTTTCAACCGGCCGTCTGTCAGATAAAGATGAGAAGAAACGTCCGGATGTGCAGCATGAAATGCCGCCAGTGCCGGGGCGACATACTGTCTTCCAAAATCTGACGGCGCTGTGATCCGCAACGTCCCGGACAAGGCCGCTTTCTCTTCACTCAGTGCCGCCTCGGCCATCGCAACTTCTTCCAGAACCCGCAGGCAGCCTTCATAAAAACGCTGCCCGGCATCCGTCAGCGCAATGTGCCGTGTATTCCGGTTCAGAAGACGCGTTTGATAGTGCTGTTCTATCTGATTCATTCTGGCCGTCATGCTGGCTGGTGACAGCCCCAGTTTGCGCCCTGCGGCAGCCAGTCCGCCCGATTTCACCACCTGGGCAAACAGCGCCATGTCATCAATTTTCGCCATATTATTCAGTTTTTATGAAATGAGTTTTCAGATTCAAGCCAATTATCAATCTATTCTGAATCAATAAACTGAATGCGTCCAATCACTGAATCATTCAACGGAGTTTCAAGATGACGGATCCCAACCTGTTCTCACCGCTTCAACTGGGCGCATTAACACTTTCCAACCGGGTTGTCATGGCCCCGATGACACGGTCACGCACCAGCCAGCCGGGGGATATTCCAAACCTCCTGATGGCGGATTACTATGCCCAGCGCACCAGTGCCGGCCTGATTATCACAGAAGCCACCCAAATCTCACCGCAGGGGAAAGGCTACTCGTTCACCCCCGGCATTTACAGCTTTGAGCAGATTCAGGGATGGCGGGCTGTCACTCAGGCCGTCCATGCCCGGGGCGGCAAAATTTTCCTGCAATTGTGGCATGTCGGCCGGATGTCGCATCCGTCTTTCCATGCAGACGGGCAACCGGTCGCACCATCCGCAATTGCACCGGATGCTCAGGTCTGGGTTGTCGGCGAAGACGGCATTGGCCGGATGCAGGACTGCCCGGTTCCCCGCGCGCTGACGCTCCCGGAAATCAAAAACATTATTGAAGATTACCAGCAGGCTGCGATCAACGCGGTCGAGGCCGGATTTGACGGTGTGGAAATTCACGGCGCGAACGGTTATCTGATCGATCAGTTTCTGCGCCGCACCTCAAATCAGCGGACGGATGAATATGGCGGCTCGCTGGAAAAACGAATTCGTTTTGCCACAGACGTTGTTGATGCCGTCAGTGAAGCAATCGGCGCCGACAAAGTGGGCATCCGGCTGGCGCCTTTCATTACCCAGCGCGGCATGAATGATCCGCAGGCCACCGATGCTATCCTGCTGGCTGCCAGACACTTCGAACAAACCGGCATAGCCTACATCCATCTGGCTGAAGCCGACTGGAGTGATGCCCCTGAAGTGTCCGTCAGTTTTCGTAAAGCCCTGAGAGCCACCTTCAGTGGCAGCATCATAGTTGCCGGGAATTATACGCCGGAAAAAAGCCAGGCTCTGATGCAGACAGGTTTAGTCGATCTGATCGCGTTTGGCCGCAAGTTTCTGGCGAACCCGGATCTGCCCTATCGTTTACAACACCAGCTCCCGCTGAATGAAATCACCGATCCGACCACGCTCTTTGGCGGCAACGAGACCGGTTATACCGATTATCCTTTTTATAACCCAAACCTTTAATCAATCCGCAAGATAGAGGAATCCAGCATGAAAGCTGTCGCACTGACGCACTATTTACCCATTTCGAACCCGGACAGCCTGATGGATATCGAGCTCCCTGCCCCGAATGTTTCCGGCCGGGATATTCTGGTCCGGGTTGAGGCCATTTCCGTCAATCCGGTCGATGTCAAAGTCCGGGCACCGAAAGACAAAACTGAATCTCAGCCACGCGTGCTGGGCTGGGACGCCGCAGGTACCGTAATCGCCACCGGTGAAGATGTCACACGATTCAAAACAGGCGATGAAGTTTATTACGCCGGAGACATCACCCGCCCCGGCACCAACAGCGAATATCACCGGGTCGATGAACGTATTGTCGGGAAAAAACCGCAGTCCCTTTCGATGGCGGAATCAGCGGCCCTGCCGCTCACCGGAATGACCGCCTGGGAAGCTTTATTTGAACGGCTTGGCATCCCGTCTGAAGGTTTCCAAAGCCCCAAAAGCATCCTCATCATTGGCGGGGCCGGTGGCGTCGGTTCGATGGCGATTCAGCTGGCAAATCAAATCTCAGGCCTGACTGTCATCGCAACGGCATCGAGAGAAGAGACCGCCCAGTGGTGCCGGGATCTGGGGGCAGACCAGATCATCAGCCACCGCCAGAACATGGCGGAACAACTGGCCGAGCAGGGTTTTCCGGTTGTGGATTATATCCTCTGTCTCAACGACACTGCCGGGCACTGGGCTGCGATGACACAAATCATCAAGCCGCAGGGGATGATTTGCAGTATCGTGGAAAGCCCCGAACCGCTGGATCTGGAACCGTTAAAAAGCAAAAGCGCCGGGTTTATCTGGGAATTTATGTTCACCCGTTCGATGTTCCAGACCGAAGATATAGATGAGCAAGGTAAACTGCTGAACCAAATCAGTCAGCTTGTCGAGCACGACACCCTGCAAACCACAGTGCGGGAACACCTGACACCCATCAACGCAGACAATCTGCGCAAAGCCCATGCCTTGGTTGAACAAGGCAATATGATCGGCAAAGTGGTTCTGTCCGGCTGGGAGTAATCTGCTCTCACAAGCTGAAAACGCCACCGCTCTGCATTGCAATCGCGATGCAGGGCGGGTATTTCAAAACCGAGTCCGGCGTTGGTCGATCAACAAGCCGTGGGTTTCTCACCAAATAACTTTCTTCACCAATATAGCTTTCTTCACAAAATAGTATTCATCACAGAAAAACTCTCATCAAAAAAAGCTATCAGCCCTCCATTGCTCTTTAAGACACTGAAACACAGCGCTTAATCTCAGCCAGCCACCATCCGCCCTCAACAGTATACCCATAAAAATAATGCCGCCATTCAGTTTGGTTAAGGATATATCGTTGAGAAAACAATCACTTCTTGTCCTGATAACAGTTTTGCTCATCGCAATTTTTGCAGGTTCCGCAGTCGCTGGTCCCGGAGGATCGATTGCATCATCAGGCTCTTCTTCAAGATCATCGTCGAGCACTTCATACAATTCCTATCACAGCACAAACTTTGATGGCGGTGATGGCTCTATCCCTGAATTCCTCCCGTTCCTGATATTTATCGGCATCCCCATCCTTCTGATTCTGAAGCTGTCAAATACACAACAAATTCGTACCCTCAAAAAAACAGCCAAAGCGCGATTAAATGAAATTGCTGAAGATGAGAAAACATTCGAGTGGCAAAAGCTACAGCCTCTTTTTGAACAACTGATGCACAATACCTATCGGGAATGGCAAAACCTGAATATATCCGCACTGTCAAAGTACATGACCCAGGATTTTTTACGGGAACAAAGCGAACCCTATTTACAGGAGTGGAAACAGGAAGGCTTTGTCAATGTTTGCCGTATCATCAAAATTAAAAGTCTCGAGCCTTATCTCATTCATACCGAAAAAGATTTTGATGCTAAAAATGGCATCATCTTGACTGTTGAGCTGGATGCAATTGTCAAAGATTACCTGGAGTTTCCTGAGAACGGAAATATCGTTGAAGGCACAAAAGAAAATGTTCAATCCATCAGATACTGGACTTTTATACTCCGTCAGGGCAAATGGAAAGTGACTGAAATCGCAAGCAGACCGACTCACGTAAAATTCGTCAATCAATACCAGAAAAACAATTAAATCCTTAGTGCATGAAGTCAATTTACACAATCGTCATTGGAAGGGAAAATACACCTTGAAAAAACAAATAACATTATTCATCTTATCAACTTTGGCTGTGGTATTTTTTACCCGATTGGCAATAGCTGAGACCAGCCAACCAACACATTATTCAAAAACTGAAATGTATGCAAATAAAGCCATATCAGCTTATATAGAAGAATCAACCTCTTCTTCTATATCATTCCCTTGGTATATTTTTACATCAGCCATCTTTTTCTTTATTCTCATCAAAATAATTATCACGGTAAGAACATATAAAGTAAATCGATTCAAGAAAAAGGCAAATATTGAATTGCACTCACTATCTGCAATTCACCCTGAATTTGACTTAAATTCCCTCAACACATTCATTGAAGATCGCATCCATGAAATTTATCAGAAATGGGAAGTTTCAGATACAGACGCTCTTTCAAAAAAAATGACAAAAGACTTTTTTGAACTCATGTATAAGCGATATTTCAGAGTATGGAAAATAGAGAATATCCTCAACATCCGCACACTAGAAGAGATCCACTTACTCGAACCCTATTTAGTCCACATTCAAAACAATAAAAACTTAGAACATGGTATCACGATAACGTTCCACTTCCTTTCGACAGGGAAAAATTATTTTATCAGCACCTGTGGTGGTGGCCTGATAGAAGGTGACAAGGAAAGCCAATACTCTGAGAGCTTTTGGACTTTCATACTCCAAAAGGGTAAATGGAATCTCGCTGAAATTGCCGACTCTCCTAAACAGATAAAATTGATTCATCAGCAGATGGACATTGAGAAAATTGATAACCGACTTAAGTAAAACTGCATTCATTCAAATCGACAGAGAAATATAAACAATGAAAAATAAAACTCCGATTCTCATATTAGCCGCTTTCGTTTTCGCATTCGCCGCTGAATCCGCCTTGGCTGCCCCCGGAGGATTTTCATCTTCATTCAAACACGCTCGCTCTTCTGGAAGTGTCGCCCCTTTTGTGATCATACTTGCTGTACCTGTCATCATTATTTTATTCATTTGTGAGTTTTGTAATTCATCCAGCCAAAAGTCTGACCTGCAACAGCAATTTGATTGCCTGATTGCAAAAAGCAATGACTTTGAATGGATCAATCTTCAGCCTGTCTTTGAGCAACTGATGCATGAGATCTATCGTTACTGGCAGGAAATGAATAAAGAAGCCTTGTCAAAAAGAATGACAAATGATTATTTTCATCAGCAAAACGAACGTTTTTTAACGCCATGGCAAAAAGAAGGCGTCATGAATATTTGCCGGATAGAAAGCATCACATCCCTGCAACCATATGCAATCCATATAGCAGATCTGAATGATCTTAAAGACGGGATCACCGTAACCGCTTCATTGAATGCGATGATCAAAGATTATGTCGTCGATAAGGAAACCGGCAAAATCACGAAAGCCAGTGGTCAGTTGAAGAAAGGAACAGAATACGCCAAAAAATCTTCAAGCTACTGGACCTTTACCCGGATTGACGGTGAGTGGAAGCTTGCAGAAATTGCTTATCGTGAAACCGACATCCAGTATATCCATACACTGTAAAATACAGCCTAAAATTTTCCGCCCTGCACGATCAATCCCGTACAGGGCGGACACTCATCTTATGATGCGCGTTTCATTTTCACCGGCTGCAAAACCGTCATTGCCACGCCAAACAGGACAAAGGCAAGTAATGCCATCCCGACCGGACCTGTTGTGTAGACAAACCCGGCAACACCAGACCATAGCGCAACCCCCAAATGCATCATGGTCATTGCCAGTGACATCAGGATTCCACGGTGTGCCGGCGACAGTTCCGCAATATAGCTTTGCAATGCCGGTGAACCCACACCGCCCGCCAGTGACCACAGCAATAATGGCGGAATCAGCACCAGCAGATTTTCTGCGGGGAACAGATAAAACCAGACGCTGACCAGCACACAAACCAATAAGGCAATACGCATGACCTGACGACCGCTTTCCAGATGCGCCGATAGCCGCGGCATCAGAAGATTGCCGACTACGCTGACACAGCCCAGCACCGCATACAGGCTGCCGACTGACCACATGGACAAGCCCTGTGTGTCCCGTAAGTGCTGACCGATCAGGTTAAATAACCCAATCCCGCCGCCAAGACCAAAGCACATGGCCAGCAGCGCCCCGGCCGCACCGGGGATCGCCCAGATTTTGCCGGATGCATCTTCGCGCGTTTCAGATGCAACGACGGTTTTTACCGGCAGATCCTTTTCGCTGAGAGACAGATATCCCAATGCCGCTGCAATAATCCAGGCACAGACACCAAGCACCAAAAAACCAGCCCGCCAGGACAGGCTTTCCGCCAGAAATGCCCCCAGCGCCGGGCTGGCAATCATGCCCAGTGTCAGTCCGGACTGCACCCAGGCGATCCGTTTCATTGCTTCACCACCGGAAGAATCCGCTGCCAGGGCAAAGGCAATCGGCAACATCCCGGCACTGGCAAAGCCTGTCACAACCCGAGTCACCAGACCGGCTTCAAATGTGCCGACCACACCGGTCGCCACCGAAGCCAGCCCGAATAACAAAGATGCTGGGATCAGCACAGTCATCCGGCCATGTCGATCAGAATAAGCACCCAAAAACGGTGCCACACAGGCCAGTGCCACGCTGTAGGTCGTAATAAACAAAGTCACCCGCTCCGGCGCAACCCCCAAATCATTGCCGATAGGGGCCAGAATCGGCCCCAGCATCAGCTCATCTGCACCGACCAGAAAAGCAATCAAAAACAGCAGAACATTCAACATCTTCATCTTTCCTTAAACCAATGCCGCGCTTGCTGACGTCTGAACTGACTGGATATCCACCACCCGGTCCGGCCATCCGGCGACAAAATCCTTTTCGTGCGAAACCACAATCAACGTTCCGTTGTAATCCTTCAGCGCCTGCTTCAGCGCCGATTTCACTTTGGCATCCAGATGCGTGGTCGGCTCATCCAGCACCAGCAGGTTAGTTGGCTGAAGTGCCAGACGGCAGAGCTTCACTTTGGTCTGCTCGCCGCCGCTCAGTGAACGGATCGGTTGAATCGCCAGCTTGCCTGAAACCCCAAAGCGTGCCAAATGCTGTCTGGCCGCTTTGTCATCCGAACCAGGGCAGGCAGATTTCACCAGATTCACAGGCGTTGCCTCCGGATCATCCCAGTGTAATTCCTGTTCGAAATAACCCAGTTTCAGTCCCTGTGACAACGCCACCTGCCCGGCAATGGGCGCCAGTTCGCCGACCAGTGTTTTCAGCAAAGTGGATTTTCCGATCCCGTTAAAACCGGCAATCACCACTTTCTCGCCCCGGGACAGCGTGAGGCCCATTTCCGGCAGCAACGGCCGGGAATAACCAATCACCAGTGACGATGCCGACAGCACTTTCTGTACAGCATGAGCCGCAGTTCGGAAAGCAAACGAAATCGCCTTTTCCTGCTCTGGTGCAGCCAGACGATCCATGCGTGCCAGCTGCTTTTTCCGGCCATTGGCAATGCTCGCATTGACCCCGGCCCCGTTTTTGGCGATGAACTGTTCCAGCCTATCGATATGTTTTTTCTGCGCCAGATACTGCTTGGCATGCGCCGCATCCGCACTGGCTTTCTGGGCCAGCGCCTTATCCACATTACCTTTATATTTGCTGATTTGCTGACGGTCGATATCGCAGATCCCCGTTGCGATCCGGTTCAGAAAGGCCCGGTCATGAGACACCACCAGAAACGCACCCTCAAAGCTGTTCAGATAGTCAGCCAGCCAGTCGACATGCGCGGTATCCAGATAGTTGGTCGGTTCATCCAGCAGCAATACATCCGGCGAAATCAGCAACAGCGAAGCCAGCATCACTTTGTGCCGCTGCCCGCCGCTCAGATCACCCAGCCGGGTGTCCATTCCGAACTGAATGATCCCCAGCCCGTCAGCCACCGCATCAATCCGGCTGCTGATCACGTAAAAAGACTGGCTTTCCAGCGTGGCCTGAATCGTCGCCGCCCGGCTCAGATAGCTGTCCCGGACACTTTTTTCAGGGCAGGCATAAATCGCCATCATTTCCGCTTCGAGAGCATATAAATCAGCAAAGGCCGTTTGCAGATAACCGCGGACAGACAACGCAGCATTCATCTGCGCATGCTGGTCCAGATAACCGATCTGTACAGACGGCTGCCAGACAATATCGCCGCCGTCAGGCAGAATCTCTGCCTGAAGCAGTTTCAGAAAGGTACTTTTCCCGACGCCGTTCTTACCGGTCACCCCCAGATGCTCACCGGGGAACAGCATGAAATCGGCATTCTGATACAGGGTTTTGTCGCCGATGTGGTAAGTCAGATTTTGAATATTCAGTAAACTCATTGTGTTACATCCATAAAAAAACGGGGGGCGGTATTGACATACCGGCCCCCCGCTTCAAGAAGTTTCTTCAAGAAACATCATGCTTTGTTTCTGTCTGCCAGAAACAAAAAAGGCCGGCGATGAAGGTCATCGTCGGCCCCACTCTCTACTTTGTTCAGATACAACACATTCGCCTGTAAAATCAGGCATGCAGGGTTATATCTGATGAAGATTCAGAAGAGTTTCAGCTCCGAGCAACACTTCATCGTGTTAATGCGCGGAGCACACTCGCCTGACAAAATTCTTAAAGAGGATGTAAAACATCGTAGAGAAGTCCAAATTCGTATTCGGCGGAAAGTTACCCAACTTTATTGTCAGAGTCAACTCCGCATCTGTTCGCGATGTTCCGATTCGCAATACATCGGTCAGCGATGTCATGCTCAGCCAAACGCGACCGCCAGCACCACGATCACCACAGCCAGCCCCAAAATTCCCTTCACCAGCAGCCCCAGCTTATTGCTGCCGCCATTCGGTGCCTGATTACAACAGCCCATCGTATCCTCCTCATCAACAACAGCCATCAGCATAAAGCTTCCCGTTGCAGGAAGGTAAAGCAAAAAATCAATTCCGGACCGCAGGTTCTGAAACGCACAAAAAAAACCGGTCACCCTGAGCGGATCACCGGTTTTGAATGTCAGGCCACCTGTGAATCAGAGCCTTACCGGGCCTGCGTAAACACAGTCACCGCTGTCCCTTCAACAACAACGTTGCCGGAAAGTCCGGGCTGGTTCTGAGCACCCGAAGCATCCGCAGCCAGCGTCCAGTTGCCCGCAGGCAGGCTGATGGTCTGATGGTTCCCGCTGTTATACACCACAAACAGGTTATGCGTGTCTTGCGGGTAGGTGATATAACCGGTCACCAGTTGGCCGCCAAACGCATCCGGTCTGGTAACCGTCAGGTAATTGGCAATATCCTGATTCGAGGTCATGCGCAGTCCGGCATGGTTACGTCGCAGTGCGATCAGATCTTTCAGGTAGTCATAGGTAGCAGCGTTGTCAGCGCGACGATGCCACTTGATGCTGTTAAAGCTGTCCGGGGCATTGTACGTATTGTGCGTGCCGCCGTGATCACCGAAGTTCCAGGCGCTGGGGGTGCTCATTTGTTCATTGTCGGTTTTGGTCCGTAAGAACTCATCCCCGGCATGGACAAACCCGATGCCCTGACTGGTCAGCACCATCCCCATACCAAAGTTCACCACTCGCTTGGCGTAATCGAGATTTGCGGGCGGCGTCAGGCTGAGAATTTGGTGGGAACTGTTCTGCACGACATCACTCGACAGACTTAAGTAAACCTTATCCCACAACCCAAAGTTATCGTGGGCAGAAATGTAGTTGATGCTTTGCTCAGGATCAGCCGCATAGTTCCTGAACCAGGTACTGTTCCGGCTGTCGTTCGGGTCGTATGCCGAACCGCGCATCCCGTCATAGATTGACCATCCGGCTTCTGCACTGTCCAGATTGTTGAACATAAAACCGGTACGGGTATCGTCATTCGAGCCCTTCAGCGCTTCCCGATACGCACCGTTGAAGACGCCAACATGTTCATCCGCCATGTTGTGCGTTGTGCCATAACGGACGCGTTGCGCTTCTTTCGGATCACTGGCGTAGCCATTCCACGGTTCACCGTAAATGAGCAAATTGCGGTCCGGGAATTGCTGATTCAGCGTGCGTCCCCATTTTTCAACTTCCCCGTAAGAGAAAATGCCGATCAGGTCGAAACGAAAACCATCAACACCATACTCATCAACCCAGTAAGCCAGTGAATCCTGAATCATCCGGCTGACCATCGGCTGGTCGGCGTCAATGGCGTTGCCAGTCCCGGAAAGGTCCGTTGCGGTGTAATAGCTGCCACTGATGTTTTCAAACATTTCATTGGCAAAGGTATGGTTATACACCACATCCATGATGACCCGAATACCGGCTTTGTGGAATTCATTCACCATGGTCTTAAACTCGTTGGCACGCGCCTCGTAATCGGTCGGCACCTGTGAATAACGCTCTTCCGGTACATTGTAATTGCGCGGATCATAACCCCAGTTGTAACACGGGTCGCTGTCCGGCAGTCCGTCACAAGTCGCGAAATCAAAGACGGGCAGCAGCTGGACGTGCGTCACCCCCAGATCGACCAGATGATCAATCCCTGTTTTCAGTCCGTTATAACGGGTGCCGCTTTCGACCATGCCCAGAAACTTACCGCGCTTGGCCGCGCTCACGCCAGAACTGGCATCGATCGTAAAATCACGGACATGAACTTCGTAAATCACGGCATCTTCCCGATTGACGAGTACAGGCCGCTCAGCCCAGCCCCCTTCAGGACGGGTGCGGGACATATCCATCACAATGTTGATGGCTTCACTGTCTCCCGTACCGGGTTTCACCATTTTCCCGTAGGGGTCCCGGACCGGAATCCCGTTGATCCTGAAGGCGTACTCAGCCAGATACAAATCCCCACTGACTTCGGTCTGATAAACATCGGTGTAACCGTTGAAGTCACTCACTTTGGTGAGCGGGTACTCTGTCCCATTCACGGTGACCGTGACGTTGCTTTTGTCCGGCGACCAGATCGCAAAAGTCGTCTTATCCGGTTGATAGGTGGCGCCGAGTGTCGGCTGAACCGCACAGTCAGTGGTACATGGATTCACAGCCGTCAGACTGTAAGCCAATGTCTGGTCGTTCACCGTGACCACATAATCGCCACTCACGTTTGTGTAAATGTCACCGCCAGCCGCATCCAGCACGCCGTCATTCTGATTGTCACCATAGTTCTGCGACCAGTCCCCGGTCAGGTCAAATTTAAATCGCTGATTGGTCTGCCCGTCAAAATGAATCAGGCGCGACCACGTATGATCACCGGCCAGTGTCATCGCACCTGCGGCCCAGTTGTTGGCCGTGCCGCGAAAATAAAGCACGCTAAAATTTTGTGCATAAGTCTGGCTATCACAACTGGCAACTTGCGTGGTTTGTATGCTGTGGCTGTCGGTATAAAAATCAATTTGATAGCTTTGATCTCCGGTAACCGTGTAATCGCTGGCGGGATAACTTTCCTGCCAGTCAGCGTAGCGGTCAATTTTAAACCGGGCACCACCGGTGGCATCCCCTTGCTGAAAAGTCTGGCAGGTTTGATAGTGGTTGGCCGCGATCTGTGTCATCTGTGCCGCGTTCCACTGGTTCGGCGTTCCCCGGAAGTGCCAGTCGGCGACCGCGGGGGCACTGATCAGCGACGCGCCAATCACGAGTGTAGGTAAGGTTCTCATGTCGATTTCCTTTTGCCGTCCTTTGCGGGAGAAATGACTCCCGAAGGATCACGTTATTGTTAATATTTTCTCTCTCTCCGACGCGGCGATTTGCGCCCGTCAGGTGAGATGTAGATAGCACAAAAAATAACGTCCGAAATTCTGCTTCCGGTGAAATCCAATCGAAATGTGAACCGATTAACCTATTGTATGGCAAGAAAAAATTGAACTGTGATCTTGTTATCTCAACCCCTGCCTACGCCCCCTATTCTACGCCCTGAGGGAGTGTGGGGGCGTTAGAGTTAGAGTCAGAGTCAGAGTCAGAGTCAGAGCATGATTCATTTTCTGCGAATCGGTTTTCAAAAACGTATAATGTGATTGATAGATACTTATCTTCCTAATCTATCCTGCAAAGCATTTATGAATTTTTGATCACCATTTTGCTCGACTGACAAGAAAAGCTTGATCCAATGGTCTGGATCTTCAGTATTCACTTTATAGATACTTTCAGTGAATATATCACCCTGTAATTCCATTTCTACACTGGTGATTTCACTCAGGGGAATTTCATAAACCAGCACCGATTCATTCTCATCTGTCAAATAAAGAATCACTCGATCTTGAGTCAAAACATTCCCACTCTCCATAATTGATAAGAATCCTTGAGAATAGAAAAACTCAACCTTATCGTCATCGTTAACAATACCATTCTGTCTAAGAATAGAGATGTCATTCTTGCTAATCTCTTGATTTGATTGGACTCTTGTAGATGGAATAAATCCGAAAGTTGACATTAACACAAACCCAAGGATTAAAATAAAAACGACAACAGATGGGATACTAATGACATAAATCCATTTCGGTGTTTCCTTATAATCTGGATTATTCTCTTTATCTAATTTATGGTAAACAAACGCTCCCTTGATGGCCTTGCCATAAAAATAGAGAAAAACAAAAGAAATCCACAGACCGTTAACCGATTGAGTTTCAATGGAAATAATTAATTTCGACACAATAAAATGAACCAAAACTAAAACTGAAGCAATTCTTGACTTTTTATACACTCCCAAAGCAAAAACAAGTATCAACCCCACATCGAAAAAATTGGCAGGATCATTCATTATTGCCAACTTCCCTTCTGCATTTGTATTAATGGCAATTAAAATCACAACCAGACTGATAAATGCAGATATCAATGCAGCTATAGCACCATTCTTCGTTGCTCTTATTGCTTCATTCTTATTCAAATTCCCCCCTTCGTCTCATGATATTTTTATGACCGCATTCAGAAATGAACAACGTAACCGAAAAACCCAACCAATGGATGTCTCAGCAACCTTAAATAACTGTTGATAATGATTAAAGCCAGCCCGCCACTATAGGTTCACTCAAAATTTTTCATTCTGTGCTCTCTCACTTTCATCAAATCAGAAAGGAACGCATCTCTGTCGTTGTCATTCAATTTACTCAGCAGCGTTTCAAAGTAACCGATTTCTTCTAAGTTATCAAAAAGATTCACGGAATACTCTGGAATATACCCTTTTTTTAATCCGTATCGATACGACAAAACAACTGAAAAACAATGATCCATTTTGTCAATTCCAATTCTGGAATCGTCATAAGACGGCTCAAGCAATTCTCCAAATGGTTTATCTAACCATTCCTCGACATAAAACCTGCCAAAGGCTCCCTGAATCCCGCTGCTGGGAATTGTTTCTGCCAGCATTTGCTCAATACTTTCAATACATTCCTGATAATAGCTCATCTTGATACTAATCATTTGATTCAACGACACCCGCCGTGCATCTTACGCAAACATCTAAGGTGTTCAAACTGTTACACTTTATATTTATCGCATATCATCACACACCCACAAAAATCAGAGACAAACATTCCGATAAAAAGGCAGCATCACAATGTTTTTATTAGCCGAGCCTCACCAGCGTGATCTGCAAACCAATCTTGCATCGCTTGTCGTGACACTTTAATGCCCGCCTGCGGCAACTTGGGCATGGGGTAAAATGCATCCGGGATTTTGAAGCGGTCGAGTTGACTGGCTAGCCAATGCGGCAGGTTCAGAGTAGAAAGGTCTTCAGCGGCGTCGATCAGGGCGATCGGACGTGCGCCGTATTCGTCGCATGCAACAGGAATGACGATACTTTGATGAATCGCAGGGTGGCGATTCAGCACAGCTTCAATTTCTTCGCAGTGGATATTTTCGCCGCCGGAGATGAACTGATTATCGGCCCGGCCAATGATACGGAGTTCGCCGTCGACCCACAGCCCCAGATCCTTCGTATCAAACCAGCCCTGCGCATCGTTCAGCGGAGTAAGTTGGCCCTGATGATAATAGCCACTGGCGAGTGTCTGGCCGCCAATATAAATCCGGTTGTGTCTCAGTTGCACCAGCCGGTTTGGCAAAACCCGTCCGGCACTTGCAACCGCATCGACTTGCTTGGCGGTAACGGTGGAAGCGGCTTCTGTCATGCCATAGCCCAGCCAGGTCTCAATGCCCCATTGTGCGGCCTGCTGACACAGAGGCAGAGGAACATCACTCCCGCCCAGCAGCACATGGCTGAGTTTCAGTCGCTTGGGCTGCGGCTGCTCCAACTGATCCAGCAGCCGTTTGAGCTGAGTCGCCACCAGTGAGGCATGGGTAGCACCCTGAATATCATCCTCCAGCTTTCCGCTGCCGATTTTCAGACAAGCACCGGCACTCAGCCAGCGATAGAGAATCGATAATCCGGAGACGTGATACATCGGCAGGCTCAGCAGCCAGCAGTCTGTTTGCTGAAACGAAAACACATCCAGTAAACCACGGGCAGAAGCCAGATGCTGCGCCTGCGTATGCGCGACCGCCTTCGGGGCACCGGAAGAGCCGGAAGTGAAAATAATGGACGCGATGGCGTTCACATCCGAAAGGCTGAGAGCACAGTCGGCTTCAGGCTGAATCGCCAGATCCAGCAGTGTGGCGTCTGTCGTCAGCGCTTGCCAGTCCGGTTCTGAGAAACTATTTCGGGCCTGCTCACTGAACCACAGAAACCGTGCCTGTGCTTTTGGATTCAGCTCTTTTGGATTCGGTTCAGTTGCATACAGGACATCCAGCTTCTCCCGCAGGGGCAGCACAGGCTGTGGCATGGTCAGCGCGGTGATAGCGCCCAATTGCAGGCAGGCCAGATGCAGCAGCACCAGTTCCGGGGCATTCTTTCCGACCGCCGTCACCACAGTGCCGGGTTGCACGCCCTGCTGCGACAAACTGTTTGCCAACGCATGAATCCGCACCGTCAGTGTCTGCCAGCTATATGCCGTATCCGGCGTGATCAGTGCAATTTGATCGGGCTGAACAGTTGCCCATGTCTGCCAGAGAAAATGCTCACTCATGACTGCCACACCAAGGTTTGATCATCCAAGCCCTGAAGGGGTAACGGGCTGCCCGGCCAGGAAATTTCAAGTTGTGCCTGAAACAGGTTCAGGGTATCCAGTCCCGGCGTGCTGTCGGGTAACAGCCAGTGCGATAAACGGGCAAGCTGGGTTAAGCCAAGGCTGGACTCAAGACTCGAACTGATGACGGCATCCATCCCCAGTGTTTTCGCCTCACGAATGATCGCGGCGCACTGCTGTACAGAGCCGATCAGACTCGGTTTCACGACGATGGCAGCCGCACCGGACAAATCTTCCAACCGGAATTCCGGCTGCTTCACTGCTTGTTGCAAGGTTTCATCCCAGGCCAGTGGCAGACCGCTGTCTGACGTAAATGCCAGACTGTCTTGCGGCTGTCGGCAAGGTTCTTCGATGAAAACAATACGAGCGGCAAAAGATGGCGTCAGATGGCTGGCAAACTGCCGTGCCTGTTCCGGCAGCCAGGCACGGTTGGCATCCAGACGTAACGTCAGATTCGGATAAGTTGCCAGCAGCTGATTCACCCGGACTGCGTCCAGAGCCGGAGACTCCCGACCCACTTTCATTTTGGCAATCCGGTGTTCCGGTGTCGGGCAGGCATCGGTTTGTCCACTCAACAAAGGCGCAGTCCTGAACTGGCCTTGTGCAGGCAGCTGCCCCGCACAGGTCAGTTCAGCCATCGACAAGCCAAAAGCTACCGAAGGAAAAAGTCCGGAATCCACCAAAGGCAATCCACGGACCCAGCCAGCCAGTGCACCTTTCGCCTGTTGGACCGCCTGATCCGGTGACTCCGCACTCAAGCCGGACAGCGGGGCGATTTCCCCGAGGCCGCTGCATTCCCCCTCTTGCAGCGCGACAACATACCCACGTCGTTCAGTCAGATGTTTACCCCGGAGCACGACCCCGCTGTCCATCGGCAGTTGATAACGGTAAAGTTTTGCCGAGCGCTTCATCATGTCTTCTTCCCGTGCAGTTACGGGTTTCGTTTAAATTTGTTGAAATCCGGCTGACGCTTTTCATTAAAAGCGTTCCGGCCTTCCTGACCTTCTTCCGTCATGTAGAACATCATGGTGGCATTCCCGGCCAGCTCCTGTAACCCGGCCTGACCATCGCAGTCGGCGTTCAGCGCTGCTTTCAGGCAGCGCAGCGCCATCGGGCTGTGCTGAAGCATTTCGCGGCACCAGCGAACGGTTTCTCTTTCCAGTTCAGCAAGCGGGACCACGGTATTGACCAGGCCCATATCCAGCGCTTCCTGCGCATCATAGAAACGACACAGGAACCAAATTTCACGTGCTTTTTTCTGGCCGACGATCCGGGCCATGTAAGACGCGCCCCAGCCACCGTCAAAAGAACCGACTTTCGGGCCCGTCTGGCCGAATTTGGCATTCTCCGCCGCAAGGGTCAGGTCACACATCATGTGCAGTACATGACCACCGCCCACGGCCCAGCCTGCCACGGACGCCACAACCGGTTTCGGACAGGTGCGGATCTGACGCTGAAAATCCAGCACATTCAGATGATGCGTGCCTGCGTCATCCTGATAACCGCCGTAATCGCCCCGCACTTTCTGATCGCCGCCGGAACAGAACGCATCTTCACCCAATCCCGTCAGAATGATCGCCCCGACTTTGTCGTCATACCGGGCATCTGCCAATGCATGCATCATTTCTTTCACGGTCTGGGGCCGGAATGCATTGCGTACCTTTGGCCGGGCAATCGTGATCCTGGCAATCCCATCGTCAGATTTGTGGTACTGGATATCCGCATACTCATGACCACAGTTGATCCATTCAATCGGTGCATACAAGGCTTGTTCTGAAATGCCTGTGGTGATTGTCATATGTACTCCAAAAACAAAGAAAATTTTTAAATTCGCCTGTCCCTGTACGGCGATACTGGTGGTGAGCATAGCACTGCAACCAATCCCCAAACTTTGTTTTTGCGCATAGTTAGAACCAGTTCGTAAGTCTGACTGTATCCACCACATCTTTTTCTGCCTGTTCCAATCAAGGCACAGCCTCTGTACGAGTTTTGTGATCGGCCTGATAAGCGCCCTTCGCATACTCAACTACACTCATTTTGTGGTTCATTCTGCTCTCTGTATCAACAGGTTCACACTCTGTCCCGCCGCAGGATGAATCACATTGCGGGTTCAATCTGGTCTTGCCGGAAGGCACAGATTCAATGGCCGCAATTTCAGCAAACAGAACCTGCCGATGATGCCGTTCGGTAACACGCACAATCTGATGAAGGCGTGAACAGCATGAACCCCGAACGCCGACGGAGAACATTCAGGATGAACCGTATCTCACTTCCGAATACTCAACTGAAAGAAAAGCACCGTTATCAAGTCATCGTCATTGGTTCTGGTTATGGCGGTGCGATTTCTGCCTCACGGCTCGCCCGGGCCGGTCTGTCGGTCTGCCTGCTGGAACGCGGTAAAGAAATACTTCCGGGAGAGTTTCCCGAGACCAGAGAACAAGCACTCGAAGCATTACAGTTTGATACCCCGGACGGCAAAATCGGCTCCGCAACCGGCCTGTACAACATCCATGTGAACCGGGAGCAGAATGTCGTGGTGGGGTGCGGATTGGGCGGCACCTCGCTGATCAATGCCAACGTGTCATTGGAACCTCAGCCGGAAATTTTCGACGATCCCAGATGGCCGCAAGCCCTCAGAGCCGACAAAGACACGCGCTTAAAAGAAGGCTTCGATTTAGCCAGAGACATGCTGAAACCGACGGTTTATCCGGACGATTACCCGAAGCTCAGGAAAATGACTGCACATCAAAAGAGTGCCGACGCGATGGCTCAGCAGTTCTACCGCGCGCCGATTAATGTCACCTTTGCCACACCGGAAAACGGCACCAATCACGTCGGGGTTCCCCAGCAAGCCTGCAACAATTGCGGAGACTGTGTTTCAGGCTGTAATACCGGCGCCAAAAATACAACGCAAATGAATTACCTGCCCGATGCTTTCAACCATCAAGCAGACATTTACTGTGAGATCTCCGTCAGCCATATCGAGAAAAGCGAACAAGGCTGGCTCGTGCACTATCATCTGCTTGAAAACAACAAAGACAAATTTGAACCGGAAACCCGCACCATCGAAGCGGATATCGTGATTGTTGCAGCGGGTACCATGGGCAGTAACGAAATCATGCTGCGCAGCAAACAGCGGGGACTCAGTGTTTCCGGTCACTTAGGCAAAGGTTTTTCCGGCAACGGCGATATTCTGGGATTCGGTTATAACTGCGATGACATCATCAATGGTATCGGCTTTGGCGACCGCGACCCCAGCGAGATGACTCCGGTGGGCCCTTGTATTACCAGTGTCATCGACATGCGTCACGGCGATGACAGGACAAGCCGGATGGTGATTGAAGAAGGTTCAATCCCGGGGGCACTCGGCAAATTCATGACACCGGTTTTAGCAGGTGCGGATGTATTTATGGGCAAAGACCCGCACCGGAGCGTGGCGGAGTGGCTGAAGAAAGAAGGACAAAAACTGAACAGCCAATTGCTCGGCCCTTACCGGGGAGCGATGAACCGGTTGCAGACCTATCTGATCATGAGCCATGACAATGCCGCCGGTGAACTCCGGCTGAAAGACAACAGACTGCGCATCAAGTGGAAAAATGTGGGTGAACAGCCCAACGTCCTCAAAGGGAATCAGAACTTGCATCAGGCCACCCAAGCCCTGGGAGGCGATTACATTCAGAACCCGATCTGGACCAAATTACTGCGCCACAGCCTGGTGACCGTGCATCCGCTGGGCGGATGCAACATGGCGGATTCGGCTGAACAGGGTGTGGTCAATCATAAAGGGCAAGTCTTTGACTCAAGCCACGGCACTTCCGTGCACCGCGGCCTGTACATCTCCGATGGTTCAGTGATCCCCATGTCGATTGCCGTGAACCCGCTGCTGACCATTTCTGCGATCACAGAGCGTTGCTGTCAGTACATTGCCGCGGACTATGGCCAGAGCATTCAATATGACTTTTCAGATCAGCCACAGCGCCCGCCCGTTTCGCGGGATTTCCCAGCTGCGGCACAAACCCCAGGCATCGAATTTACTGAGACCATGAAAGGGTACCTCTCCGCCGAAATATCCGGTGACATAGATGAGGAAAACACATCGCTCTACCACGATGCTTATCAGCTTGGAAAACAGCAACAACAGCCCATCACGTTTACCCTCACCATTCGCTCGGACAACCTGAAGGAAATGATTGCCACTTCAGCACACAAAGCTGGCATCACCGGGACGGTCAGCATACCTCTCTTATCAGAGAACCCCCTGACGGTGGAGCAGGGCTCCTTCCAGCTGTTCGTGACTTATCCGAAAATGCCGAATGCCAAACACATGGTGTATTCAATGATCATGTGCAGCGAAACAGAGGAGCGCTTTCTCTTCAGCGGCTACAAA
Organism: Photobacterium sp. R1; assembly: GCF_054600795.1. Classification (NCBI taxonomy): domain Bacteria; kingdom Pseudomonadati; phylum Pseudomonadota; class Gammaproteobacteria; order Vibrionales; family Vibrionaceae; genus Photobacterium; species Photobacterium sp. R1. Next base: position 74,266 of record NZ_BAAHZP010000013.1, read on the forward strand.
ATGATCCGAGATGACCCGGACTCGCTGGACATCTGGCAGGACACCTCCACCCTGTACGTCACCATCCGGCGGGGGACACAGAAGGATTCCCCGGTGATCGCGACAGGCGTCATGCAACTTGAAGCCGCCGATTTTCTGAAACAGATGACGACGATGAAAGTGCTCAATGCCCCGGACAAGCAGTCCCGGCTCCGTGCACTGACGAAATTTGGCAAGCATTTCGCAGGCGCCCTATGGGAAAGTTACGGCAGCATTTTTGCGAAACCATATCGGTTTAACCCCGAGGCGCCCCCGCGACAAAAACGGCCGCTGAACGCCCCGGCACCTCAGGTGCATTTCTTCAATACGGAAGATAACGTCACCCTGCGTCTGACCCGCTACCCTGCAGGCAGCAAAGGACCGGTCATGCTGGTGCATGGACTGGGGGTGAGTTCAGATATTTTTTCGACCGATCTAATCGACACCAACCTGTTAGAGTTCCTCTGTGCACATCAATACGATGTGTGGTTACTGGATTTCAGGGTCAGTATTGATCTTCCGGCCGCCCGTCAGCAGTCGAATGGTGATCAGGTCGCGCAGTATGACTTTCCGGCCGCAGTGCGAAAAATTCAGGAAGAGACCGGCAAAGATTCCATTCAGGCCGTTGTTCATTGCTGGGGCGCTTCAACCTTTTTCATGGCTTTACTCAGCGGGTTAACCGGCATTCGCTCCGTTGTTTGCTCGCAAATTGCAACCGACGTCGTGGTTCCCACGGCCACACAGGTCAAAACGGGGCTGCATATCCCTGCATTTCTGGAAAAACTCGGAGTGGATTCGCTCACCGCCTATGTCGACAGTCACGAAGGGTGGAGCGAGCGGCTCTGGGATAAAGCGCTGGCGGTTTATGCGCTGGCTGAAGCCCAGGGGCAATGCAGCAATCCGGTCTGCCACCGGGTGACCTTCAACTATGCCCCTTTGTACAGACACGCTCAATTAAACGAAGCACTGCACCGCAATCTGCATGAATTGTTTGCCGAGGCCAATATCGGCGCGTTTCAGCATCTCGCCGAATGCTGCCGGGCCGGTTTCCTGACGGATGCCGGAGGACATAATCGTTACCTCCCTCATCTGGAGCGGCTGCGGCTGCCGATCTGTTTTATTCACGGGGCCATGAACGAATGCTACCTGCCCGAAAGTACGGCGCTCACCTATCAGACGCTGGTGAACCGGTTCGGACCGGCGCACTACACACGGCATGTGATTCCCGATTACGGACACATTGATTGTATTTTCGGGCGCAATGCCAGCCGGGATGTCTACCCGCTCATCGTGAAACACCTGGATCAGACTGCATGAAAGCTGTCTGAACATACTTTATTCAGCACTCATAACGGGGACAATGATGGACGAATCAGCATTAAAGCAGCGCCTGAAAACCGCTTATCAGAACTTTAAAAATCGGGTCTCGGTTGAAGTTCATGATGCAGTCATGCAAAAACTGACCGACATCCACATGCAAGCACAGAGACTGGTTGATGGCCAGGACGGAAAACTTGAGGGGCATGAGTTCGCACATGTCCTGAGTTTGCTGGATCTGGTGCCGGAAGGGGGGCACAAGCTGCCAACCGACAAAAGTCTGTTCCCGACACGAGTCGAATCCGATGGTGAACTGCTCGGGGTCGGTCAATGGGAATTACTGGATCCGAACTGGGCTATTTCATTCGAACAATGGCTGATCCACATTGACGACAAAGCCTCATTTCAAGACCAGCCCCAAAGAATTCCTATTCCCGATGATATTGATATTGCGATTTGCGGCGACTGGGGAACCGGGCCATGGAAACCGGATGCCCCGAGTACAAAAGTTGCCACACAAATCGTGAAATGTGCCCCGCAGCTCACGATCCATCTGGGCGATGTTTATTACGCCGGTACAGTTCAGGAAGAAACGGACAACTTAGTTGAATGCTGGCCCATGGGCAGCATGGGCGGCTTCACGCTCAATTCAAATCACGAAATGTACAATGGTGCGCATTCTTATTTTGAAATCGCTTTGCAGAAGAAATTTGTACAGCAACGCGGCTGCAGCTTTTTCTGTCTGGAGAACAGCCACTGGCTGATTGTTGGTCTGGATACAGCGTATGACGCCGATACCTTTGATTTCTACCTGAAAGGCAAAGTCAACCAAACTCAGCTGACCTGGCTGGCACAGCTGCCCAAAGATAAAAAGGTCATTGTGCTATCGCACCATGAAGGGCTGGCGATCGATGGCCGGAATCACGGCTCCTGTTACCAGCCGGTGGTCGATGCACTGGGACGTGCTCCCACCTTCTGGTTCTGGGGACATCTGCACAACGGGATTGTTTATCAGTCGCAGGCTGGCATGCTGGGTCGTTGTGTCGGCCATGGCGCAATTCCCTACGGTAACGCCAGAATGCTGCAAGGGAATCCGGACATTGCCTGGTACGAAACCCGGAATGCCAACGACCCGAACATCCCGCTGCGCGTGAAAAACGGATTTGCGTTGGTGCAGTTACAGGCCGCACAACTGACTGAATCCATGATTGATGAAGACGGCGGAGTGCCCTTCCATCAGGTCCATGCCTGACCATACATACGCGTGACTATTTGTATGCATGGCCATTTGTATGCATGGCAAAGCGGGCATCATGTGTCGTGACATCACCCCAAAACGGGTGCATGCCACGACACCTCTGGCTTATGCCTGTTCAGATTTCGGCAGCAGAATCCGCCGGTCGATAAGGTCCCGGAGCACCCGGGCAAACACCTGCGGCTGTTCATGATGGGCATTGTGCCCCGCCTCTGGAATCCGGGTCGACGGTAACCCGCTCTCCAGCGCCAGCCGGGTAAATTTACGGTCCTGCGCGCCAAACAGGTAATGTACCGGCACCGGCTGTGTTTTCAGCAGTGCCAGCAGGTCATCCTGCCGGGCCAGAGAGGTTGCCAGCAGCATGTGCGCAACGCTGTCACCACGATTCTCACTTCGCTGAATCACCAGATGCTGTTTTTGTGTCGCCTGAAGAGAAGCAAACACGGGCTGCTGATACCAGTCCTTTAATACCGTACTCACGGGCTCCCGCCTGAAACGGCGTGCCCAGCGTTGATCATGCCGCCAGCGTAAGGCTCTGCAACCCGCTGAAGCCAGCCCGAAGTGCCCGCCTTCGACCACCAGCCCCCGGATATCCAGCGGCGCAAACAGCCCGTTGGCGACCCCGTGCATCGCAATCCGGCCCCCCAGTGAATAGCCGACCAGCAAGACAGGACGGCCCGATAAATTGCCCGCAAGCAGCGTTTCCCTGACCTGACGAACTGCCTCATCGAACGAGCCACACCACACGCCATGGCTCTGACCGTGGCCGGGTAAATCCACCGCCACACACGTGTGCGTCTGCAGATACGCCGTGCAGGAACGCCAGTCATCGCCATTTCCCAGCAGACCATGCAGAAATACCAGAACCGGCTGTTCCGGGTCACTGCCTTCAGCATGAAAGCGGCTAAAGAGCATGCAGCCTCCGGATCAACTGACTGAGCTGTCCGGCAGCCTGTCCCGGCGGCGTTTGCACTTCGACCAGCAAAGCCCCTGTTCCTGAACTGCCTGTCCCCGAACTGAGGTGTTCGCTGACAACCGACTGGTACTCCGCCAGCGTCTCTGCTTTGCAGTAACCTAAACCAAACTGGTGGGCAGCATGCCTAAATGCATAGCCATGGGGCATCTGATACAACCGCTGTTTGTCGTCTTCCGGTACCGGCAGCAAATCAAAAATCGCCCCTCCGTCATTGTTGGTGACCACAATCACGACAGGAACCGTACAATGGCTCAGTAATGCCAGTGAGTTGAGATCGTGCAGCAGCGCGGTATCTCCCAGCATCAGCATCAGGGGCGTACCGGTGGCCCGCTGCACACCAGCCGCTGTGGCGACCAGCCCGTCAATCCCAGATGCACCGCGATTGGAATAAACCGCGCGTCCCCCGAAAACGGTCAGCATGTCCACCAGCCGGGCGATCAGGCTGTTGCCGAGAAACAGACTGGCTTGCTGCCCGCGCTGACTCAGATCCATCGCCAGTGCCATTTCAGTGAGACCCGGCTGTTCTGTACGATCCTCATCCAGCAGCGAGCGGATTTTCCGGGCAGCACTTTGGGTCAGCCCGCTCCAGCTGTTTCGGGCGGCATTTGTGTGTTGTGAAGACATATCCGCCGGTAATACTGCCAGAGCTGCGCGGATCCAGTCGGGGATCTCCGCAACCATCTGTCGCTGCGGCAGGTGACTCTGATTATTCCTGTTGCTATCCGGCGACACATACCAGTAATCACAGGTGCCTTTTCTCACCTGACCGGCCAGCCACTGATTCAGACGCTTGGAAATCAGCCGCGGACCAAATTGCAGGATCAGCCGGCAATCATTCAGCGGCGCTGCCAGCTCAGGGTGCTGCAGCCAGAGATCGTAATGGGCCCAGTCACTGCTGATCCCGGATTGCGGATCACACAGCAGCGGACAACCCAGTTTTTGTGCCAGTTCCGCCACAGCCCGGGCATCACTGGCGGACAAATCACCGGCAATCATCACCACATTTCCGTCCGCCAGTGCAGCGCAATCCGGCGGCAACGCAGGCGCGGCTTTGCCCATGTCATACTGCACATAAGGTGCGGCCTGTGTCAGCCAGTCACCCAGTGCACGCCCATAAGCGCTGTCTTCTGCCAGCCCGGCATCTCCGTAAAGCGGTTCCGGGAAAGGACAGTTGAGATGAAGCGCACCGCCTTCACACCGCTGGCGATGCATCAGCGCATCCACTGAAGTCAGCAACCAGCTCAGCGGCACGTTTTGCGACGGACTGGGCAGTTCCAGGCTGGCCGTCACATGACTGGAGAACAGCCCCGGCTGATAAATGGCCTGATTGGCACCACAGCCAACCAGTTCAACCGGGCGGTCTGCGGTCAACAGCACCAGTTTTTCCCCGGTCAGTCCGGCTTCAACAACGGCAGGTAACAGATTGGCGACAGCCGTGCCGGACGTGACCACCACCGCCACGGGCTGACCACTGGCCTTCGCCAGACCAAGTGCCAGAAAACCCAGTCCGCGTTCATCAAAGTGGGTATGCAAGGTCAGCTTCGGGTTCGCATCGGCTTCCAGTGTCAGCGGCGTCGAGCGCGATCCCGGCGCAATACAAATATGGGCAACACCCTGCCGGGTCAGTTCTTCCAGCAGGATTCTGGACCAGAGGCGGTTCAACTCAGCCTGCGCGATTGGTTTATCGCCTGAAACTTCTGCCACCATCAGGCCACCTCCGATACAGTCAGATCAGATCGAACATCCGTGAAAAGCGCCAGCAGGGTCGACATTTTCTTATCCACTTCCTGCCATTCGCTGGCCGGATCCGAACCCTGCACAATGCCAGCCCCGGCAAATAAATGAAGTTTTTCATCAATCAGATACGCACTGCGCAGGGCGACACAGAATTCTGCTTTGGGCAGGCTGACATAACCCAGCGAACCGGCATACCAGCCCCGCTCAAATGGCTCATGCTTCAGAATAAACTGCATTGCTTTGTGACGCGGTAACCCCGCGACGGCTGCAGTCGGTTGCAAGGCATGCAGCAGTCTGACGCCGCAAACGTCAGGTTTCAGAACGCCGCTGATGTGCCGCTTGAGGTGCTGCACCTGACGCAGCCTGACCAGACTGACCGTATCTTCGGCGGACAGTGAATCGGTATAAGGGCGCAGACGATCAAGAATATCGTCAACGACATACTGATTTTCCTGCAGATTCTTGGCATCCAGACAAAGCCACCGGCCCAGCCGCTGATCGTGGGCTCCGCTTTTGCCCCGGCCAATGGTCCCGGCCAGCGCTTCGGTCTGCAGAGCACGAACTTCCCGGCGGTACAAACGCTCCGGCGTCGAGCCGAGAAATGCCCGTCTTGCATCGAATGCCAGCAGAAAGTGAAAACTGTGACGATTTTCCTGCTGGCTGGCTTTCAGAACCTGAGCCGCAGAGCAGGCCGAATCGAATCCGACTGTGGTCTGACGCGCCAGGACCACTTTATCCATGAACTGTGCCCGGATGTCGCTCAGCGCCCCCCTGACCAGTTTGTGCCAGCCGTCTTGAGCGGGTGCGTGCCGAACCGACACAATCTGCGAGACAATCGGCGGTACCGACGGGTACTCACTGACCAGTTGCTGTAATACCTTAATTGCTGCGTCTTTGCCCGCGTGCAGGTTCACCGCCAGCGACCATTGCTCACCCGACCGGATCAACTCAAGATGCGGCAGAAAAAAGAAAGAAGACTTCGCAGGATCAGGGTTGTCAGCCTGACCATCAAATGCCCGGCATCCCCAGATGCGCTGATCTCCCTGCAGCAGCGCATAGGCGGGCATCGGGTCTGAAAACGTTGCTTGCTGCCCCAGCGCGACCACTTCTTCGACGCCATCCCGGGAATGCCAGTACAGTTTCGGGTAAACCGGCTGCGCATCAAACCAGTCAATGCAAGGATTGACCGAGTCGCCCGTCCGGGATCGTTCACCCACAGGCTCAACCAGACGTACGACGTCTGCAGAAGCCCTTTTGATACGTTCAATCAATGTGGCCGTAGCCTGACAGAAGTGAAACATCTTGACCTCGCTGAACAGATAATCCGACCGATCCATCCCTGCATTCTATTCACAGAGAAAGTTACAAGGCTGAACCAGATCAAAGTTGGCCGTATTTCCGGAGGGAATAAATAGTGTGTCCCGGAATCTTGAAGTTTTTTTCATCGTCCTTATATCCCTGATCAGAAAGCCCCCATTTTCAGCCCGTTTATTTTTTTAGGGATAACAGGAACAGTGTTCCTGCCTGATGAAAGAGGTGAGCATGCTGATGCAATTTCCAAGGCTGCATCTGGAACTGACAGAAAGCCGCCAGACATTCAACCCGGCTGGTCAACCCAAACTCAGTCAACACGCTTGGCCCGCATGTCAGACCTTTCCGGCAAGACCGGTCAATGACAGCACATTTCGTCTGCCCCGGGTACAATTTGTCATGGTCATTGCTGTAAAACGCGAGACGGAGCAACTGAAACCACTGAACAGTCAACCGCCTGTGCTTCATTAACAATTCGCACAACGAACGACTCTGGTTTCAGGAGAAAACGTTCAGAATGCTGCTGCCGGATCAAAGCCATAAAAAACCGGCGCATCATGCGCCGGTGTCAATTTGAAAGTTCTGAATCCGGACTCAGCCGGAATCGGCTCAGTTAATCACAAACAGTGACATGAACTCATGAACCGGGGTGGCTTCCAGTTTGGCCTGATCGCTGCAAAGTTCGAAAATCTTGTCGCAGCTGCCCTGCGGGAAGCGGGTTTGCAGATTCCGTTTAAATTTACGTTCCAGTACCGGAATCCCTTCTTCACGGCGACGGCGGTGACCAATCGGATACTCAACCGACACTTTTTCCGTGCTGGTGCCATCGTTAAAGAAGATCTGAATTGAATTCGCGATCGAACGCTTGTCAGCTTCCAGATACTCCGCGCTATAGCGTTTGTCTTCAATCACTTCCATCTTGCTGCGCAGCACATCAATGCGACTGTCACCCCGGTGGAATTCGTCTTCATAGTGCTCGGCAATCAGATCACCGTGAATCAGCGGCACCGCAATCATGTACTGCAGACAGTGGTCACGGTCGGCCGGGTTCGCCAGATCGCCGGATTTGGAAATAATCCGGATGGCAGATTCATGCGTGGTCACTTCAATCCGCTCGATATCATCCAGACGATCTTTAACCTGATGATGCAGTGCAACGGCACATTCAACCGCTGTCTGAGCGTGAAATTCTGCCGGGAAAGAAATCTTGAACAGCACGTTTTCCATCACATAGCTGCTGAAATCCTGATTGACCTTGAACGGCTGCCCGTTAAACAGCACGTCGTAATAACCCCATTTCGGCGCGGTCAGTACAGACGGCAGTCCCATTTCACCTTTCATCGTGATCATCGCCAGACGCACCGCACGGGACGTCGCATCCCCCGCAGCCCATGATTTCCGGGAACCGGCATTCGGTGCGTGACGGTAAGTCCGCAGCGAACACCCGTCGACCCAGGCCTGAGACACCGCATCAATGATCTGATCCCGGGTGCCGCCCAGCATTTTGGTGACCACAGCCGTTGAGGCCACACGCACCAGCAGCACATGGTCCAGACCGACCCGGTTGTAACTGTTTTCCAGTGCCAGTACGCCCTGAATTTCGTGGGCTTTGATCATCGCTGTCAGTACATCGCGCATCGTCAGCGGCGCTTTGCCTTCTGCGACCGCAACACGGCTGAGGTAATCTGCCGTGGCCAGGATACCGCCCAAATTATCCGACGGATGACCCCATTCCGCTGCCAGCCAGGTGTCGTTGAAATCCAGCCAGCGAATGATACAGCCGATATTAAACGCCGCGGTCACCGGATCCAGCTCATGCGACGTCCCCGGTACCCGCGCGCCGTGGCGCACAGTCGTGCCCGGAACCGTCGGCCCCAGATGCTTGGTACACTCCGGGAAACGCAGTGCCAGCAGACCGCAGCCTAAGGTATCCATCAGACAGTTCCGCGCCGTGTTATAAGCTTCCGCTGAGGTGATCTCGGTCTGCGCGACATAATCGGCAATTTTTACCAGCAGTTCATCAGGTTGCGGGCGTTCATTCAGTTCAACGTTGAGGCTCATTCATCTTTCCTTTTACTTCAGAGTCTTAAATTAGGGTCTAACTTATTTGCGTTTATCAATCGGCAGCCATTCCTGATGATCCGGACCGATATAATCGGCACTCGGACGGATAATCCGGTTGTTGGCGCGCTGTTCATACACATGAGCCGCCCATCCCGTGACCCGGCTCACCACGAAAATCGGGGTAAACAGCTTGGTCGGAATGCCCATAAAGTGATAGGCCGAGGCATGGAAGAAATCGGCATTGGCAAACAGTCCTTTTTCGCGTTTCATCACGGCTTCCACCCGTTCAGAAACCGCATACAGACGGGTGTCGCCTACATCCTGAGACAGCTTGTGCGACCAGGCTTTGATCAGCGCATTACGCGGGTCAGATTCGCGGTAAATCGCATGGCCGAAGCCCATGATTTTTTCTTTATGCGCCAGCATCTTCAGAATATTGGCTTCTGCTTCATCCGGCGTTTGCCAGTGTTCAATCATCGCCATCGCCGCTTCATTGGCCCCGCCGTGCAGCGGACCACGCAGACTGCCAATCGCCGCAGTAATGCAGGAATGCAGATCCGATAACGTCGACGCGCATACCCGTGCGGTAAAAGTCGAGGCATTAAATTCGTGCTCAGCGTAAAGAATCAGCGAGCAGTGCATCACCTGCTTGTGCAGTTCAGAAGGCGCTTTCCCGGTCAGCATTTCCAGGAAGTAGCCGCCGGTGCAGTCCTGATCAGAACCGGCAGTATCAATCCGGACGCCGTCATGGCTGAAGCGGTACCAGTAGCAGATGATGGCAGGCAGCAAGGCCAGAATCGTGTCGGTTTTCTCTGCCTGCTGACTGAAATCCGTTTCCTGATCCAGATTGCCCAGCATTGAACAGCCGGTACGCATCACGTCCATCGGATGGGCATCTGCCGGAATCGCTTCCAGCACAGTTTTCAGCGCATCCGGTAAACCGCGTTTGGCTTTCAGCGTTGCTTTGTACTGATCCAGCTCGGCCTGTGTCGGCAGCTTGCCTTTCAGCAACAGATAAGCGACTTCTTCAAACTGCGCATGGTTCGCCAGATCCGTAATGTCGTAGCCGCGGTAAGTCAGGCCGGTGCCGGTTTTGCCGACGGTGCACAGCGCCGTACTGCCGGCACTCTGACCGCGCAGTCCTGCGCCGCCCAGGGGTTGATTGTGTGAACTGTCCTTGTCTGCCGTGTGTTGATTATCCGCTGTCACTGAATGTGTCGCAGTCATTACAGGCTCCTTTCTTCACGTTGTGTCACGTTATGGATTTGGCCCGGTTCCGGGCAGAGACGCTTACGTCATACGCCTTCTCATGATGATGTTCTTTCTCTGTTGTTTATTCGCTGATGTTCTTTCGCAAATGCTTTGCCGCTGATGTTGCCCGCTTCTCACACCCCGTGAACGGCGAAGCGGCATGTCTCAGGCCTTACCGGCCACTGAACAATTGATCCAGTTTTTGCTCATATTCATGGTAGCCAAGATATTGATACAGCTCCTCACGGGTTTGCATTTGATCCACGACGTTGCGCTGATGTCCGTCTGTCAGCAAATGCTGATATACATTCAGTGCCGCCTGATTCATGGCCCGGAAAGCTGACAGCGGATACAACACCATCTCCACACCCTGTTCTGCGAGCTCATCACAGGAAAACAGTGGTGTCTGGCCAAACTCGGTGATATTCGCCAGTACCGGAACTTTGACCGCATCGACAAACTGGCGGTACTGCTCCAGGGTGTTCATTGCTTCCGGAAAAATCATGTCGGCACCCGCTTCGACACAGGCAATCGCCCGTTCAATCGCCGCATCCATCCCTTCGACCGCCAGTGCATCGGTCCGGGCCATAATGACAAAGCTCTCATCCTGACGGGCATCCACCGCAGCTTTGATGCGATCCACCATCTCACTCTGAGACACAATCGCTTTATTCGGGCGATGGCCGCAGCGTTTTTGAGCCACCTGATCTTCCATGTGCACCGCGGCAGCACCTGAGCGCTCCATCTCCCGAATCGTCCGGGCAATATTAAATGCGCCGCCAAAACCGGTATCAATATCCACCAATAGCGGTAATTCACAGGCTGCGGTGATCCGACGGACATCTTCCGTCACATCGTTGAGGGTGGTAATGCCCAGATCCGGCAGCCCGTAAGATGCATTGGCAATGCCGCCGCCGGAGAGATATATCGCCTGATGTCCCACCTGCTGAGCCATCATGGCACAGTAGGGATTAATGGTGCCGACCACCTGCAACGGGTGATTGTCGGCCACCGCCTGACGAAAACGCTGTCCTGGTTTCATGAGTAACTCCTTGTTTGATTTGGTTCATTCAGCGCGCTGACGATTCATCCTTTCTCAGCTGGCTTTCAATCAGTGTCCGGCTGCGCATGATATGGCGACGCATCAGCATTTCAGCCAGTTCGCCATCACGGTCCCGGATCGCAGACAAGATCTGAACGTGTTCGTTGAGTGCGCGCTCGGGGCGGGCATGTGAGCGGGGCGACTGATACCGGTACATGCGCAGCAGATGATAGAGCTCATCACACAGCAGACTGATCAGCTTGCTGTTGCGGCTGGCCTTGATGATTCGGTAGTGAAAATCAAAATCGCCATGCTGATGAAAATAAGAAGCGCCTTCCACTTCTTCGATATGTTCCTGATGCTGTCTGAGCAGATGATCCAGCCCGTCCAGTTCTTCTTCCGTGATGTGGGCGCACGCCTGACGGGCAGCCATGCCTTCCAGCGCTTCACGAACCGCATAAATCTCTGCCAGTTTGCCCGGGCTGAGCACCACCACCCGGGCCCCCACATGCGGTATCCGTTCAACCAGCCCCAGTGCTTCCACCCGCATCATGGCTTCACGCAGCGGCCCGCGACTGACGGCAAACTGCCGCGCCAGTTCAGGCTCAGAAATTTTGCTGCCTGCCGGGAATACGCCCGTGACAATCCGCTCTACCAGCACTTCCAGCAGGCTGTCCGATTTGGTTGGCTCTTTGGTGTTCTCGGCTTTTCCTGAAGCATCCACCGAAACGACCTTCACATTGTCGACAATATCAATACTCACTGCACTTACCACCAGGCTATAAAAAGCTCAAACCCACACATTGTTAACAATTGGATGTTAATAGAGCAAAAATAGACCGGAAAGCGCAATCCAACAAGTTGATTGTTTAAAGATAATGAATTGCTGGCATTGAGATTGTCGACAATGTGACAGACATCGAGAAAGAATTGAGAAAAGTTCAAGAGAGATTTCAGAAAGGGAGGTTCGCGATATCCGGGGGCATGCACGCCCCCGAATCGATTAACGATAGCTCGTTTTTGCAGTCATCATGTTAAACAGCTGCGGGAAAAATCGTTTGATGGTCGGTGCCCAGCCACTGATCCCTTTGCCGATCACCACCTCATCTTTCCGGGCGGCAATGGCTTTCAGCATCTGGCGAGCTGCATCCGCCGGATCCATGCCATTTTCAATGGAGGCTTCCGGCTTGTTTTGCGCAACGCCCTGTCCGTTCAGCGAATTATGACCAATCGCCGTTTTCACGGAGCCCGGGCAAATCGTCAGGCAATGAATACCGTGCTGACTCACCTCAGCCCGCAAGCAATCCATAAAACCGACCACGGCATATTTCGAACCGGAATAGCCCGTCCTGAATTTCGATCCGACTTTTCCGGCCACACTGCTGATTGCCACGACACTGCCGCCCCCGGTTTCGATCATCCGCGGCAACACGGCTTTGGTCATTGCCACCAGACCGAAGTAGTTCACCTCCATCAGCTGGCGGTACACTTTGAATTCATTTTCCAGAAACAGGCTGCGTTGTGAAATCCCGGCATTGTTCACCAGAATGTCGACACGACCCACCTCGTCCAGCACCGCCGGAATGTCCTGCATCAGCCTTTCCGGCTGCGCCATATCCAGCGGCACGACTTTGTGATTACCCGGCGCAAGATCGGCTTTGATCGCCGCTAACTTCTCTTCATTCCGGGCCGAAAGAATGACATTTGCCCCTTCCTGAGCAAACTGCACCGCTAACTCGCGTCCGATTCCGGAAGAAGCACCGGTGATCCAGACGGTTTTATTCTTAAACAGCATGACATCTCCTTGTCTTGATTTGCTATTCAGAGTTTCAGGGTCTGATGACCCTAGCCTTTATCCTTGATCATGGCTGAACAGGACCTGCATGCTGATCAATATAATCTGCTAAAGACTGGTAATAACCCAAAAGAAACAGAGCCTCGGCCAGTACAAACAACGGACCAATGATCAGTCCGACAAGATCATCCACAAACGCCGGTTTCCGGCCTTCAAAATAGTGCCCGATAAACTGAAACACCCAGCCGACAATGAACAGGCTCAGACTGATCCCCAGCCAGCCCGACATTGGCAGCGACGCAACAGGCATCGCTGCTACCGTCATGACAATCAAAATGGCAGCCATGATGGCTCCCAGCGACCCGCTGAGACGGAGATAAAAAATCACGCACAGTGCCACAGCAATATAGGCGCCATTCAGCACCACGGTACCGAGAACAAACTCGGTTCTGGCCAAGAGGCAAATTGCCGCAAATACGATGGCAGGAATCCCGACAAAATGGGTCAGAATATTCCGCCTGGAACGGTGATAACGCGCGTAATTCGTCAATTGCTCTTCCAGTGTCTTCATGCATCCTCCATGGCGTTTACTGTTACTTGAGCGTCCGCTGCCTTTAAGCTTTTACTCTAATGCTAGGTAAACAACATGTGAAAGTGCCGATTCTGTGATGCCGCCGATAAAAGAAAGAGACAAAAAAGCCAGCCCGCAGGCTGGCTTCAAACGATGGCACACTCGCAAGCTTATTTCACTGATTCAGAAGCCAGCTTATTTTTCCGCCATGATTTCAATTTCGACAATTTCACTTCATGAATCAGAATCGCGGCCAGAATGCAGGCACCACCCAGCATCTGCATGGACGTGACCAACTGCCCCAAAAACACAAAACCCAGAATTAAGGCAAAAATCGGCTCAGATAATTCGACCAGCTGGACGGTCTGGCTTTTCAAAATGGTCAGTGATTTGGTGGTACACCAGAAGCCGCCAATCGTCGGCAGCAAAGCCAGCAGCAACAGTGTCAGCCAGACATCATTTTCCACACCGACAACACCAGACATGGAGAATGGAATCATCAAATAAACCAGACCAAACATCAGCAAACCACAAACCGGAATCAATCCGCCGCCAATATCCAGCTTTTTGTTCAGCACCAAGAACAGTCCGTAACCGACACCCGCCAGCACCGCAAACAGGAAACCGGTTTGATCTGAATTGGCAATATTTTCATTTTCCAGAAAGATTAAATACAGACCCAAAACAGCAAACAGTACCGACATCCATTCCTGACCTGTCAGGTTTCGTTTTTCAAACAACGCGTTCGCAAAAAAAGTCACCAGCGTCGAAACACCAAACAGTAAGAAAACGACCACAGCAACATTGAGCGTTTCATAAGAAGCCGTTTCGAAAAAATACAACATAAAAAAGCCGAAGAAACTGCACACGGCCAGGGATTTCCATTTCGATTTCAAATATGTCATCAACGCCGGTAATTTTCCGGTCACGCCAAGCACCAGAAGAATGATCACAAATGCAACCACGCATTTATAAAACGCAACCGCTTCAGAGGGCAGGCCAGACTGAAACAGATTCACACTCAAAATACCAACCATGCCGTTAAAAAATGCCGCCAGTAATGCCAGAACGACACCAAATATGTGTTTCTTATCCATTAGAATTTCCTGTTACTGCGAGTGGAGTAATTGATGAGCTTACCAGAGACATACATTGAACAATTGCGTCCCGGACTTCAATAGAATTCTCTCCTTCGAAGTGAACTCTTGCGGGTATCTCATCATAGGAGAACTCCGTACTTTCACCACTTGAATTAAATTCCTGGAATGTAACATTCGGATGTTCTAACTGAAATCCATCGGCCAACTGACATCCGGATTCAAACGGATTCGGAACCATCAGAAATCCGGTTACTTTCGTTTCTACCGCTTTCACGGTCTCTCCAAGTGAAGCCTTCGTCCACAAATCGAAGAGATCTACACCCTCATTATTGTAGGCAACAAATGGTATTTCACCACCGCCCACTCTTCCGCCAATTTCCAAAAAGTAAAAATCATCAACATTTTCAATGACTTCTAAATGGACGGCTTGATTTTTAATGTTCAGTAAGTCCGCGACTTGATACGTAAATCGTTTTAATTTTTCATTGACGGATTTATCGTCAATGGTAAATGAGCCAAGCGGGATTTTATTTCTAAAATCAAGACAGGTATTGATATATTTGGAAACTTTGAAATATGGCATCTCATCATGAGAAAGAACGGCATCAACATGATATATCTCACCTTCTATAAACTGTTCAATCTGATACCCTTCAAAGCGCTCCAGAGATGGAATATCTTCGCTTGAAAAAATCTTCTGAACACCTTCAGATGCAGCACCGACTTCCGGTTTGATGATGCAGGGATAACCATATTTCGAGATGAAATCCGTGATATCCTCATGCCGCTTCACCGCCAGAAACATCGGGAACGGAATATCCGACTGCATGAGAGCAGATTTCATCAGTACCTTATTTCGATACAGATCATTATCCTCAACTTTAGCGCCTGGTATCCCTAATGCGTCCCTGATCATGGAAGCACTATCCAGATCATACTCTGAATGTGCGATAACCAAATCAATCCGATCAACCTGATTCATTTCAATCGCAGCGGATAAAACATCTTCACTCTTTAATGCGTCCAGCGCCTTAACATGCAAACAAGTCTTCGGATCGATATATTTTGTTTTATTCTTCAGAGTCACGAATGACACTTGAAAATCATTGTGATCAATATATTTTTTGTAATCTGAAAACATATCATCATAACGATTGATAACTAAGACATGTTTCATAATAATCCCACCTCAGTATTCACTTCATGTACGACACTTTTGATTTCATGATAATCATCGCCGGAGAAAATAAAGTAACCAACGCGTGAGGTCCAATCCTGATGACTACCTAATACATCCCCATGATTAAAGTATATTTCATGCTTTTTGAAAAACTTATGACTCATATACTTTTCAATCGAACTCAGCTCAGTGAAAACCTCTTTGTTCCCTCTGGGGATAAATGAAATTGCAGAAACCACTTTCGGCAAATCAGATCGGGTAATATTCCGGTTTGTATAGGCTGCAATGGTCATCTGTGCTAAGTCGACACCATAAGACTGCTTGATTAACTCAACAATCTTGTCGCCGGGCATCCTCGCCGCCATTTCGATAGCCACAGGCTGACCTTCTGGGCGAACTCTCAGTTCCAGATGGAAAGGACCAATATTGACACCGATAGCGTTCACAACCGCTTCCGCATACTGGCGGATTGTACTCGCGATTGATTCACAGATGTCATGCCCGACAATATGGCCAAACTCGACAAAGTAAGGCTCTTGTCCCAGTACTTTTTCAGTAATGGATACAATTTCTACCTGATTATCAATGACGACACCTTCAACACTGAATTCATGCCCCGGAATATATTCTTCAATAATGAATTTTCCGGACGATACAAAATCCAGATCGTTAAGCGCAGACTGAGACAACCTTGTGACCACTGCAACGAACTCATCAATATTGTCCACTCGTCTGACTTCGGTACTTCCCGACATATCAACCGGCTTGATAACCGCAGGAAAAGTAAAACCATCCGGCAATTCAAGCGGCTGAAGCTCCGTCTCTTTATCGATTGAAAAGTAATGAATATGGCTCAGCTGAGTTTCTTTCAATTTAGTTCTGAAAGCATACTTATCCCGAACGAAATCAATCACAGGTTCGTCCAGATGTGGCAAACCAAAATATTTTGCTAACTGAGAACAGACCGGAACTGTATATTCAGAACCAGGGAAAATGGCTTCTACGTCGCCAAGATATTCAATGGCGTCCACCAGCGCATTCATATCCCTGGAGTCGACTTTAATAACCGATTGAACCAGGCTTCTTAAATCGTGGCTTAGCTTTCTTTCTCCTTCATCAAGACAAAGGATATGTAAATCGATTCCCATTTCTGCTGCCGCATGGATATATGCGGTTCCAGATGATACTGGATCTATGACGACAATACTCACATGACCTTCCTGCTAACCAAAATATTCGATTTCTTTATTATCAAGTATTGAAACTTTCTCTGTCACAGCCGTTGAGCCGACAGAAACTGTAAAAAAGTCTTTCGAGATAAATCTATCAATATCATTAGCATCCCAGTCAGGAAAACGGACATTCTGGACATGAACACTGCAATCAACTCTGCTTGTGAACTCGCGAATGCAATTTTCATGATAAAAACTCAATGACGATCTGTTGATTGCAATCACATTGATGCCTTCCAGTGCGTGTTTCTCTGAGAGTTCTAATGCTCTGGAGAGAGCGGCCCCCATCCCACTCCCACCGGATATAACATTGATAGATCGACTCATTTCCTCATACCTTGGCACAGGAATATTCACGATTTGATATCGAACTTCATCACCGGGATTTAACGTTAAGAACCAGTTCGAAAAAACGCCGTCTTCTTTTAACTTCACATGGATACGTAAAAGATCAAATCCATCTTTATACATAGTGACCAGAGAATAACTTCGGGTGACTTTCAAATCATGGCTAAAAATATTCACGATAGATTTAGACGTGAAGAATTGTTTTTTGATTTTAATCTGAATTTCTATGATTGATTTATCTAAATATTCAATCTGACGAATAGCACCAATTGAATAATTACTGACATAAGGTTCAATCGTTATATCAGTCAAGGCTTTGCTGACACAGGGTAAAAACATGTTTGGGGTGTTTACCATCTTACCGTTTTCCATCACTTGTCCAGCAACCAGCTTACAGCGACAGACCCGGCATACACCATTTAAACACCCCTTTGTGATGTAATCACTTGGGATATTATTGATTAAATTATCTTCAATGTCAGAAAATATCTCGATGTCAGATATTTTAATTTTTATCTCAGGCATATTACATCACTATTGATTAACAACTATAGCGTATTTGCTCTTAGCTCTGTGAAATATTCACCGACCATAGGAATAAAGGCTTCAATATGTTGAATTGCCAGTTTTACATCATGATCGTTTTTAATCACAGTTGACAGCATCTCTGTCATCATACCGCTATGATCTTCTGCTTCATCAAAGGCAACGTGAGAAGCAGCACCACTGACTTCTTCCTGCCCCAAATAAGAGCCAGCTTTTTGAGTGATGAATGGATTATAATTATCGCCATAATACTCCAGGAACCAATCCCAGATAATCGCGGCTAACGGGCCAAAACGCTCGACACTATAGGTCAGATAACCCATTAATTTAATTGTTGATGGAAAAGCATTTTCATCTTTTACATCTGCCATTGTATAGCCATATTTGATCAGGTCCTGAGCAAACATCTCATCATGACCTAACTCATCATACAGATAATAAGACAATTTCTTTGCCGCTGGAATATTACCCTTACATGCAATCGCAATTGCTCTCGCATCCAGCTCATTATTCATATTAATGCGGATGACACATTCAAGAATATGACGTTTATAATATTCTTTGTTAAACCAGTCGCTTTTATGAAACTCACCCGTTACAGAGTCTTTTTCAAACTCTTTCTCCAGAAGTTCATTGACTTTATTTTCTAAGCTTTTAATAACATTTTCATTGATAAACATGATCATGCTCACTATTTGTAATAAAAGTTACCACTTTCAAAAACAAAATTTTGAAAGTCACTTATGTAACAAAAGAATCACAATGCAACAACATACATATGACCTGCACGCAAAGTATCTAACAGTTTATTGCCAAACAACGCACTAATTATAAAACCTCGAGACACTTCACAGTCCTGAAAAATTTAACTTTCCATGCTTTTTATTGATATTCAATTCAGTAACAAGGTAATCAATCACTTGAAATGTCTTTCAGGTAAAACCCGGGAAATATAATGCTTAAAAGGATTTTTAAACCATTGAAAATTCATTTGGATGTCATACTGAACAGCAGGTATAGCAACACAAACATCCGGCATCCGTTTATTTTTCGAAAAAGAAAAGCTCTCTTTTTAAATGAGTCACTGATAACCCATCACTTCCCGTAAAAGCAAAAAGACAATATTTACAGAAACCGATACGATGGAGCACATTCAACTGTGTAAAGGATATATAAAAACGCATGGACATCATCTTTCTCAACGGCCCCAGCAGCTCAGGCAAAAGTGCAATTGCCAAAGCGTTACAAGACGTGATAGCGGACGATTACCTTCATATCGGGATTGATACTTTCATCGCAATGATGCCTGCCAAAGCCAATACCCTGAATGAATCCGACACACCGGCTCATGGCTTTTACTGGCGGACCACCCTGCTCAATCAGCAGCCCGTCAATCGCATTTCCTCGGGTCCGTACGGCAAGGCTGTCAATGATGCCTATCGCACCACAGTCAGGCATCTGGTTGATACCGGGCTGAAAGTGATCGTGGATGATGTGCTGAATGGTTCGGAAGAAATGACTGTCTGGCAATCGGTGCTGGCTGGCAAAAACTGTCTGTATGTCGGCGTGACCTGTTCAGCAGAAACCCTGATTCAGCGCGAACAGCAACGGGGAGACAGACACATCGGCTCGGCCATTGAACAGGCATCCCGGGTGCATTGCGGCATTGTATATGATCTTCTCATTCATACAGACGACTGTTCCCCGTATGACAGTGCAAAACAAATTCATGATTTCATCGTCAGTCATGATTCAGCCCGATGAGATTGACTGATATATTTCAGCAAATAGCTCGCCTGCCTCTTGATAATATTCGCAACCATCTTCATATCAGAAAGATGTTCATTCTCTGAGCAGTCTCAGCTGCGTTTTTATGCCAACCCGTTATGCATTCACAGTATCGCTGAGAGACATTCGCTGACAACCGAACCCAAGGAGCGCTCTCACATGGATTACCTCTACGCGATGATACTGTTCGCCGTTTCATCCTCTGTCACCCCGGGCCCGAACAACATCATGGTGATGACTTCGGGTCTGAATTTCGGCGTCAGAAAGAGTCTGCCGTTGCTGAGCGGCATTTGTATGGGCTTTGCCATCATGCTGTTGCTGGTTGGCGTGGGGTTCGGACAGCTGTTCGAACTGTTCCCCAGCCTGCATTTCATCATTAAATGTCTGGGTGTATTGTACTTACTGTATCTCGCCTGGCTGATTGCCCGTTCCGGCGACATTGGATCATCAGATGCGCAGGCAAAACCGATGGGCTTCATGAAAGGCGCCCTCTTTCAATGGATTAACGCCAAAGCCTGGGTGGTCGCAACCGGGGCCATCGCCGCATTTACCACCGTGGGTGCCGACTTCCACAACCAGAACATGATGCTCGCAATCACGTTTCTGGTGGTGTCTTTTCCCTGTGTCGGCGTGTGGCTGATGTTCGGCTCCCTGCTGAAAAAAGCGCTGACCCAGGCAAAATACCGCCAGTGGTTTAATTACACCATGTCAGGGCTTCTTGTCGTTTCAGTTTTACCTGTCATTCGGGAAATCCTGAATCATTAAGAGGCCATGCGCTCATGACAGAACTCACGCAAATGGGTCATGCGCAGGTCTTTCTGAAAGAGACCCGCGGCTTGCCCTATATCGAAAAAAGCAACGCGACAGATGTCGAGATGCATTTTTACCGCAACATCGCGCCTCAACTGACCATGCTGGACGTACATACCCCACGGCTCTATCATTGCGACACGAAAAATCACGTGCTGCATCTTGAATACATCCCGATGCCAGTCACACTGGAAGCGTTGCATGAGGATCCACGCTGTTTTCAACAGTTAGCCGCGATTCACCACTTTTCACTGCATTCAGATCATCCCAGATACGCTCACCAATGGACAGAACAACACACCATTCAGGCCCTGAACCATCTGCAACTGTCGGGCAATGCAGAAGCACATCTGCACCAGCTCAGAGAACAGTCCGAAGGGCTGTTTTATCCGCATGCCTGCCTGTCGGGTGACAGTAACGCCGGCAACTGGGGAATTCGGGACAACGGTGACCTGGTGTTATTCGACTGGGAACGGTTCGGCGAAGGCAGCCCGGCCATTGATCTTGCACCCCTGGTCAAAGGCATGGGCGATCGGATGTCTTATCAAGCCATCGCAGATCGCTATCTGGCGCATTCGTCTCTGTTACCGAAACAGACCCTGCTCCGGCACCTCATTCTGGCGAAAGCCTGGATCGTGGTCGACGTGGTGAACATTCTGAAAAACAGAAACAAGCCCGATGCTGAGACCTATCTCAACTGGTTCCGACAGGTGTTTCCGGCATGGCTCAAAACGCACAGCAGTTACCGCTGACTTCACGACTGAACACCAGATATCAAAAAGCCTCCGGACGGAGGCTTTGAATTGCAACGATCAGCACCTGCAATCGAATCAGATGCACTATTCGCGGCGTTCCAACTGACGCCGCAATCGCTCGATTTCATCCAGCAGATCAAGCGCCACCGCAATGCCAGCCACATTCAACCCTAAATCTTGCTGCATGCGACCAGCGCGCAGTGCCCGGCGCAGGTTGACGGTTGCAAATCGCCAGTGAATGGGCCGATCTCCCTCAGGGTCGAGGACGCCTTCTTCAACGAGCGTGATGACCCATTCAGCAGGTTGGTCACAGGCCCGGCAAAACTCAGCCATACTCAGCGTTGGCTCATGCTCTGAAATCACAGTAATGCTCAGCTGATCTGAAGTAACTTTCTTCATGATTCAAAACCAAATTGGCTGCGGGGGTTAAAGGACATCAGATCCTGCATCTGACGGTACAGTGCTTTTTCCTGCTCAGTTTCGACCTTCGGCTGGACAATATTCAGGGTGATCAACATATCCCCGGGGGTGGTTCCGGGAAGGCCCCGTCCGCGAAGCCGGAGTGTTTTTTCAGAATCCGAATTGGCCGGCACCTTCACTTCAATGGGCCCCGTGGGAGACGGTATCTTTATTTTAGCGCCCAGGGCCGCCTCCCATGGCGTGACCGGAAGCGTCATGCACAGATTTTTCTGTTCGAGACGATAGAGCGCATGCGGACGAAAACTGACTTCGAGATAAAGATCGCCTGCTTCACCGCCTGAGTGACCAGGCATGCCCTTTCCGCGGAGACGAATATGCTGGCCTTCTCTGACGCCTTTGGGGATTTTTAAATTCACCGTCTGAGGTTGCGTGCCGTCCATTCGAGATGACGGCAGGGTGAGTGAACGCACCGCGCCATGAAAGCTGTCTTCAATATCAATCAGCACCTGAGCGTGTATATCTTCGCCCTTGGCCTTGAAATGAGCGTTTGCGCCGTGAGCCCTGTGAGCGCGCTGTGCCCGATCGGGCCGGTGACCAAAGTGACTGCCAAAAAGCGATTCAAAAAAATCAGAAAACGCACCTGCATCGCCTCGGGTGAAGCTGTCACCGGAAAACTGAAACTCACGCTCCCAGTCTGGCGGCACATCAAAGCTCTCCCCGGTATGCCAGTCTTTGCCCAGCTGATCATAAGCAGCCCGCTTCTGGGGATCTTTAAGCACTTCGTAAGCTTCTTTGGCCTGAATAAATTTCTGGTGAGCATCCGTTTCCTTCGACACATCCGGATGAAATTTCCGCGCACTTTTTTTATAAGCACGTTTGATATCCGCCTGCGTCGCATCGCGGGGAATCCCAAGAATGGCGTAATAATCACGATATTCCATAACACCACGATCCAGGCTGAGAATTGAAATGGGCTCTCCGGGGCTGTTCGCCATACGCTTTGCCGGCAAACATCTTTGAATTGCGGTTCTGGCGCGACAGGAGCCCATATCAGTATAGGCAAGTGAAAAAAAACATGGGTTTCAATGGAAAGACTGCACACTTGATTATGCTTAGAAGCAATCATGAGATGTTCATTCATTATTGTCCGGCATCGGAGGAGACGACATTTTGTCCATTACCGCGACACTACAACCGCTGATACTCCTGATCATCAGCTCTTTAATCCTGATGACAGGTCATGGATTGAGCGGCATTCTGCTGCCTGTTCGACTCGCAACCGACAACATCAGCCTGCCCGTCTCCGGCTTCATTTTATCCATGTACTCCTTCGGATTCCTGCTCGGGGCAACGGTTGCCAAACGCATCCTGAAACAGATTGGCCAGGTGCGCACCTTTGCCATGTGTGGCAGCCTGACAGCCACCGCGATTTTGCTGATGGGATTGCGTGATGACATGTTCATCTGGGCATTGATGCGTGGCCTGATGGGATTCTGTATTGCCTGTGCCTGCGTGACCCTGGACTCCTGGTTCGGCAGTGTTTC
The DNA here is from genome assembly GCF_054600795.1 of Photobacterium sp. R1. Taxonomy (NCBI): domain Bacteria; kingdom Pseudomonadati; phylum Pseudomonadota; class Gammaproteobacteria; order Vibrionales; family Vibrionaceae; genus Photobacterium; species Photobacterium sp. R1. Next base: position 97,326 of record NZ_BAAHZP010000013.1, read on the forward strand.
TACGGAAGAAAACCGCGGACGGATACTGGGTATCAATCAGGTCGTGATCTTATCTGCAATCACCCTGGGCCAGTTTGCCCTGCTCATCGCGCCCCCAACCGAGAGCACCCTGTTTGTCCTGTGCGGCATCCTGTTCAGCCTGTCGATTACACCGCTGGTGTTTGTATCTCATTACGAACCCAGCATTGAGCAGACCCCGCACCTCCCGCTACGACAACTGTTTGCCTTGTCCCCTCTGGGGATGGTCACCGGATTTTTATGCGGCATGCTCTACTCATCGATGGTCAACTTGCTGCCCTTGTATGCGAGCAGTGAACACATCACCGGACTCAGGCTCTCCCTGTTCATGGGCGCCGCGATGGTGGGTGGCATAGTGCTGCAATTTCCCATCGGCTATTTATCCGATCGGTTCGAGCGCAGAAAAGTGATTCTGGGCTGCTGCCTGCTCCTGTCACTGACGACCATTGCTTTGCCGGTGACCGTCACAACAGGGCAATTTGGCGCCATGCTTATCTGCAGTGCATTCACCATGGGGATCATCGCCTGCCTCTATCCGCTCAGTATCTCAGAGACCTTCGACCAGGCTCAGAAAGGACAACTGCTTTCCGTGCTGTCCGGGCTGCTCGGTATCTATGCCACAGGCGCAATGATCGCGCCCTATACCGCGACCGTGGCAATGCAGCATCAGGGAGAAGTGGCGGTATTCGGATTCATGCTGGCCATAGAGCTGCTCCTGATCGGCTTTACCCTGTACCGGATGAGAGTCGCGCCCCCTATTGCGGTGGAAGCGCAAGAAACCTTTGTGATGCACACCCCCAATATGATCTATGAAGAGCTGGATCCGCGAACAGCATACCGGGAAACATCCGCAGACTTCGAACACGCCATGAGCGAATTCGAAAAACTGGCTGCCGAACATCCGAACAATGCCATTGCCTTTGTCCGCGCGATATCGGCAGCCCATCCGGACTGGGCAGCCATGCTGGCAGAGAAAGCCACTCAGTTCCCTGATATTGATACGGTGCTGCTGTTTCGTGCGCTGACCATGCTCAATTCTGAGCTGGCCGTTGATATCGCCAGCCGTCTTGCTCAGGGAACACCGGAACAGGCCGAAGCTCTGGTGGACTGGTTACTTGAGAAAGAGCCCGAGAATGCTTTAACCCTGCTGGCGAATATTGCCTTCATCGCGCAAGAGCAACAGGCAAAAGTTGTCGACGCCCTTGCCCAGAGCAGCCCGGAAAAAATACAGGCATTCAGCCAGGAATATGTCGACTCAATGACTGAAAATCTCGCGAGCCTGCGCGCCCCGGACCGGGAAGAAGTCAATATCGAACACTGTGTCACGGGATTGCTGGATTCCGTCACAGCCGCCGCCCCCGAGCAGATGAAACAAGTCGCAGCCATCGTCGACGAAGGTGTGGGTGACTGGATGACGGATCAAAATGAATCCGAAACAAAAAAGGAATAAGCCCGGGTCGGGGCGGGCCGAGTCTTAATGGCAGTGGAACCTTCTGAAACAGAGACACACCCGATCCTGAATTCTGGGCTGGGCACAGACTAGTAAAAAGCCTCCGAACGGAGGCTTTATCAATCACCAACAATGACCAGCCGTTAACTGAAAAATCGGGCCAGCGTCGGTACCCGGGTCAGGATCAGACGGTCGGCCAGCAACACCGTCACCATCGCGATACCCGCCAGCGGGAAACACACTCCCAGCACAGCAATCACGACCGTCGCGCCCTTCCACAAAGCCATATTTTTCGGTGCCGGCGGTGCGGAAAGCACTACTTTTCCTTTCGGACGGCGCAGCCACCACATCACCACCCCACTGACACTGATCAGAATAAAGGACAGGCAAAGCACGGTATTCACCGCTTTGTTCCAGCCGCCAAAGTTACCCTCGTGCAGCGCAATCCCCCAGGCCATCGCTTTCGCCATGGGCGAATACTGACTGTATTTGATGTCCGCCAGCACTTTACCGGTGTACTGGTCGATGTGCAGGGTGCGATCCTGCGTTGCATCCGTGGTGTCATTCCCCATGGTGCTTTGCAGAATGCTGTAGGAACCCAGCTCTCCTTTGGGCAGATTCACCCGAAAGGCGGTGAAACCCTGCTGCTTAGCAAACGCCACCACGGAATCCAGATTCACCTTGCCCTGAATTCCTGTTTTTTGAATCTCCGTGCCCTGAATCTGTGCTGGAGCCCCATGATGCCCTGCATGCGAACCGGACATCGGTTGTGAAACCGGCATCGCGGTCTGTTCCAGATTCCACGGCACTTCTTTCAGATTGCCATGGTTCATCTCAGCATGTTTGACATCGGACAAAGGCACATCGCCAAAGACACCGGTCGGGAACGTGTTCCACGCCTGCACCATTTTACTGCCCCAGACACCGGACCAGGACAGACCGGACAGCAAAAACAGCAACAGAAACACCGCCGTGACCACGCCCAGATTGGCATGGAGGTCGCGCCAGAACGTGCGTTTTCCGCTCGCCAGACGAACCCGGAACATCCCGGCTTGACTGGCATGGTCCCGCGGCCACCACAGGTAGGCACCACTGACAATCAGGATCACAGCAAAACTGGCCGCCAGTTCAATCAGGCGATCACCAGCATCTCCCATCAGCAGCGTGCCATGGATCGACTCTGCCCACGCATACAGGTTGTTATCCCGGTCCAGACTGCCCAGCACCGCTGCGGTGTAAGGATTGACGGTCACGAAAAGTCCCTGTCCTTCAGCGGTGACTACCGCAAAACGACTGGCCTCTTCGGGTTGTTTCGGCGTCAGATATTGCTTGATGGTGGCATCGGGATACGCCTGCTGAACAGCGTTGAACTGCTGCGTGACAGAGACTGACTCACCCGCCGGTTCCACAAACAGGAGGTCTTTCAAACGAATTTGATCGAGAGATCCGGCATACATCATCATCAGGCCGGTCACCGCCAGCATGATTAAAAAAGGCACCACATACAGGCCCGCATAAAAGTGCCAGCGCCAGGCCGTCATATACCAGGCCCGCTGTTCCGTACACTGTTTTGGCAGCTGCTCCTGCTGCGATATTGAATGGTTCTGATGTTTCATGGTCTTCCTTCCGGTGCGCAAATCACGCGCACAAACAAAAAGCCGCTGTCCGCAGACAGAGGTATCAATATGATTTCTTACGATTCTGAGAAATGCAGGGACGGTTTACGCGCGGGCGAAAACCGGTAACGCCAGCGGCGGCGCACGGGAAGGAAGAAGAAAGTAGTCCCACTGGCGTGGCGAGAACTGATAGGCGCTGAGCGGGTGTTCGCGAAGTTGAGTGCCCAGCCCCAGCCATCGGTCATCAGTATGAGCCAGGCTGAACATTCCGATGGGACAGTGCCCCTGAAGATCATGCTTAAGCTGATCCTTGCCATCGGCCAGTTTGACCAGTTTGAAACCACCGAGTGTACAAAGGCTTGCCCAGGTGCCGGCCGGTTGGTTATGAGCATTCACCACCGGCATCGCAACGATCAATAGCCAGCTCAACAGGCTGGCGATGATCATCATTCTGTGCAGTGAATTCCCTGGGCGCATTCGTTTCAGTATCCTTGGTTGCACGAGCATACTAGTGCTTTGCGCATGGATTCACAAGATCATTAATAAGGGTATTGATTAAGATAGGGTTGGTATGTCGCGCTTGTGTTCAGTACACATCTCAACATTTTCTCATGCGCGCCAGATACTCTTTGCTGGCACAAAGCGTATCCAGAAATGCCTTTTGTTCTCTGGTGTGGGCCGGGCCGCTTGTAGACGCTCCCGGCGTCGACAACCTAAAAATTCATCCATGAATTTTTCCCTGGGATTGGGGATCATTTTTGCTTTGCAAGATATTGGCTACCGCAATCCCGTGTTGGTAATCAATCCAGATGATGGATGCAATCATTCAGATGGTATTGGTATGTCGCACTTGCATTCAGTGCACATCTCAACATTTTCTCATGCGCGCCAGATACGCTTTGCTGGCACAAAGAGTAACCAGAAATGCCTTTTGTTCTCTGGTGTGGGCCGGACCGGTTGCAGACGCTCCCGGCGCCGACAACCTAAAATTTCATCCCTGAATTTTTCCCTGGGAAGGTGGAAAAAATTAGCGTTGAATTCGTTATCTCAATCTACTTCTGTTAAGAATTCTAAATACTTTGATTGTTCTTGAGCGAGAAAAAATGAGTGAGCTGTGACAGCCAATGTGTAAATAAGCTCGTGACGAATTACCCGAATTTTATCCCAAAATCACAGTTCACAAACATGCTGTTGTTTCTTGATTTTCCTGTACTAACTTTACGCTGACTCGCTTAGATTCATCGCCAGTCAGTGCTTCTGAGATGTCAGCGATACCTCTAGGCTCTTTCACTCAATTGCAATTTAAGGAGCTCTTCAATGGCTTACGCACAATGGGTCAGCTATACCGTCATCGCAGATAATTGCACCCTGCAAGTGAAAAACGCACAACACAGCTGGGGCAAATTCTATTTATACGACAATAAAGATCATGAGCTTTCTCCAGAGGAAGTGGATGGTCAGATTGTCGAGATTGGTCAGGAAGGTTTTAACATCGTCAGCTCTTGCGGTCGTTCTGACGCGTCTTCAGGCACACAAGGTTCTTTCGACCTGTACGACGGTTCGACAAAGGTTGTCACTTTAGTGTGGGATTGTCCGTGGGGCAGTAAATCGAACAGCTGGTCTCAAACGTCTCAGAACCGCAACTATGTTGTCTCTGTGACTGGTGGCTCGATGAATTCAGGCGCCATTGGTGTACTGACTGTAGAAGTCATTAAAAAACACGTCGGCTAACAACGAAGGCAGTGCGGGATTTATATCATCCGCACTGCCTTTCTCTTATTCCCCCACATGACGGCACCTATTCGCAATCACGTCTTGTCCTTCCATTCAATCAACCTTCCTCACACAACTGCCACATATTCAAGATGATGAGGTTCATTTCGGACAAGGTGATCATACGAGGATTTCTCGGAACACAGGCCGATACGTATTTAGTGGATGAAGTGCATCTGTTTGTCGCGCTTCGAGTTCAGTGCCTATCTCAACTGTCTTTTCAGCGCGCCAAGTACTCTGTGCTGGCACAAAGAGTACCCAGAAATGCCTTTGGGTTCTTTGGTGTTGTCCGGGTCGGTTGTAGGCGCTCCCGGCGCCGACAACCTAAAAATTCATCCGTGAATTTTTCCCTGATTTGTGTGAAAATTTGGACTCGTGATCGCTGTCGGAAAATGAACGATTAAGATGACTGTCCCAGTATTAACTTAGAAATATTTTTCTCGATAGATAAACTCAATACTTTGCCGAAGATATTGCAATTTAATCGCAGCAGCCATATGAAACTCTGCTGCCGCTCCAGAATTACCCATATACTTTCTGTGCTCGAATTCATCTTTTTTAAATGGTTCCAGGAGTTCTTTCATTTCCTTCAACAGCGTATCACTGGTATGTATTTTAAGCATCTCTCTGAGTGATTGAATGATTACATCGGGTAATCCATCAAAACTTAACACACGTACACTCATGATTTGAATAATTTCATTTTTCAATAACAACTTGATCCTCCTGAAAGTTGTACGAGCTTTCAACGTTCAAACTTCTTTTTATTCTGACACTATGAAAGCAGTTCAATATAACTTTCAATCTTAACCAGATATATGCATTAATCTACAATATTTTATTATTCTCAATTGAATCATGAAGCGTTATCACAACTATCCATTATTATCTCACTTCTCATTTTAAACGAATCAAATTGTTTAACTACCTTTCGAATTTCAGTTTATTTGAATGCGTTTATTTCAGAATAATTCGCCTTCATACCCGGCAATCCTGCGAAAATTGTAAACCATATAGAGTGAAATTTTTAAAGAATAGTTAATCTATCGCGCTTACGTTCAGTGCCTCTCTCAGCATTTTCTCATGCGTGCCAGATACCTTTTGATTTTTTTGTATGGGCCGAGCCGGTTGTCGGGGCCCGGTACCGACAACCTAAAAATTTGTCCGTAAATTTTTTAGGTTGTGTGATAAAGGTTAGGTTCGAAATTATTATCAAAAAATAAATTTTTAAGTGGCTGTCCCAGTATTTTCCTGAATAACTGTGCCTAATAGTGCTACATTTGACGATCAAAGCCACTTTCTGTGTTTCATATGTAGTTTTTACTCAGATCCTGCCATGCAAGACTTATGGCTAAGACTGAACTATCCCTTGTTGGATAAGGGGTACCGCGAAGTGACCTACATTTAGGAACAGTTATTTAGATTCACGCTAATTAAACACTATTTTAAGTGGCTTTAATATAGATAGTAAAAACCCTAATTGATATATTATCTTCAACTCAACTTTACTAATCACTTAACGACAACATAAGCCGCGACCAACCAAAGTACTTTGTGGAACTATACTGATGCTATCTCCTAACCCAACACACTGTGGAAGATCGTCGGCTTGAGGGTTTTATTAGCTTTTACTTAATATTTAAGAATGTCCTATAAGCTGGATGTATAGACCATATAATATTATCCTTTCTATTTTCAACAGAACGATATAAATCGGGATCATCAGTATAATGCGTGAACTTTTTTCCATCCTCATGTATCCTAGAAATCAATCCCAACTTATACAAGAAGTCACCAAGATCCTCATAATCAACATATTTTTTTCCATCTACTAGGGGAATTTCATCGTAACTCCTGCCCCGAATGAAATTATCATCTAATGTAGAGTGCAACTCCGTATAATTAAACTCCTTTTGCGTGGCCCTTAGCGAATCTATAAGATTACTCAACTCACTGAATTGATGATTATGTTCCTTTATCAAGTCATCTCTTCTATTTGCACCAAATTCAGACAAAATAAATTTTATATGATCAAGATTTATTTTCTTCAACCGAGTATTGTCTCCCATTTTCCCCGCAGCCATCCGACACAGCTGTCCCATCCATCTTGGACGTCTATTAGAGAAGGCGCTAATTGCATCAAATAACTTAGCATTTCGGTCTCCTCTCCACTCAATCGGGGAATTGAAAGCCAAGTCGAGTATTTTATTGTAATCAGATTTCAACGTATACTTAGCTTCTCGTGAACTTGGAAACTTCTTCTGAATGTACACTAATATTTTTTGAGCTAGCATATCTCTCATATGCCTTTTCGTCCAAAAGATCTCAATGATGTATTGCTGTAGCTTATCTAAATCTTCCAAATGGCGAAGACAAGACCAAACATCACTGCGAACTGTCGCACGAAAATTAAGGTTGTTCATATCAAACGACAACGCTCGAATAGCGCTAAAAAAGGAACCAACCCTTGCCTGATTTTCAGATACATTCTGGAATTTTGCATCAATATCATCGATCAAAATCCATACGTTAGAACCTTCATTTTTCTCTTGGAAATTTTGTAACAAATTACCTAAGTTTTCAGGCAAAGTACTCTTTACTTCTGTAGATATAAGCGGAATTTTTCCTTTTACCCGAGAAATTAGTCCACCAACAATATTCTTGCTTTTTAGACCATCAAGTTCTGACAACTCAACCATAGACATCTCGTCACTAGTCAGAGCAAAACCAATTCGATCACCGATTTCCACTATGATTTTCTTACAAATAATTTGTTTCCAGTAATTTTCCAAATAGGCGTGATCAGTTCCAGAAAATTCACCTAGACCTAATAGTTCATTTCCTTTCACCCTAATAACTACTGGAGATTCATAACTTATATCGTTCCGCAGTTTATACTCAAGCCTTGATAGCAAGGCTGATTTTCCCATTCCCTTTCTAGCACTCACGATAGATAACTTTTCTTCAGAGTCGAAGAAATCATCAAAATCCCTGTGATCAATATAGTATGAATTTAAAACCTCTAAGTCCTCATCTTCACCTGCTTCATTACCAAAAATTCTTTTCTCTTTAAGATTTAGCGAAATCATAAAATATCCCTATCAAGATCACCTCAGGAGCTTATAACGAATCGAACGGTATATATTAGGCTGAAGTCTTATTAACATACTTCAGCCATAAAATTTGTCCTGCTGCTTTACTCATAACATCATTACTTAATGAGTTGTACTAGTGATTGATTTTGTAACATTGACTATAGGAACAATCGAAAACTAGTGTTTTAAGGAAACCGCATGAACATCCCCGTCATGCAAGGGATCCTAGAGAAATATTGGGACAGTCACTTTAAGAATTATAATATGCAGCAATACTTGCTCCTGCTCCAAGTAAAACCACATGTGGAGCATGATTAACGTTTCCATCCATAGGAGGTAATGTATTCATGTTTGTTACCTTATAATTCTAACGCTCGCATTTGCGGCTGGTTTGGAGCGCAGCGGAAAACCTGTCCGGCAACATGCGCTTGTTAGGCATTTCCTACCCCAATACTTTGAAGTAACGCCGAATACTGATCTGGATCTTTTTCTTCAATTTTCCGCAATATAAAACTTGCCGTTGTCTTCATCTCGGGCACATCAATAGGCAAAACACTTCTCTCAAATACACCAGCTAAATGGGAGAACTCATTATTGATGCGATCCGTTAGTGACGCAGCCAATGCATCATCTCCGAAAAAACGCGCTAGCTTGTCATCTTTTTCTAATGCATTGGGGTACTTGTAGTACAGGAATGCCTCAAGAAACTTCCGGGCATTGTTCCCGAAATTGTAGTAGCAATCGTGATTTTCATCACATTCGATCTGAGCGTGGGCGCATTTATAAATTTGATGAAACAGGAAATTAAACTCTGTGACGTAGTCCCTTAGGTACCGAGGCATCAATGTAATGCCACTTGTTTGATCCGTTCGGGTAATGATGAAGTATTGAGACTTGTTTTTGTTCAAAGCGCCGGGAAGCCGCTTCAGATACTTCAAGAAGTCCAAGTTGTGAGTCGAAATGAATAGCTGCTTAAAACGGTCACGTTCCTTTTGTTCACCGCCATCTTCATATTTCTCCGGCGTTACAATCTCGGCATTAATAAGGCTGTAGACAAAAAAGATATGGTTTGCATCCAAGCTGGAAATGGGATCATCGATCCAGATGATCGGCTGGTTACCTTTAGTCTCTATGTCTTCAAGCTTGGCCATGAAGTAACAGAAAGCGATCAGGCTGCATTCACCCTCGCTGAGATGGAATGCTTTTTTGTCGTTTCGAGTTACCTCAAACCTGTATCCAGATGATGCTTCCCCCGGGGTTTCTTCAATGGCTTTGAGTGAGAGAGATTGATGTCCAAAAAAATTGTTCAGATAGTCGTTTACCCGGTCAGCTCCTTTGCTTTCATCTTTTAACTGGGCCTTCAGTCCAGCGATCTTTTCTCGTTTTAAATCAACTTTTTCTTTTGTTTCGTTTTTAGTTTTCTCTGCTTTACCCATAGACTCATTCAGTGCCTCAATGGCCGTACACTCGTCTCCATACTTAATGTCGTTTATGAATGTATAGACTTCATGGAGGCGGAGAGCCGCACGAGCCTCCGATTGCTCGGCGCTTAGTGAAGCAGTGAACTGGTTTGATTCGTTTCTGAGTTGCTCATACGAATCCCTGACTGCATTCAAAGCATCTTCAACAGACTCTGGTGCATCAAATTCCAGAGGCGTAAAAATGTCATTTTTCCGTTTTTCGACCTGCTTTTTTATGGAGTCCAGGCTTGTACAGTAAGAAGTTGATCGGGTTGATAACTGTTCTGCCAGTGAATCCAAGTCAACTGTATAGTTAGAGTAGAAATCCGAGTTTTTGATTCTCAGTAGATTAGGAACTCGGGATCGCTCACGTTCAATCGATCCAAGCAGGGTTTCCAATAATTGACGAAGCTCTTCAGACTCCTGATTAAAATGCTTGTCCAGCTTCTCCCACAAATCTTGAGGAAGGTCGCTGCCACAAAATGCGCACTTATCTCTTTTCGCTTGATGATGGCCCCGACCAGTTCTCACCCACGTTGCCAGAGCAGCATCGTTTAGCAATTCCTGAATTGGATCAGATGCCTGAATCTTTTTCTCGATTAACTCTTTAGCCTTTGAAGCGATTGTGGCGTATTGAAGATTGAAAGTTGTTGATTCAGTAATTTCCGATTTGGGTTCTTCTCTTAGGAGGTCATGAAACTTTCCAACCTGCTCATCAGAAAGCGAAGAATAGGTGTCTTTGTTAACAGTCGCGATGTCTGTCTTTATTTTGGTAACATTGTAGTTGGCATCACCAAACGTTTTATTGTGTTTGATTCCAGTGCCTGCCTTATTGGCTTTATCGCGTAACTTTCCCTCCAATTCTGACGACTTGTCGCCATAGTCTTTTCGGGCTTTTTGGAAATGCTTCTCAGCACCAAGGAGCTCCCCCAACAGTCCAGATTTATCCTCTTCACTGCCAAATTCGGCTTCATGCTTCTCGATTTCTTCCTCAAGCTTTGTGTTGTCTTCACCCAAGATAGCGAATGAATTAATCGTCTGCTCGTCATCAACAATGAACCGAAGGTTGTCCCGGACAAAGTCCTCATTGAAAACCCGAACGACTTGACCATGATTAGTTAATGAGCTTTGCGTGGCAGTGCTACCACCATCAAAAGACAATTGAAACTCTGGCGAACTATATTTGTCTGATATTGTGCCGGTTTCGAGAGCCCTGAAGATCCGCGAGAGTGTTGTTTTGCCAGAGTAATTTCGGCCATATAGAATGTTTAGGCTTTTAAATTCTGCGATGTTATTACCAGCATCTCGCATAGATGATGACCACTGAAAATCATCATAGACCGCCATACCTTTAATTGAGTCTATTTTTTTGATGTGTCCGCTCATGTATGTCCTTTTTAATGATGCCTAACGCCCGCATTTGCGGTTGGTTTGTAGCGCAGCGGAAAACCAGTCCGACAACATGCGGTTGTTAAATTTTGATTGCACACAACTAGAAGAACTTGACATTCTCCTGATCCAGCCTGTCGTCTAAATAACTGTTCCTAAATGTAGATCACTGGAAAGCAGAAAATGAAGGGAACGCGGTAGAGTTTGTGCGATCTGATCAGTCGCCAAACATACAAACCCACAAAACAATAACGAGTCCTATGATTTTAACATTACCTGACCGGAGAAATATTGGGACAATCACTTTAAGAATTCCAAAAGGCACTGGATTCCCGTCTGCGCAGAAATGAAATAAGTAATTGATTTAAATGAAAATACAACCACAAAAGACAAGATTCGGAAAAGGTCATTAGCTTAGGGAAAAATTCAGAACGAATTTTTAGGTTGTCGGCGTCGGGAGCGCCTACAACCGACCCGGACAACACCAAAGAACCAAAAGGCATTTCTGGATACTCTTTGTGCCAGCAAAGAGTATCTGGCGCGCATCCCAAAATGCTGAGATTGGCACGAAACGTAAGCGCGACATACCAACCCATCTCAATCAATTCACCTGAAATCGGGACTCAAGAGATCCCCAACCCACGCTACCGCCGGAACGCACATCATTGCATACCCTGAAAACCTTCCCGTCTCAAGACTAGAACACGGTTTCAGGGAGACTGTATTCAATCTGTCACAGTGTGACTTCAAGCTACAAATGGTTGCGACTGCATTGTTTTGATTAGCCTTTCACGCAGACGATCTGCTTGAGGGTGTGCACCACTTCGACCAGATCTTTCTGGGCGGCCATGACGCAATCAATGTCTTTATAGGCCATGGGAATTTCGTCGATCACGCCTGCATCTTTGCGGCATTCCACGCCTTGGGTCGCCGCGACCTGATCGGCGATGTTGTACACCTTCTTGGCTTGTGTCCGGGACATCACGCGGCCTGCGCCGTGGCTGCAGCTGTTGAAGCTGTCGGCATTGCCCAGCCCGCGGACAATGAAGGATTTGGCGCCCATACTGCCCGGAATGATCCCCATCTCCCCTTTCTGAGCGCGCACGGCGCCTTTTCGGGTGACATAGCAATCTTTCCCGAAGTGATGTTCCCGCGAGACGTAGTTGTGATGACAGTTCACCGCCAGTTCAGCCGCAGAGAAATGCACACCCAGTGCCTGTTTCAGCGCGCTGATGGCGTTCATCATCATGATTTCCCGGTTCTTGCGGGCGTAATCCTGCGCCCATTCGACGGCTTCGACATAATCGTCAAAGTACCGGCTGCCTTCTTTTAAGTAGGCTAAATCCTGATCCGGCAAGTGGATCTGGTGCCGGGTCATTTCTTGCTTCGCCAGTTCGATAAAGTAAGTCCCGATACGGTTACCGACGCCCCGGCTGCCGGAGTGCAGCATGATCCAGACGCTGTCGTACTCATCTAAACACAGCTCCAGAAAGTGGTTCCCTGTTCCCATGGTGCCCAGATGATGAACGTTGTTGGTTTTGCGGATCGCCGGGTGTTTTTCACAGATGCGTTCAAACCGGCTTTGCAGGGTCAGCCACTCACTGGCGACCCGATCAGGAATTTTGTCCCACGCACCGATATCTTTTCGTCCGCGTCCGATGGTGCGGCCATGCGGTACCGCGGCTTCAAAAGCACTGCGCACGCCTTTTAAGTTATCGGGCAAATCGCTGGCCTTCAGGCTGGTTTTGGCTGCCACCATGCCGCAACCGATATCGACACCCACTGCCGCCGGGATCACCGCGTTCACGGAAGGAATCACACTGCCAATGGTGGCGCCTTTGCCCAGGTGAACATCCGGCATCACCGCAATATGGTGATGCACGATATCCATGGCCGCAATGTGCTTCAGCTGTTCCTGCGCCTTGGGGTCAAAAGGCACGCCCCGGGTCCAGGATTGAATCGGCACATGCCCTTTGCTGGTCAGGGTGTCGTACTGCTTTTCGTGTTTCCCATTGTGTTTCATGGTTTCGTTCCTTCTGCTCTGTACGAGCAATAAACAGGGGCGGAATCAATTCGAGCAGCTTGCGCAAAGCGATATCTCACCCGATCCCTCTTTAGAAATTATCGTACTGATCTCATCTGACGGTCTGGGCTTTCAAGGACAGAAAAACAAAAAAGGCAGCGTTTCCGCTGCCTGAAAATAAGAAAAAGTTTAGATTCGATTTAACTTAAGCCGCCACCAGCTTGCTGCGGCGCGCTTTCAGTTTAAGCTGCGCAACCGCAACACCACATAGCACCATGGCGCCGCCGATCAGATGCACCGCTTCCAGCTGTTCGTTCAGTGTGATGCTTGCGATGGTTGCGGTAATCACCGGCATCAGGTTCATGAACATCGCCGTTTTGTCTGCACCCAGCATTTTAATGGCTTTCATCCAGCACCAGGGCGCAACCACGGAAGCCGGAATTGCAGCAAACATAATCAGTGGCAGCGACTCGCTGGTGACTGAAATCCGCTGGCTGATAAACAGCATCGGCATCAGGAACAACACGGCAAACACGCCCTGAACATACACCGACTGCCAGTTACTCAGCGGCATGTCCCAGTGCTTGAGCAGCACGCAGTACAGCGCATACACAAAGGCCGCCAGCAACAGCAAGCCATCCCCCTGATTGATCCCCTGCGCCATCAGGCGGGCCGGATCCCCGTGGCTGAGCATCAGCACTAAACCGCCCAGCGAGAACACCGCACCGATCACCGCCATAGGCGATAACTTTTGCTTCAGAATCGGCACGCTCAGGAACATGCTCATCAACGGCACCAATGAGGTGATCAGCGCCATATTGGTGGCGGTTGTTGTCGAAGCAGCAAAATAGCCCAGCGACTGGTTGAGCACCATGCCCAGCAAGGCCAGAAATGCCAGTTTGGACAAATAAGGTCTGATGCTGGCCCAGTGACGAATCACAGATTTCAGGACAAAAGGGGTCAGCGCCAGCATGGCAAAAAACCAGCGATAAAATGCGATCGCTCCCGGATCGATTACGCTGTGAGAAAGTTTGTTTACAATGGCATTCCCTGCCCAAATTGAAACGGTCAATAAGGGTAATAAGTAGATCATGCGCTGCCTTAGATTAAGCTCGTAGAAAAATACGCTGAACGTATGTATTCATTGTCTCAGGACAGCTTAGAAATACATATCTCTAATCGGACATCCGACCCTTACTGTCGGACATATCAGCCAACCAAGGGTGATAACTCAAAGCACAAAAAGTTTGTCTGGGTTTCTTCATTAAAATAGTGCTTCAGCAAACGTCCCCCGTTCCGTTCGATCACCTGACGGGAAAAGGTGTTTTCCGCATCACAGGTAATACGCACAGGTGCTTTGATCACATGCCTGCAAACCCATTGCAGCATCTGACTGGCCACTCCCTGACGCCTGGCGTTCGGCTGGGTTTCATACCCGATATGGCCCAGAATATTCTCGACACGTTCATTCGTACCGGTCCTGACCCGGATCGTTCCCAGAATTTCGCCATCCCGGATGCAGAAATAGGTGGTTACAGGTACCCAGCCTTCAGGCAAATTTCGTCCTTCTGCATAATCGACCCAGTTTCTGAGATACGCTTCCGGTGCATCCGCAGCGGACTGATAGTGTTTGATGCCACTTTCGGCACACGCTTTCACATAAGGAACATACATCTGCTCATGCCGCATGGCTGCCTGGACGATTTCCATCCTTTCTCCTTTTCAATCAATCCGCTTTATTCTGAATAAAATCAGTCAACTACCGTCCTTAATCTAACATACTCATTTTATTGCACTAGCCTCTGAGACAAACGGGGTGATACATTGAGTGAAGACTTAATTTCAAGGGACTCAGTGGCAATGGATACTGCCAACCTCAATGAATCACCGAGAGATATTTATTTCCTGCTGACGCCGGAAGTGCACCTGCTCGATCTGGCGGGCCCCTGTCAGGCATTCCACGAAGCCATGAACTACGGCATGAAGCTGAACTTACATTTCATTGGCGATCAGTCTTCTTTCAGCAGCTTTCAGGGATTAACCATTGGCGGTATTCAGCCGCTGCCACCTGCCTTGCCTGACCATGCCATCGTCATCGTCTGTGCTTCGAAGTATCACAAAGCGATCTATCAGAATCAGGCCAGTCAGACCTGTATTGAATGGCTCCGGCGGATGCCGAAAGACAACACGCGTATTTTGGGGATTTGTACCGGCGCTTTCCTGCTCGGACTGGCCGGATGGCTGGATGAGCGGGAATGCACAACCCATCACAAACTGACGCAGGCGCTTTCAGATCAATTCCCGGCGGCCAAGGTGATCCCAGAACGTATTTTTGTCCGCGACGACCAGATTTACACCACGGCAGGTGTCACGGCCGGGATCGATCTGGCGCTCCAGCTCATTGAAGAACTGAACGGCAGCCCGTTGGCTCTCGAGGTGGCACGTGAACTGGTAGTCTACCGGCGCAGAATGGCCAATGACCCGCAAATTTCCCAGCAATTGTGTTACCGCAGCCACATCTCACCCCTGGTGCATTCCATTCAGGATTACCTGCAAGCCCGGTTAAACGAGAAACTGACATTAACTGATATTGCCGAGGTGTTCCGGGTTTCTTCCCGCCATATGCAGCGGGAATTTAAAAATGCCACCGGCGTGACGATTCGGGACTATCTGGTTGAACTCCGGCTGGAAGAGGCGAAAGGCTATCTGGAACACGGTGAAACCGTTGAAGTGGCAGCGTTCAAATCCGGCTTTCCGCAGGCCAGTTCTCTTCGGGCGGCCTGGAAGAAAAAGTATCAGTCCCTGCCAAAAGAATCCGCCGCTAAGGGGCACGCGGCGGCCGAAAGTACAGGGAGATACCTGTTTAGTCGCTCAACCGACTGACAAAAAACTGAGATGCCAGTTGGAGTGCATGCTGGGTTGCTTCCGGGTTATAGCGGATCGGAACATTACCGCCCTTCCCTCTGAAAGCGTACGGGTCAAAGAAAAGACTGTCGGCTCTGGGCAGTTCAAAGGCATGGGTTGCCCCGGCCAGCGTTTCCAGTGTCACCCGGGACTGGCTGTCGGTGGGTAATTGCTGCACCAGATGCTCACAATCGTCCGGCCCATCATATTTATCCTCGGCGCCGGACAGAATCATCAGCTGGCGGCCTGCCGCAATCCGGGTAAACGGATACCCCGGAACCTTGTTATACGCCCAGCAGACCGGATAATTCGCGACCATTGCTTTGAGTGGCGCAGTCTGTTGTTCTCCGGCCATCAGCATCGCGACGACCCCGCCCCAGGAAAACCCGATCAGACCGATATGGTCGGCATCAATATCCTGACGTGATTTCAGATAATCAATCGCCGCATAAACATCCGGCAACGTGTCTTTGACATGCTTGGGCCGGGAGAGACCGCCGTCCAGACCGCGGGCCGCCCACATATCAATTTCCAGTGTCGCAAGTCCCCGGCTGCTTAGCGCCTGACTGTAAAGCGTCCCGCGCTCATCTACGCCACCGGAACCATGCACGATAATCACCGCCGGCACCGGCGCCTGAATCCCTGCCGGTTTGGTAAACCGGGCGGCAATGGTCAGCGGTGCCGTGGTCCCGGAGACTGACGGGAACGCGACATAGTTCTGTTTTAGTACAGTTTGCGGATCCAGTTTCGGACCGGCATTGGCAAGATTCGCAGCCAGCAGACCGGCGATCCAAAACGAGGTGTATAAAATACGGTTCATCATGACTGCAATACCACTTCCTTGGGTGACTGCTCTTTTGAGGATTGCTGATTCTGAGAGGCGGCCAGTGCCTGTTGCAGATCGGCGATGATATCTTCACTGGCTTCCAGCCCGACACATATCCTGACTAGGCCGCCACAGATCCCGTATTGTGCTTTCTCTTCAGACGAATAGCGGCAGTGCGTTGTCGATGCAGGATGCGTGACCATCGACTTGGTATCGCCGATGTTGGTACAGCGCGACACCAGCTGCAAAGCATCGATACATCGCCAAGCTGCTTCCTGTCCACCATCGACCACAAAACTCAGGACCGGACTGTGTCCGCTTTGCTGCCTGGCGATCACCGCGGCCTGCGGATGATCGTCACTGAATGTGGCGAAAACCTGCCGCACACAAGACTGCTCGCGCAACCATGCCGCCACCGTTCTGGCATTTTGCTCATGCAGCGTCATTCTGGCTTTCAGAGTATCCAGTCCGTGACTGAGGACCCAGGCAGTGAATGCATTCATGCAGGTGCCAGAGCTGCGCAGATAGCCTTTCAGCGGCTGAATCATCGCTTTGCGGCCCGCAATCACTCCGCCGACGGTCCGGCCCTGCCCGTCAATGAATTTCCCGGTTGAATGCAGTACCAGATCCGCGCCATGGGCCAGCGGACGCTGGTTCACCGGAGACAGCAGCGTATTGTCCACCACCAACAGGGCATCATGGTGCTTCGCCAGGGTGGACAGCCAGGATAAATCCGCCACCTTCAGCAAGGGATTGGTGGGCGATTCCACCAAAATCATCCGGGTATTCAGCTGCATCGCATCCTGCCAGGCATGCGGGTCATCCAAATCCACACAGGTTGCCGTAATACCGAACTGTCCGAAATACTGCCGGAACAGATGCGTCGTGGTGCCGAAAATACCGCTCGCCAGCAGGACATGATCGCCCTGTTTGAGAAACGTGATTGCCAGTGCCAGATAGGCAGCCATACCCGAGGCAAAGGCAACCGCAGCTTCTGCATTTTCCAGGGATGCTAGCTTCTGTTCAAAATATTCCACGGATGGATTCGTAAACCGGCTGTAAATGTTGCCTTCTGTGACTCCATTGAACCGGTCACTGGCTTCCTGCGCGGAGTTAAAATCATATGCCGACGTCATGGCAATGGCAGCGGCATGCGAATCTTCCAGCGACGGAAACCCCATGTGAATTGCTCGGGTGGTTTGTTCCATGCGTAATAGTCCTTTCATCCTTGAAAAGGTGATTAAGATGGCGAAGCCATCTGAGATTGCGGCTTCTCTTTCAACACATCAGAGAAGTAGAAAACCAGCCCGGTTGCCACAGACACAAAACACAGCCCGGTTACCGCCAGCGTGATCAATGAATAACTTTGTGTCGCATCAAAAGACAACCCGCCCAGCCAGACCGTGCCGAACACAAAGACCTGATGGACGGTGAACAGGCAACCGAAAATCTTACCTTTCACTTTCTCTCCGTAAGCTTTTAGACACATCAGCGAGGTGACAATCACGGTGCCCATATACGTCAGCCCGAACAGAACAGCGAAGATCATGCACATGATGAAGTTATCGGCGGCCAGCACAATCAGGAGTGATGCACCGCGTACCGCATACAGCAGGGCAAGCATCAGCGCGGGCGCGGAAAACCGCAGCAAATAGCCCACCACAAAAGCACCAATCAGTTCCGCAGCACCCAGCACACTCAGCGATGAGGCAACCAGAGCGGCTCCGCCCTCACTCTCGGTAAATCGCTCTTGCAGCATGGGCACCAAATGCACATCAATGTAAGCCATGGATGCGCCACAGCCGCCAAATGACAAAGCGAGTAATAGAAAGAGCGGTTTTCTCAGGTGCTGGTGCCACTTCAGATCATCGTCAGCTGCGTCCGCCGCCTCAGTCACGAACTCCCGGCGCGGAAAAACACTGCACAGCCAGATACAGGCAGGCAGAATGACCAGTGTAAAGACCCCGAAAATAATCAGACTGACGTCCTGCCAGATCAAAAACGTATTCAGCCAGACCCAGAATGGCGACAGCACCATAAACCCAATCGCCGTGCCGTTCGTGATGGCCGCATAAGCCATCCCTTTCTGCTGGTGATCAAAAATCCGGTCAACCAGCAAGGCCAGCGGTACAAAGGTCATTGCGGTTAAAGCGTATGCAGCCAGCACACCGAACAACACCAGAAACAGCCAGAAATTGAACGACAGCATCATCAGCATATATACAAAGGTTGCCACGACGGCGCCGGATAAGATCGTCAGCGCCGGGCCAATCCGGTCACAGATCCAGCCCACCACAGGTGAAAGCACCCCGATCGACAGGCCAAACAGCGCGCTGGTGAGCGAGAACACACCTCGCCCTAGTCCACACATGCTGGCTAAATCCAGAAAATAAACCTGATAGCTGCCTTTGATTGATGACGCCCAGAATGTCACCAGCACGCCAACCGAGATAGCGATGACCTGCTTATTCCGTGAGATTTCCATCAGACCTCCTCAATCAGCTCCGCCTTCGCAGCCTGATCTTGCTTATCGTATCCAAAGTATTCATACACACCCTGATACATCTGATAGAAAAGCTCACAGGTGGTCTCAATCGCTTCAATGGCTTCCTGTTGCCGCTTCGGTGTATCACACAGATCCGCCAGCAAGGCCAGCCCCTGCTGAACATGACCGACATCCTCTTCCTGATGCACGGAGAAGAACAGCAGATCTGCCTCTTTCAGATCATACACTTTGCCCAGAATATTGTGCCGGGCTTCGTCGCCGACACTTTCCAGATTCTGCCCTTCACTGGCCACCATGACTGCTGCCGCCCCAATGTGATACAGGTCGGGGTTTTTACAGGCAATCATCCGGTAATCAATCAACGCCTGCGTCTGTGGCAAAGCGGTCGCAGCATCGCGCTCTGCATCGGAAATCCCCAATGCACGCACAAAATCCTGCATCAGTTCCACATGATTTTTGGTGTTGGATAAGCGGCCGGTTTCTTCTTCATACATATTGTGCAGCAGTGCACGTTTATGTTTTGGCAGCGGACAGTGAAAAAATAAATGCTCGATATAAGTCAGAAAGTTCTTCGTAAGCTGATAACCCTGAAGCGTGGTGAATTTTAATAAATCAGAATTCGGATGCTTTTCATCCAGCAGATATTTAAATAAGGGATGACCTAAAGTCAGATGTTTTTCTAATGTTTCTCGCATCTGTGTACGAAATTCTTTTTTAGGGATAAGTTCAGTGCCAACTGACATTTTTTCACTTCCTTGTGTGTAGAATATTTTGAATCGATTCCAGAGATCCTGGGTTCGTTGTTTCATGAAATAGCCGTCAAAGGACTTGCCCTGAAAACGGCTGTAGTCATTCAGGATGCCGTATGTTTCAAATCCGCATTTTTCCCAGATCCGGTGAGCTTTTGTGCCGCCCCGAACATCCAGCGTCAGCAGCTCTACGCCTTGTGCCATGCACTCACAGGCGATGGCTGCCAGGGTTTGCTCAAGCAACCCCTGACTGCGAAAATGCGGGTGAATCATACCTTTTTGAAGATCACAGAGATGTCTGGTTGTCTGCTGATGACTTCTCTTGAAGAAACAACAGACAACCAAAGTTTCCTGATGCTGACCGACCAGGATTTGAAGGCTCTGACTGGCAATCTCTTTTTCCAGTGAAACTAAGTACTGAATTGTTTTTTGATCATCAAACGTTGTATCAAAACCTAATATCGCATCATCAGCAGAACTTAATTTCAGCAACTCAATCAGTTGCTGCTGATATTCAGAAAACAGATCAACGCGATGAATCAGTACATAAGATAAAGGTTCAGCCACAATAAGTCCCTGTAAGCATGAGAATAAACCCGAAGAAGAAAACGGATTCAATCTTATTAAGCACTGAATCAATTTCATAGGTTAAAAAGTGACATTTTTTCACCAGAAAAGTGACATATCAGTAAAGTACAGACAGCACTACGCTTCTGGTTGACTTGCTTACAGGGTGAAGAGACCGTTGGCGACAGCTGAACTTACTGACTCACCGCCCTGCGCTGCAACTTGAGCAGCTGGCCGATCAGTACCATCACAACAGCCCCCAGAAGCACCGGCGTGAAGAGAAATGACCAGCTTTGCCCGGTCAGCATGATCAGTAACGGGTTTGCTCCGGCAGGCGGATGGGTTGTTTTCGTCACCAGCATCGCAGACACCGCAAGGCCAGAAGCTACAGCCATCGTCAATGGCGTTACCCCGACAAAACTCACGAAAAACACACCGATAAATGCAGTCAGCAAATGTCCGAAAATGACATTCTTCGGCTGGGCCAGCGGGCTGTCCGGTACACCAAATACCAGTACTGCCGTCGCACCGAAAGGCGCCATCAGCCACAACCCTGACGTCGTCATGCTGTCTGCCAGTGACAGTAATCCAATCGCGACCGCAGCACCCAAACCCGATATCAGTGCAAAACTATATTGATTCATTTTTTTCTCCTTGAACAGACAAAGTAGACCGACTTGTCTACCATTGCGAACAGAGTAGACAAGTCGGTCTACCTGTGTCAACATCTTTTCAACGGAAGAGGAATCGTGATGAGCCAGACATCTGAGAAACAAATATCGGTGAAACAAACACCGGTGAACCAAACACCGGTTCAGCAAACGCCAGCAAAGACAGACAAAAAACAGCTGCTCATTGAAACGGCGCTGACCCTGTTTTACCGCCAGGGCATTCATGCGGTCGGAATCAATGAAGTTCTGAAAGTTTCAGGGGTGGCGAAGAAAACGCTCTACAGCCATTTCGCCAGCAAAGACGAGCTGGTCCTTGCCGCACTGGCAGCACGTGATGACATTTTCATGAGCTGGCTGGAAACATTGCTGTCGCCGGCGCAGGATGACATCGAACTCATCACTCGTCTGTTCAATGGCCTCAGTGAGTGGTTCCACAACCGCGTGCCAGCTCTCAGTCCGTTCCGCGGCTGCTTTTTCATCAACACCTCGGCAGAATTCAGCGAAGAAAATGCTGCCATCATCGCCTATTGCCGCGACCACAAACACAAAGTCAGGGCTTTAATCCAACAACATCTGTCGTGTCAGGACGAAGCGTTGCTGGATACCATCTGCCTGATGAAAGAAGGCGCTATTGTGTCGGCATTTGTCGGGAAAGATCTGGATGCTGCTGAGAAATGTATCGGTGTACTGGTGGATTTAGTCCACAGGAGCAGTGAAATTCATCAACCCTGAGCGATCTGATCCTTGATAGCAGTGTTGACATTGTGCTGGGAAAATCTGCCAACCAGCCAGCGCACAGGCTGGCTGGTTCAAAGCTGTGGTTTCAGTTCCCTTTGTCTAAGGCTTCCTGAATGGTATAAAGGTTGCCGCCACTAAAGCTCCAGTCGTCCGGGTTTGTAAACTGAATCACAACCATAACATCGTCCTGAGAGATCCCTGTCTTTTCGGAGATTCTTTGCGAAAGCACTTGATAAAAACGCGCTTTCGTTCCCTTATCTCTGGGCTTTCCCGCGGTAATCAAAAATAAAATATAGTTCGATGTTCTTTTGCCGGACAAATAGGTCTCATCATATATCAATCGGCCTTCTGGATACTCATCAATGACCTGAAAACGATCCTCTGGTGGGACATTGAATTCATCGACAAGTGTTTGGTGCAGTGTATCTGAGATGATTTTCAATTCTTCTTCAGATCGGCCGGTCTGAACCATAATTCTGGTAAAAGGCATTATTCATCTCCATCATTCAATGTTTGCAAAGCAGTCACCGCACTGGGCCAACCGACATAAAAAGCAAGATGTGTAAACACTTCAATGATATCGTCTTCAGTCAGTCCATTTTCCCGGGCAAAATTGATATGCCAACGTAACTGTTCGTATTTATTCATCGCAACCAAAGCACTCATCGTAATCAGGCTGCGTTCTCTGAATGTCAGTTCTTCTCTCTGCCAAAGATCGCCAAATAATGTATTCGTTGTTAGCTCTGCCAGTTTCGGTGCGACTTTACCTAATGAGTCTTTATCAAGCGTTTTGCCCATGTGTTTCTCCTTCGGTTCAATTCAGTCATTGCATGTTTTCAGAACATGACAGCGATTGTTACCGAACCAAAAGCCTTATAAAATCAAAACATTCTGAAACAATCTTCCCGAAAAACAGGAATATTATGAAGCGTCCTGAATCCATTGATTTAGATGCATTAAGAACGTTCGTCGTCGGTATCGACTTAGGCAACTTTACGCTTGCAGCCAGTCAACTCTGCCGATCGACTTCAGCAGTCAGCGCACAATTGAAAAAATTGGAACAGCAATGTGGGGTCAAACTTCTGTCTAAGAGTGGCAGAAATTTGCGGTTAACCGAATCAGGTGAGTTATTGTTGAGCTACGGAAAGAAAATGTTATCAATCAATGATGAAGCTCTTCAGGCGATTCAGCAGCAAACCATTCATGGCGCTGTCAGTATTGGATTACAAGAAGACTTTAGTGAGCGACTACTGCCTAATTTATTAGGTCGGATCGCCAGAAGTTTCCCAAACATTCAGATTTATGCGCAATGTGGCCGAAACAACACGCTCAAAGAAGAGAGCCTTCACAATAAAATTGACTTTGCTTTATGTTGGGAAAATCCGCTTGAAATGAATCAGAAACGACTCATCACGGAAGTCCCTCAGCATTGGATTGCCAGTCCATCTTTTGACCTGTCATCCTATTTGAGTTCAGGGAAACCTCTCCCGCTGATTTTATTAGAAGCGCCATGTATTATTCGTGATGCCGCAATAAAGACATTAGACCAAGAAAATATTCCCTGGAAAATTGCCGTCTCCGGAGGCAGCCTCTCCGGAATCTGGGGAGCAGTCAATGCCGGTCTTGGTATCACCGTCCGTGCAGACTTAGGCATCCCAAACTCATTAGCCGTGATTCATCATGAGCTACCCAAATTACCGACAATCGGATTATCTTTACTGGAATCATCACTGAAAAAAGAAAAATCTCAGATACTCATCAAAGAACTCCTTCTTGATGAATTGCAACGCTATATTTTTCAGTTTTCGATACGATGAAAGACGAAGGGCTCCAGAGAGCCAATACAACCCTAATCACATCTCATTAAAACTATGTTGCTGATTTTAATGGTTTCCAATGCTTGCTTCATCAATCGGTTGAAGCATCCTTCCAAGGTCTGCCCGCGCTCATTTTCCCTTCTTATCATGCAACCTTGCGCTTACCCACAGATATGCAACCCCAAATGCATCACTTAGTGAAACGTGATTCTTATCTGCCTATCATGTACGGCAATTTACAGCACGTGACTTGATTGTCAGGGGCGGTAGCGTGCTTGTGTGGACATCGCTGGATATCAGCACACAACGGCTAAAGGCACTTGTGTGAATGTTGTTCAATCGGTGGTGGTATATCGGTCATCATTTCACAAAAACAGTTGAACAGAAACGGGACTATCGTATGTCGCATTTTCGATTCCGAATCACTGCCCGCTGATATTCGATGCAGTGAGTAGAAATAATAAAAATCATGATAGAACAGTCACATAGAACCGTGTGCAGAGTTAAGATATACGACAAGGTTATACGACATTATGTCGTTGAATAATATGTTATACATCATTCAAAATGTGGAGGTTAAATGAGAAGGTTACTTTTATTGGCATCTTTGGTGTTATCAACAAATGCGTTTGCAGCGTTTAATTGTGAAGTTGAAGTCGAGCGAGTCTTGGTTTACGGAGATGGTGGTGTAAACGTTTTACACTCTGGTAGAAATGATTTTACTTACATATGTAACACAAAGGGAAAATGGTAGGGATTGATACCGTTACATGTTCTTTGTGGGAAGGAATGCTTCAAAGGACACAAAACAATAACAAGAAAGCAATATTTTACTATGATGGGCAGGGATCGTGCGCTAGTTTAGGAACTTACGGCAATGCTCCAGCTCCTGTATATATTGGTTCAATAGAATAGGTAAGAAACGCAAAACAAAAGCTCTAAACCGACAGCCAACGTGTGGCACTTTTGGTTTGCCTGATACAAATAAGCATTCATAGGTTGCCTTAATATAGGATTACTTTGGATAGCAAACATCATAGTCATGTAAAGCATGTTCCTTACCTGTAAATGCCCACCTTGGATGATTCTTTTACCTTTGAATCGGCCACTTTCTATGGTGATAAGAGCGACACCAATGAAAGATGCGGCTTGTTTATGCTGATATAACCAAGCTCTGGAACATGACAAATCAGAGAAACTACGACGATTTTCCACACACCAGGTATGCCCTGCAATAAATCATTTAACTTGGTATTCAGGGCAAGTATCTATTCAACAGGCAATCTTGGATTCGACTCTATGAATCTGGTTTTTGAGAGGCGTCAGGATTGGTTTAATCGATGGTACGAGAGCTTTGGGTAAGACTTGTAGTCTGTTCTTTTGCATTTAAGAGTGATTTCGGTGGATTTTCTTGGGTGTCGTGATAGTTAACTGCACCTTTGAAAAACTTTATGTTACTATCTGCCGTCATAATTTATGAATTTATTTATGTAATAGAAGATGGAAACTAAAGTGGAAAAAGTAACCAATCAAAAAGGCAGACCGATTAAATCGATAACCCTAGCACTTTTGATTGATCTCATTGGCACAAGTATTGTGTTTATAGCAGGTGGTTTTGCGTATGTATATTATCTAAAGAACAGTGGATTAAAAAACAGTGAAGTAATCGAAGCAATTAATCACATATACCCGATGTCACCTTTTCTTTTAATTAGCATTTTTCTTGCGAGCTTAATCTCTTGCTATGCTGGGTATTTTTGTGCAAAGACCTCTAGAACAAATGAATATAGAAATGTAGCTGTATTGGCATTGATTAATGCCGGGCTATGCTTTTCTTTATCAGGTAGCTATGGCTTAGCTCATATTACAATATTATCAGTTGGCAATACCTTGGTGTTTTTTCTGGGGGCTTATTTATGGAAAAGAAAAGCCTCGAAAGAATGTCACAATTTGTAATTCAGACTTGGCATAATATATAAAATAATTTAATAGTGATTCCCAACGCATGGCATTTTTGTCTCAAGTTGGGTTTCTTGTTTACGGTGCAATGTTTAAGGTGAGGTGGAAGATTTGCTTCTCCCTTACCTCGACGTAATCGTTCATGAGGAACTTATGATTGGAATCCAATGTCACATAAAGTTGATATTCATTGTCCATCTTGTGGTAAACATGGAATTTTGAATTTGCAGAGTTCGTGCGGATTAAAATCAGGAATGATATTCAATTTTTTAAACATAGTGACTTGTTCGAGTACAGGATATTCAAAATTCTTGCGACCATAAGTGGTATGGAGCACTCTATTTTTCCAATCTTCATGGCGGTACAGTAAATACGCTAAGAGATTTACCAAAAGGTAATGACCCAGAGATCTGTTATCATTCTAAATATTTATCATGTCGTCATGGAACGGATGTCAGTGCATAGTGTTGTGAACACTGTTTTTCACGTAAAGTGTACGTTTTAAATTGGCCTGAAGATGCTTTTTATTCAATCTGTTATAAAGGTGAAATGCTTTGGGGATTAAACCGTGAATCACACGGTAGAACTTAGAGATTTTATTGCTTCGAATAACAGACAAATAAAAAATCATGCATGGTCAATTTTCAGCTGCATGTGCCAACAATTTTCAAAAAGCATAATGCGCGCAGAGCTGTAGTGAAGGCTCTAAACAGCAAGCTGAATCTATAACGAAGACTTTATTAGTAACGCCTAACGCTTGGCATTTTCAGTTCAAACTTGGGTTTGGCACTTAAAATACAATGCCTTAGACTTTGTGGTAACTTTGCTCACACCTGAATGTGCGCTCTATTTTGGGGAGAGATTTTGGGTAAATGGGACTCGGCAATGTTTCGGAGCATCGCAATTGTCGGTGCTTTGGCATTTTTATGCATCACCCTTCTGGCGGTCATTGATGGTTATCAACGCCACGAATTCATGATGCTGATCACACTATACGGGGGAAGCTATCTTGTTATATCCTTGATTGGTTGGTTTTTACTCGGACTTCCCATCCATTACTTATTATCACGGTACTCTGAAAGAAGCTATATGCGTTATTTTCTATCTGGATTTCTCATATCTGTTTTATTAGGTTTAGCATTAAACTTACGTATCGGGCTATTCTTTGGCACATTCATTCTAGCTCAAGATTTATTATTCAGACACTTTGTGTATAAAAAATAGAACATGCCGCTGTAGTCAGTCACTACATACCCTCTGGGACAGAACCATAGGGTAATTTCGTAATTATTGCTCTATGTTTTTGCTCCAAATCGAAGTATTTTACGGAGAAATTAATATTGATGAACGTTGAAGCTTATTTGGTGAATTCCTTTACTGCCAATGGAACTGGAGGAAACCCTGCAGGTGTTGTGTTGCACGCAGATAAATTGTCTTACGGTGAAAAATTAAAAATAGCGCAAGCTGTTGGCTATTCAGAAACTGCGTTTGTGTCTCAAGATGAGGAAGCTGATTTTGAGTTGTCTTTTTTCACCGTAACAGATGAAGTTGATTTCTGTGGTCACGCAACGTTAGCTGCATTTTCAACAATGTATCAGAAAGGAATTGTAACCGAAGGGCTGTATGTGCAAAGGACGAAAGCAGGTTTACTTGCCGTAGCGATAGAGTCTAATGGCCATATAATTATGGAGCAGAAGTTACCTGAATACCTTGGAAGGTTCGATTATGAGGTGATATCAGAGTTAATTGGAATTGAATCAACCGTTCTAGAATCCACGCAATTACCTATCGAGATTATTTCAACGGGCTTGCCTGATCTTCTTGTTCCAGTGCCACATGGATATCTGGATAAAATCCAAGTGAATGAACATTTACTCAGTGACTTTTGTAAAAAACATGATCTCGTGAGTCTTCATGCTTTTGAATTGTACGAGAAAGACAGTGGAATGACCGCGAGTTGTCGGAATTTTGCTCCTTTGTTTGGCATCCCTGAGGAGTCAGCTACGGGGAGTGCGAGTGGCGCATTAGCATGTTATCTAACCAAACACCTTTCTGGTAAATATTCGAATTGTTTTACTTTCGAGCAAGGAAGAGCAATGGACTGTGTTTCAACCATTACAGCGTCAGTTGAGTTGAAGGAGCAGGCCATTGTCAAGGTGATGGTTGGTGGTTTTGCTCATGAAGCTGGGCTGCAGAAAATCAGGTGAACAACATTCACCACGCTTGGCATTTCCGGTTCGAATTTTTATAGCACAATCATTTCAAATAGGCGGTGGGCATTCCTCCGCCCTGAATACACATGATATTTCGAAGGTGAAAAGTTGAAATTTCCAGAATATGAAACAAAGAGGTTAACACTCAGGAAATTAACTGAAGATGATGCAGAGGGTATTTTTCAACTATTTTCTGACAGTTTAGTAATTACTTACTACGATATGGAAGCACTTTCTGATATATCTCAAGCGAAGCAGATAATTCATCTCATGCAAGAACGATTTGAGTCAAATACAGGTATAAGATGGGGAATTAGAATTGCAGAAACAGACGAATTGGTTGGAACTTGTGGCTTCAATTCGTGGGATAAAGATATGAAATCAGCTGTAATCGGTTACGATTTACGGCCCCATTTTTGGGGGCGAGGTATAGTCACTGAAGCTATTCATCAAATCGTAAAGCAAGCATTTGGAGGGGGCCTGCCTTGTGGCGAGTTGAATCGTGTTCAAGCTGATACTGTACCGGGTAATATCGGGTCAGAGCTAGTGCTAAAGAAAGTAGGCTTCAAAGAGGAAGGACTACGTCGGCAATGTGGCTACTGGAAGAACCAATTTCATGACCTTAAATGCTTTGGTTTGCTTCGTAGTGAATACAAAGAAATATAACGAATCGTTCAAGAGGGATTCTTGACTAGCCATTCTCAGTTCAAAGCTGGATATTGTGGTTACGGAGCAATGGCTTTGGTTTGGCGTTTAAAGTTCCACGCACCTCAATTCGGCGTTAACAACACAAGGAAATTTTCGCGGCACCTTCGATTATCAGAGATAAATTTATTTCTCAAGTTACGATCGGATACAATTAGGAAACGTTAATGGAAATATCTAAAGAAGTGCTAGTTGGTGTGTGGTCCCTGGATGAATTTATCGTTCACTGAGAGTCAGGAGAGTTATTTCATTGGCCAGGAAAGCAAAGTGGTACGCTAATTTATACTGACAATGGTTTCGTTAGTGTTGCGCAGAACAGAGAACCACTTCCTAACCCGACAGAGGAAGATAAAAAGAGGGAGTCAAACTTCTATACCGCTACTTATGAGTTAGATTTAGCCAATAATCGAGTCTTTCATACAGGACTTCAGTCAAGCGTTCAATCTGTAATCGGGGAACGCATGGAACGCGAGATAAAGCTGTTAGAGGATGGTCGGTTATGGTTATCTGGCAAAGGATTAAAAGAGCGTGTCACCCTGGTTTGGTCGAAAGTAAATAAATAAAATGTACTAGTTCAGACCAGATCTGACACTTCGATTTGAAAAGAAGAGAGTTACCCACTTTGATTAAGGTGCTGAATCT
>NZ_BAAHZP010000014.1:0-125007 GCF_054600795.1 Photobacterium sp. R1
CACCCTCCGTATTACCGCGGCTGCTGGCACGGAGTTAGCCGGTGCTTCTTCTGCAGCTAACGTCAAGGATGAGCACTATTAATACTCACCCCTTCCTCACTGCTGAAAGTGCTTTACAACCCGAAGGCCTTCTTCACACACGCGGCATGGCTGCATCAGGGTTTCCCCCATTGTGCAATATTCCCCACTGCTGCCTCCCGTAGGAGTCTGGACCGTGTCTCAGTTCCAGTGTGGCTGATCATCCTCTCAGACCAGCTAGGGATCGTCGCCTAGGTGAGCCGTTACCCCACCTACTAGCTAATCCCACCTGGGCCAATCTTAGCGCGCGAGGCCCGAAGGTCCCCCGCTTTGCTCCGTAGAGATTATGCGGTATTAGCCATCGTTTCCAATGGTTATCCCCCACACTAAGGCATGTTCCCAGGCATTACTCACCCGTCCGCCGCTCGCCGCCCATGACGTCCCCCGAAGGTTCGGTCATGTCGCTGCCGCTCGACTTGCATGTGTTAGGCCTGCCGCCAGCGTTCAATCTGAGCCATGATCAAACTCTTCAATTAGAATTTTGTTGCCTTTCCGAAGAAAAGCGGCTCAGTGATTACTGATAAATTGACTGTGCCGAAGTTCTTAAAGAACTTTCGATTGGTCACTCAGTTCACTGATAAAATCTTTTTGACTGTATCATTGTCGAGTGCCCACACAGATTGCATGGTCAAATTGTTAAAGAACGTTGACTCAACGTTTATCTCGTTGGTCAGAGGCTGCGTATAATACCGAGCCTTTTTTCTTAGTCAAGCATTATTTTTGAAATAATTTTCAAAAACCTTCTTAACCAAGCCCTCACTAAGGAAAACATCAAAGTTTAAAGCTTTGAATCAATTCTCAAGTGAGGATGCGCATTTTTCAAAAAGAAAAAACACTGTCAACCAGATTTTTCTCTATTTTTGCGCTCCTTTCAGTTCACCACAAGTTATACACAAGTTACGAAGAACTTATTCAAACACTGTCGTGCCCTGTCAGTGAGGCGGCATTATAGGGAGTAATTCAGATGCAGCAAGTGTTTTTTTATTATTTTATTACGAAAGGCGATCTTTTGACCCGAACCAGCCAAAAAACACAGAAAAGCAGCAATAACGGTATTCAGAAAGAAAACGACGCGTTTTGTACGAGTCCAGAGATGCAGATATTCCCGCTATATAGAGACTGATAAAGGAGAGGTTCAATACAAAAAAGTCCGCCGTGATACCCGGCGGACAGAGTCGATTACTTGTAAGAAACAAGAAAGAAAGGATTCAACAACTCCTCACGATGATATTGCAGGGGTGCGTCGTTCAATAAAGTGACCTTCGCGCCTGCACTTTCTGCGATACACTGCCCTGCAGCGGTATCCCACATCATGGTTGGTCCCAAACGCGGATAGAATTGTGCCCGTCCTTCAGCAACCAGGCAGAACTTCAGAGATGATCCCACTTCCGTCATCTTATGCTGGCCCAGCTTTTCCAAAAAGTCAGCCATATCCGGGCTGGGATGAGAGCGGCTTCCGACCACTGTCGGGACGGTTGCTTCTCTGGTTCGGATCGGTTCACGTCCGCCTTTTGTTTGCATCCAGGCTTGATGACTGTCGCCCAGCCAGAATTTATCCAGCGCCGGCGCATGGACAACCGCCAGTACCGGCCTTCCCTGCTTTATTAATGCAATATTCACGGTGAACTCTCCGTTTCTGCGGAGGAACTCTTTCGTTCCGTCCAGCGGATCCACCAGCCAGAAGGATTCCCAGTGTTGACGCTGTTCCCATTCGGTATGGGCCGACTCTTCAGAAAGAATGGGGATCTCAGGGGTCAGTTCTGACAAGTGACGAACAATCACTGTGTTCGCGGCCAGATCCGCTTCCGTCACAGGACTGCTGTCTGCCTTTTCTTCAACCTGAACATTGCTGTGATAGAAATCCATAATGACTTGCCCGGCTTCCAGGGCAATCTGGTAAACAGACTCCAGTAGTGCGCTCACGCTTGACTCCTTGTCTTATATAATACGGCGTTGCTTTAACGCTTCCATGCACAGAGTGACCAGCGTATCCACTGATGTATCTCCCGCGTGAAGATGAATCTCTGGCGTTTCAGGCGGCTGATACTCCGAGTCGATACCGGTAAAATCTTTAATCTCACCAGCCCGGGCTTTTTTATACAGACCTTTCGGATCCCGCTTTTCACACTCGGCTAATGGTGTATCAACAAAAACTTCGATGAACTCGCCCTCAGGCAAAAGATCCCTTACCAGTTGACGTTCAGCACGGTGAGGAGAAATAAATGCGGTCAAGACAATCAGTCCGGCATCCGCCATCAGTTTTGCCACTTCACCGATGCGGCGGATATTCTGTTTCCGATCCTCTGATGAGAAGCCGAGATCCTTACACAGCCCATGACGAACGTTATCACCATCCAGCAGGTACGTATGAAATCCCTGACCCGCAAGACGATTTTCCAATGCGCCTGCAACTGTCGACTTGCCTGCACCACTCAATCCGGTAAACCAGAGCACACAAGGTTTCTGATTTTTCAACTGAGCACGCTGTGCTTTATCTGTCTGGTGATTGTGCCAGACCACATTTTCATTTTCATGGGATTGAACGACAGCGGTCATTGTACACTCCGTTGCTAAAACACATTAAAAAGGGAAAAACTGCGGGATCAGGGTCAGTACGACCGCTGAATACATAATAGAAAAAGGCAGTCCGATTCTCAGATAGTCACGCAGTTTGTAATTACCTACGGTATAAACGAGCAGATTCGTCTGGTAACCATAAGGTGATATAAAGCTGGCGCTGGCCCCAAACAGAACGGCCATAATAAACGGCATCGGATCAACACCGTAACTCAGTGCCAGGCTGTAAGCCAACGGGAATGATAAAGCCGCGGCTGCATTGTTGGTTACCAGCTCGGTCATCAGTAAGGTCAGCAGATACACGGCCACTAACCCGCCGTAAACACCCCAGCCGTTGAAAGATGTCATCATCAGGTTACCCATCCGCTCAGACAGGCCACTGGTCAGCATTAACTGCGCTAACGATAATGCTGAACCAACAATGACAACAATATCGATTGGGAAGCGACGGCGAATTTCTGCAAAACTGATAATGCCGGTTGCCAGCAGAACCAGCAGATAACCAGCCAGTCCTTTGATCAACGGCAGAACATCCAGTAAAGCGGCTGCGATGACGGCAACGAAACCACCCAAAACCGCCATGCTTTTTGAACTGTCCAGACGGGCGCTGGAGTCCAGGCCATTAATCAGAACAAACTCGCGGTTCAGCGTTTGTTTTTTCTCCTGAAAGGTCTTCCCGGGAACAATCACCAGCGTATCTCCCGGATGCAGCTCTATATTGCCTAACCCGCCCGCCAAACGTTCATGTCCGCGACGAATCGCAACCACAACAGCATCAAAGCGCTCACGGAACCGGACATCTTTGAGAGATTTACCCCGGATCCCCGCGGAATGACTGACAATCACTTCCATCATCGACTGACCATTCAGATGATGCTGGCCGAATAACTTTAACCCTTCAATTTCCTGCAGGGTTGTGACACTTTCGACGTCGCCGCAAAACAGCAGATTATCACCGGCGTGCAATACCGTATCCGGACAGACGGGCGCAATGGTTTGGCCATCCCGAATAATTTCAGCCAGAAACAGACGTCGCAGGGCACGCAAACCATTTTCTGCCACCGTTTTCCCGGCCAGCGGTGAAGTCTCAGTGATCCTGGCTTCCAGAAAATAAGGCAGTTCATCCTGATTGCTGTCGTCATAATTCGGCAGCAGGTGGCTCAAAGGCACCAGAACCGCCAGACCAGTCAGTAAAACCGCCAGCCCGATCATCGAAGGGGCAAAAAATCCCAGACTGGGTAAACCCGCATCTTCAACGAAGCTGTTAACGATTAAATTTGTCGAGGTACCAATCAAAGTCAGGGTACCGCCTAAAATGGCGGTATATGACAGCGGAATCAACAGGCGTGACGGCGCATGACGCTGATTGCGTTTTACCGCACCAATCAGTGACACCACCACAGCCGTATTATTGGTAAAAGAAGACAGAAACGCCGTCGACAAACCAAGTTTGGCGACGACCGACGTTTGTCCTCCCTGAGAGATCTGGCGCCCGACCCAACTGATCAGGCGCGTTTTTTCCAGTGCAATAGAAACAAGGATCAACAAAACCAGAGTCAGCAACGACGCATTCGTGAAGTTACCAGCCAGGGTCGACAGCTCGATCATCCCGGTTTGAAAGCCGACAAAAGCCGCGCCTGCGAACAGAAATGCAGGTTTAATCCTGGTGGTGATCAGACAGGTAATGATCACCACCAGCATGGCAAGTACCAGGGCTTGTTCCCATGCCATAGGCAGTTACCCCAGCAACTTACTGAGATCTTTGGCACCCCAGTACGGGAAGTGCTTGCGGATCAGGGCATTCAGTTCGACTTCAAACGCACTGTAGCCGTGCTGAGCCGGTGCCGATTCTGCCAGTGCTTCCCGCACCATACCGGCACCCACAGTCACATTGGTCAGACGGTCGATCAGAATGAAGCCACCGGTGTCAGCGCAATCCTGATATGAATCAATCGCAATCGACTCATTCAGCGAAACTTCACACAAGCCGATCCCGTTCAGGGGCAGCACATCTGTAATGAAGGTTTCCAGATTGTTGATATCCACCTGATGACGAATCGCACTCACCGAACCCACCGTTTTCTTACCTGCGACTTTGATGTCGTACTGACGGCCGGATTCCAGTGGCGCCTCAGCCATCCAGACAATATCAGCCAGAAGCTGGTTACTCAGCGGCACTGTATCTTCCGCGTGAACAATAGTGTCACCACGGCTGATATCAATTTCGTCGTTCAGCGTCAGCGTGATTGCCTGACCTGAATGCGCTTCAGTCAGATCACCATCGAAAGTGACAATGCGGGCAACGGTTGATGTCTTACCGGACGGCAGCACTTTCACGGCATCTCCGACTTTGACTGTGCCTGAAGCCAGTGTGCCGGCGAAGCCGCGGAAATCCAGATTCGGACGGTTCACATACTGAACCGGAAAGCGCAGTTCGCCATCATCTTTCTTATTAACTTCCACGTCTTCCAGTAATGACAGCAGCGACTCCCCCTGATACCAGGGCGTCTGTTCACTGAGCGTCACAACGTTATCTCCGTCCAGTGCAGACAGGGGCACCAGCTGGATGTTGATATCCGCATTCAGTTTTTCTGCGAATGCCAGATAGTCATCGCGGATCTGCTCAAAACGCGCTTGCTCGAAGCCCACCAGATCCATTTTATTCACGGCAACCACGAACTGACGGATCCCCAGCAGGCTGGCGATATAAGAATGACGACGGGTCTGATCCAGCACGCCTTTCCGGGCGTCGATCAGAATCACCGCCACATCACAGGTTGAGGCACCGGTCGCCATATTGCGGGTGTACTGCTCATGTCCCGGCGTGTCGGCAATAATGAATTTGCGTTTCTGCGTCGAAAAATAACGGTAAGCAACATCGATAGTGATGCCCTGCTCACGCTCCGCCTGCAGGCCGTCCACCAGCAAAGCCAGATCCGGTTTGCTGCCCGTGGTGCCTACTTTCTGGCTGTCCGCATGAATTGCCGCCAGCTGATCTTCATAAATCTGCTGAGAATCATGCAGCAGACGGCCAATCAGCGTACTTTTGCCATCATCGACTGAACCGCAGGTCAGGAAACGAAGCAGAGACTTGTTCTGGTGCTGATCGAGATAGGCTTCAATGCCCAGCTCAGCCACTTGTTGTTGAATTGCACTGTTCATGTCCCGACTCCTTAGAAATAACCCTGACGTTTCTTCAATTCCATGGAACCAGACTGATCGTGGTCG
Source organism: Photobacterium sp. R1 (assembly GCF_054600795.1). NCBI lineage: Bacteria > Pseudomonadati > Pseudomonadota > Gammaproteobacteria > Vibrionales > Vibrionaceae > Photobacterium > Photobacterium sp. R1. The sequence continues at coordinate 5,884 of NZ_BAAHZP010000014.1, forward strand.
ATCGCCCGTCCCTGACGCTCACTGGAGGTCGCGACCAGCATTTCTTCAATGATTTCCGGCAGAGTACCAGCCTCAGATTCAATCGCGCCGGTCAGCGGGTAGCAGCCCAGCGTACGGAAACGCACACTCTTCTGCTGGATCTCTTCGCCCGGACGCAGTTTCATACGATCATCATCGACCATGATCAGCATGCCGTCGCGCTCAACGACAGGACGTACCTGAGACAGATACAGCGGCACAATCTCAATGCCTTCCAGATAGATGTATTGCCAGATATCCAGCTCGGTCCAGTTGGACAGCGGGAACACACGGATACTTTCGCCTTTATTGATCTGGCCGTTATAGGTCCGCCACAATTCAGGACGCTGGTTCTTCGGATCCCAGGTATGGTTTTTGTCACGGAAAGAATACACACGCTCTTTCGCACGGGATTTCTCTTCGTCACGACGGGCACCGCCGAAGGCAGCATCAAAGCCGTATTTGTTCAGTGCCTGCTTCAGGCCCTGAGTTTTCATAATATCCGTATGCTTGGAAGAACCGTGCTCAAACGGGCTGATTCCCATCGCAATCCCTTCCGGGTTTTTGTGAACCAGCAGGTCAAATCCGTATTTTTTTGCTGTTGCATCGCGAAACTCGATCATCTCGCGGAATTTCCAGTCAGTATCAACGTGCAGCAGCGGGAACGGGATTTTTCCCGGATAAAAAGCTTTACGGGCCAGGTGCAGCATCACCGAAGAATCTTTACCGATGGAGTACATCATCACTGGGTTATCGAACTCAGCGGCGACTTCACGGATGATATGAATACTCTCCGCTTCGAGCTGCTTAAGGTGGGTAAGGCGTTTCGGATCCATCTTTCTCTCCATGTTAAGCCAGGCTCACGACAGCGGGGTGTGGTTGCCCTTGTTGTTCCTGCTTTCCGAACCAATGTAATTTCTGCGCGAGGTTCACCACTTCACCCACCACAATGAGTGACGGTGATTCCGCGTGCTCTGCCAGCTGAGCCAGTTCACTCAGCTGACCTTTGTAAATTTTTTGCGATGCCTGTGTGCCTCTCTCAATGATAGCGATCGGCGTTTCTGCTGCCCGGCCATGTTCAATCAGCTGTTGCTGGATATGACTCGATTTCATCAGGCCCATATAGATCACCAGCGTCTGCTTGCCGCGCGCCAGTGTTGACCAGTCGAGGGTATCGCTGTCCGGCTTGGTGTGACCGGTAATAAACAGGGCACTCTGAGCGTAATCGCGATGTGTCAGCGGAATACCGGCATAGGCGGTCGCGCCGGCAGCAGCGGTAATTCCGGGTACGACCTGGAACGGAATCCCGGCATCGAAAAGCACTTCCAGTTCTTCACCACCGCGGCCAAACATGAAAGGATCACCGCCTTTGAGGCGCACGACTCGTTTCCCCTGACTGGCATATTCCACCAGCAGGCGATTGGTTTCTTCCTGAGGCACACTATGGAAACCAGCACGTTTGCCCACGCATACCAGCTCAGCATCGCGACGGACCAGATCCATGATTTCATCAGAGACTAAATAGTCATAGAGCACCACATCGGCCTGCTGCATCAGCTGCAAGGCACGCAGTGTCAGTAAACCTGCATCTCCCGGACCCGCACCAATCAGGGCCACCTGGCCCTGCGTGGCAACGTGCTGGGACTGACGGATCAGTTCTTGCTCGGCTTCCTGCTCTCTGCCTGCCGCAACCAGTTCCGCAAAGCGACCATCAAAGGCCTGCTCCCAGAACAATCGGCGTGCCGTCAGGCTTTGAACGGTATTTTTCAGGCGATCCCGGAAATTTCCCGCCAGTGACGCCATTTTGCCGAGGTGCTGAGGCAGCAGTGCCTCCAGCTTCTCCCGGACCAGACGGGCCAGCACCGGCGCTTTACCAGAAGAGGAAATCGCAACAATAATCGGGGAACGATCGACTATCGACGGAACGATAAAACTGCAGCGCTGGGTGTCATCCACCACATTCACCAGTACCTGGCGTTGATTGGCAGACTGGTACACCAGTGCATTGATGGCTTTGCGATCCGTTGCTGCGATCGCCAGGAAGATGCCGTCGAGATGGTCAGGCGTAAATTGATCAGCCAGAAGCGTCACCTGACCGTTTTTGACCGCCTGTTGAAAATCTGCATTCAGCTCAGGAGCAATCACACGGACGTCGGCACCGGCTTTCAGCAGCATCCGGGTTTTACGCCAGGCCACTTCTCCTCCACCTACTACCAGGCATGGACGACGCTTTAAATCGGCAAAAATTGGTAAATAGTCCATAGTCGCTGCTCATACTCGCTGTAATTAACAGCACTATAGACGGGGCAAGATATTACCTGAAATTCTAAAATTTCATTTTTTATTCCCAAAAGTTTAGCTTGCTCTACTTTCAGGAATTTCAGGAAGCATGGGCATGGTTTCGGCCTGAGAGATGGGGTAACACCCTATAAAACAACTCTTTTTTCGGCTCAACGCTTACGGTGATTGCTTATCTTATGCCTTTCTGTTCTAACGCTGAGGTACTCCTCAGGCGAGCTCCGTGCCGATCAGAGCCGCCCACATCTTCAACAGGTTACATCTGCAGCAAACGAAACTCGTGTCACATATCTGACAAGCACTTGCAATTCAGGAACTGTATTTTTGCTACCTTTAGCGCGTTCCTATTGTTCATAACACGGTGAAAATCATGCCCTTAAGAGCCAAACCACTTTCCATCGCCGTACTGGGTGCCCTGCTGACTACGGCAGGTCCTGCACTGGCAGACACCATTCAGCTGCGTATCCTCGAAACAACTGACATTCACGCCAATGTCATGGACTACGACTACTACAAAGATAAGGCCACAGAGAAAACCGGTCTGGTACGCACTGCAACGCTTGTCGAGCAAGCCAGAAAGGAAGTGACCAACAGTGTGCTGGTCGATAACGGCGACCTGATTCAAGGCAGCCCGATGGGCGATTACATGGCCGGTAAAGGGCTCAAAGCTGGTGATGTTCACCCCGTGTATAAAGCCATGAATCAGCTGAATTACGAAGTGGGGAACATCGGAAACCACGAGTTCAACTATGGCCTGGACTTCCTGAAGACGGCCCTGTCCGGGGCAAATTTCCCGTATATCAATGCCAACGTTTATGACCTCAAGACAGGCAAAAACCTCTTCAAGCCATACCTGATTAAAACCTACCGCCTGAAAGATACAGACGGGAATGAGCATGACATCAAAATTGGCTACATCGGTTTTGTCCCGCCACAAATTCTGATCTGGGATAAAAAGAACCTGGAAGGCAAAGTCGAAGCAAAAGATATCAAGCAGACCGCTGAATATTTTGTGCCAAAGATGAAAGCCGAAGGCGCGGATGTGATCGTGGCAATCCCCCACTCAGGCGTCTCTGCCGACCCATACCATGCCATGGCAGAAAACTCGGTGTACTACCTCACCGAAGTCAAAGGCATTGATGCCATTGCCTTTGGTCATTCTCATGCCGTGTTCCCGAGCAAAACTTTCGCCAGCCTGCCGCAGACTGATCTTGCCTCCGGTACCATCAACGGCGTGCCGTCGGTCATGCCGGGCCGCTGGGGCGATCACCTGGGCGTGATCGATCTGGTGCTGACGCAACAAAACGGAAAATGGGCAGTGACACAAGGCCAGACCGAAGCCCGCCCGATCTTTGAAAACGGCAAATCTCTGGTGGCAGCCGACCGCAAATTGCTGGCAGCCGTCGCCGATGACCATAAAAATACCCGTAGCTTCGTCAATCAGCCGATCGGTAAAGCCAGCGATGTGATGTACAGCTATCTGGCACTGGTTCAGGATGATCCGACCGTGCAAATCGTCAACATGGCACAGAAGGATTATGTGGAACGCTTTATTCAGGGCGATCCGAATCTGGACGGAATTCCGGTGCTGTCGGCAGCGGCGCCGTTCAAAGCCGGTGGCCGGGCCAATGATCCGGGCAACTACACCGAAGTAGAAGCCGGTCAGCTGACTTTCCGTAATGCAGCCGATCTTTATCTTTATCCGAATACCCTGGTCGCCCTGAAAGTGACCGGAAAAGAAGTCAAGGAATGGCTGGAATGTGCTGCCGGCCAGTTCAATCAGATTGACCTGACCTCCAGTGCCCCGCAGTCGCTGATCAACTGGGAAGACTTCCGCACCTATAACTTTGATGTGATTGACGGCGTTCAGTATCAGATTGATGTGTCACAACCCGCCCGGTATGACGGTAACTGTCAGCTGATCAATCCAAAATCAGAGCGCATCAGTCAGCTGACGTATCAGGGGAAAACCATCGACCCGGCGCAGCCATTTATGATTGCCACCAACAATTACCGGGCTTACGGCGCGAAATTTGCCGGGACCGGTGAGCAGTATGTCGCCTTCTCGGCCCCGGATGAAAACCGCACCGTTCTGGCAAACTACATCAACCGGGTCAGTAAAGACAAAGGACAGGTCGTACCGAGTGCCGATAACAACTGGCGTTTTGCCCCGCTGAAGAGCGCAACCAAGCTGGATATCCGCTTTGAAACCTCGCCAAGCACCAAAGCCAGCGACTTTATCAAAGTGAAAGGCCAGTATCCGATGAAGCAGGTTTCAACCAACGCTGAAGGCTTTGCGGTTTACCGGATTGATCTGCAAGGCTGAGTCTGACCGCTCACCTCATTGAATACCGCGACACCTGTCGCGGTATTTTTTGATAAGCTTTCATTAAACCATCACCAACGACACACCATCATGACCTCACCACTCGCGCAATTTCTTGAACTGCACGGGGCCGATCCGGCCACCATTGAACAGGCTTTAAATCTGGCTGAAACGCTGGAGTTACCGACCCGGCATATTCTGATCAATCAGGGTGAACTGGCAACTCAGGCCTTTTTCCTGCTCGACGGCCTTTGTCATGCCTGTTATCTCACGGCGGAAGGAGATGCGATCACCCGTGACTTTTACTGGGAACAGGAACTGCTCATCGGCTTTGAAAGCCTGCTGACGGAAGAAGGCTCACCTTATCTGCTGGAAACGCTGTCGGCCTGCCAGATCCTGACGCTGCCCACAGAACTGATCCTCAGCTGGCGTGCACACTGCCCTGAGCTTTATATCGCGCTGACTGAAAGACAACTGCTGTTCCGGGAGCAAAAAGAACAATTCATGCGGCTTTACAGTCCGGCCCGACGATATGCGTTATTCACCGAAAGCCTGGGAGAACTGGCCGACGCAATTTCCGAACCACAACTGGCTTCCTTTCTGGATCTCTCCCTGAGTCAGCTCAGCAGTCTGAAACGGCACCTGCATAAACCATCATCTCAGTAATCCGGGGATTGCATCGCCAGCCGTCACCCCATATTCTGATTGATGATAAATGTATTGATAAAGAGGACAAAGGATGCAATGGCAATGCCTTGGGTTTGACCAGCTCACGACGGATCAACTTTATGACATCCTGAAACTCCGGGTCGATGTTTTCGTGGTGGAGCAGAACTGTCCTTACCCGGAAATTGACGGCCACGACCGAGTTCAAGGCACCTACCATGTTGTCGCTTATGAAAATGGCATGCTGATGGCTTACCTGAGACTATTACCGGCCGGATTGACTTATGACGGTGTCAGCATTGGCCGGGTGATCACTTCAGAATCTGCAAGAGGCCGGGGGCTGGGCAGCGAACTGCTCCGTCAGGGACTAGCTTACGCCGAGCAGCTGTGGCCGGGAGAGAACATTGAGATTGGTGCACAGTCACACCTGCAAAGCTATTACAACCGCTTTGGCTTCACCGCCTTTTCCGAAGAATACCTGGAAGATGGGATCCCTCACATTGATATGCGGCTGACCAAAAATCAGTCCGCCGTCTGAGATCAGCCCCGGCTATTCCAGAAATAGCCGGGATTGTGATTATTGGCCGCGGGCAAAACTGCCGTCAGAGCGACGGAAGAACATCACCGGATCGCCGCTGCGGCTTTCAATCTGCAACACATCCAGATCGCCATTGGACCGTTGTTTGTAACGCATCAGTTGACCCGATTTGATCTGGCTCAGCGGCTTATCTTTCCCTTCGATGGCCGCAATCGCGTACAGATCTGTCAGCGGCAGGGAACGGGCACGGAAAATCGTCGCCAGAGTTTCACCCTGCTTCACTTCATAGCTCTGCCAGCCTGCCGATGCCGACGAAGTCACCTGAGTCTGAGGCTGCTCAATGGATGAACGGCCGGGCTCCGGACGGACCGGTGATGGCGGTTCCGGACGCTGTCCGACCGGTAAACGGGGCGCTTCTCCGAGATTCAGATCCACTTCCTGACGAACCGGCTGGTTGCCGGGAATATTGAGTTCAGGTTCTGAAGCAGGCAGCAGCAACAGGATGAAGACAACCGGTACCAGCACCATGAGTGCTCTGCGGTGAAACACAGGCATCTGCTGCCAGTAAGGTGCAACATGCTGTCTGGCCATCTGCCATTTCGCCTGACACGCCGCACGCCAGTTCAGATCACCGAGCCGGTTTTTCCATTCTGCCCACGGCACCTTGGGCAGTGCCGGTGCTGTTTTTTTCCTGTTACGGCGTTTCGCTTGTCCCATAACAACTACTCTCCATCACTCTGCGCCAAAACTTCGGGATCACGCTTTGTTGCGACCCCTGTTCACAAAAGTTTACCCCTGAGGGCTGAAACTGTTATCCTGCCCGCTTAATTCACTCGACATAAAGAGACGACACTATGTCTGACGTTAAACTAGATACAGTTGAAACTAAAGCGAGCTACGGTATTGGTCTGCAAATGGGCCAGCAGCTTGCTCAAAGCGGCCTGGAAGGCCTGAACGTTGCTGCTATCGCCAAAGGCATCGCAACCTCGCTGACTGGTGACATGCCAGAAATTCCTGTCGACGAGATCAACAACGCGCTGCGTGACCTGCACACCCGTGCGGAAGAAGCTCGTCAGGAGCAAGCAAAAGCCGCTGCAGCTGAAGGCGAAGCCTTCCTCAAAGATAACGCACTGCGCCCTGAAGTAACAGTCACTGACTCTGGTCTGCAGTACGAAGTTCTGGTTGAAGGCAACGGCGAAATCCCAACGTCTGACAAACAAGTCCGTGTTCACTACCACGGCGAACTGACTGACGGCACTGTGTTCGACAGCTCCGTAACCCGCGGTCAGCCTGCAGAGTTCCCGGTTACCGGCGTTATCGCTGGTTGGGTTGAAGCCCTGCAAATGATGCCTGTCGGCTCGAAGTGGAAACTGTATATCCCGCAAAACCTGGCCTACGGCGAGCGTGGTGCCGGTGCAGCGATTCCTCCTTTCGCAGCGCTGGTCTTCGAAGTTGAGCTGCTGGACATCCTGTAAGTCCTGTCGCCTTCTCAGAAAAAACGGTGCTTCGGCGCCGTTTTTTTGTCTCATATCAATCACATGCCCTGACAATAAACTGACAAAGTGCCCTCTTTTTTCTTTTCCCGTCTACGCTTAGAGTAGCTGTGGCTTCCCCCGCGGGAAAACCTGATAACGATTCTAAGGAGAACACTATGATCCGAGCTTTAGTCCAACGCATGTGGCTGGTTGCGTTACCTTTAATGGCCTCTCTGGCCATCACCCCTGCTGCCCACGCCTTCAGTCTTTCCGACATTTTCGGCGGCGGTGACGACAAAATGGAAGCACTGGCCGACAACCCCCTTGCCAGCATGCTCACCGACCAGCTGGGCGTCAGCACTGAACAGGCTGCGGGCGGTGCCGGTGCACTGCTGTCCATGGCTGCCAGCCAGTTGAGCGGCGATCAGGCTTCTGAACTGACCAAACTGATCCCCGGTTCCGAAAACCTGATGGATGCGATTCCGGCAGGTCTGGGCGGCATGCTGAACAACATGGATGCGCTGGGCCCGGTATTTACCGCTTTAGGCTTGGACGCAAGCATGATCAGCCAGTTCGTTCCGATTATCACTCAATTCCTGGGCACCCAGGGCGCCAGTGCGGGCCTGATTGATACCCTGACCAAAATCTGGACACCCGCTGGCTAACTGACCCAAGTCAGACAACAGGCGAGCGTAACGAGTTCACTCATTTCAGCTGTCAGACGCAGGTCAATTTTCTGATTCTCAAATAAAAAAACCTGACCGGTTTCCCGGTCAGGTTTTTTCATATCTGCAATGTAAAGTATGACGGTTCAGGCACGAACTTAAATACCGGAACCATCGCTCTCCACGTCATTTTCATGCAAGCCGCATTCCCGTTTCAGACCGAAAAAGCGCGTGTCTTCTTCTTTCATTCCCGGTTCCCACTTCGCCGTGGTATGCACATCGCCCATTGAGCGGTATCCCTGCTCTCGCAGCGGGTGATAAGGCAAATCATGCTTCATCAGATACGCATCAATATCCTGCTCGGTCCAGTCGATCAGCGGCAGAAACTTGAACTTCCCATTCTGAATCGCCAGTACCGGCAGTGTTGCACGGGAGGACGACTGCTCACGGCGCAGACCGGAGAACCAGGTATTCACCTGCAGCTCATCCAGCGCACGGCGCATCGGCTCCACCTTGTTGATCTTATTGTATTGCTTGATGCCTTCCACACCCTGCGTCCACAACTGACCATAACGGGCTTCCTGCCAGGCCGGATTCAGTTCAGCACGATAAACCTTCAGGTTCAGCGACAAGCGCTCAGTCAGAAAATCAATGAACTGATACGTTTCCGGGAACAGATAGCCGGTATCCGTCAGGATCACCGGAATATTCGGTGATTCCTGCGTGACCAGATGCAGCATCACAGCAGACTGAATGCCGAAACTGGACGCCAGCGCATAATTGCCGTCAAGAAATTCCAGCGCCCAGCGAACCCGCTCCCGGGCGGTCATCTGCTCCAGCTCGGCGTTAATTTCCGCCAGCTGAAGGATCTGCTCAACTTTCGTTGCATTCAGCAGATCCGCCAACGCATATTTAGGCATAAAAATCCCTCACAGAGACCTCAACCGGAGCGATGATGCCAGCGCGAATGGTGAAATCACCAAACCCTTCACCGGCTTCCCGCTCAGTCGCCCAGCGGCCGACCAGTTGGTCTAACTCAGTCATGATTTCATCAACCGTGATGTTTTCACGGTACATCTTCGGAATACGCGTCCCGTTTACATTCCCGCCCAGATGCAGGTTGTAACGGCCCGGCGCTTTACCCACCAGACCAATTTCTGCCAGCATGGCGCGGCCACAGCCGTTCGGACAGCCGGTGACCCGCAAAATGATGTGCTCATCCTTGCTCAGACCATGTTTTGCCAGCAGAGCTTCGAAATCAGTGACGAAATCAGGCAGGAAGCGCTCGGCTTCGGCCATCGCCAGCGGACAGGTCGGCAGCGACACACAAGCCATCGAATTCTGACGCTGAACGCTGACACCGTCGTCGATCAGGCCGTGAGCACGGGCGATCTGCTCGATCGTCGCTTTGTCTTCCGGCGCCACACCGGCAATAATCAGGTTCTGGTTAGACGTCATGCGGAAATCCCCTTTATGGATCTTCGCAATCTCAGCCACACCGGTTTTCAGCGGCTTATCCGGATAATCCAGCAGACGGCCGTTTTCAATAAACAGCGTCAGGTGGTACTTCCCATCAATGCCGTTGACCCAGCCAAAACGATCGCCACGGCCGGTAAATTCATACGGACGGCTTTCTTCGAATGCCACACCCGCACGTTTCTCAACCTCAGCTTTGAACACGTCAACACCCACACGATCCAGCGTGTACTTGGTTTTCGCATTCTTCCGGTTTGAACGGTTCCCCCAGTCACGCTGCGTGGTCACAACGGCTGCGGCAACATCCAGAGTTTTCTCCAGCGGCACAAAACCGAAGTCGTCAGCACGGCGCGGATACGTCGCAGTGTCGCCGTGCGTCATCGCCAGACCGCCGCCAACCAGCACGTTAAAGCCGACCAGCTGACCGTTTTCCGCAATCGCGACGAAGTTCAGGTCGTTCGCGTGAACATCCACATCATTCTGCGGCGGGATCACGACCGTGGTCTTGAATTTACGCGGCAGATAGTTCGAGCCCAGAATCGGCTCTTCATCTTTATGGCCTTCCAGCTTCTCACCATTCAGCCAGATTTCCGCGTAGGCGCGGGTTTTCGGCAGCAGATGCTCACTGATTTTCTTAGCCCACTCGTACGCCTGCTGGTGCAGCTCAGACTCAACCGGGTTCGAGGTACACAGAACGTTCCGGTTTACGTCCCCGGCGGTCGCAATCGAGTCGATGCCGTAGTCGTTCAACGTCTGATGCATCAGTTTGATGTTCGGTTTCAACACACCATGAAACTGGAACGTCTGGCGGGTGGTCAGACGGATACTGCCGTACATGGTTTTGTCCTGCGAGAACTGATCAATCGCCAGCCATTGTTTTGGCGTAATGATCCCGCCTGGCATCCGGGCACGCAGCATCACGTTGTGCAGCGGTTCCAGTTTCTGCTTCTGACGCTCAGGGCGAATATCGCGGTCGTCCTGCTGATACATACCGTGGAAACGGATCAACTGGAAGTTGTCTGCGGTAAAGCCACCGGTAATGCGGTCCTGAAGATCCTCTGCAATAGTCCCGCGCAGGAAGTCACTTTCGCGTTTCAGACGTTCGTTATCGGACAGTTTCTCAGTCATTAGTACACATCCTTCTGGTAGCGTTTGGCTTTACGCAAATCATTCAAATATTGCTCTGCATCTTCACGGCTCTTGCCGCCCTGCTGCTCGGCCACAGTGATCAGTGCTTCATGCACGTCTTTGGCCATCCGGTTCGCGTCACCACAGACATAAAGATGGGCGCCATCCTGCAGCCATTGCCATACTTCCGCCGCGTTCTCCAGAATGCGGTGCTGGACATAAACTTTTTCTTGCTGGTCACGGCTGAAAGCCACGTCCAGTCGGGACAGAACACCGTCTTTCAGGTATTTCTGCCATTCCACCTGATACAGGAAATCATCCGTAAAGGTGCGATCGCCGAAGAACAGCCAGTTTTTCCCTTCTGCGTCACGGTTATCCCGTTCCTGGATAAACGCACGGAAAGGTGCAATACCCGTTCCCGGACCAATCATGATCACCGGCGTATTATCATCAGCCGGCAGTTTGAAGTTGTTGTTGCCTTCCACGAAGACCCGGACATTCGCGCCTTCTTCCAGGCGGTGGGCCAGATAACCGGAGGCCCCGCCGAAGCGGCTTTCTTCGCCCTGCTGGTATTCCACCAGACCGACTGTCAGATGCACTTCCTCACCCACTTCCTCCTGGCTGGAAGCAATGGAGTACAGCCGCGGCGTCAGACGGCGCAGCAAACCTTGCAGCTGTTCGGCCGTCAGCTCAGTTTTCTTCTCGGCAAAGACATCAATCACCTGAGTGTTCGCCGCGTATTCGCGCAGCTTGTCTTTGTCTTCCACCAGTTTCAGCAGTTTTTTGCTGCCGGACAGTTCAGCGAATTTGGTCACCAGTTGCGGGTTGGCAGCCGTGATTTCATATTTGCTGACCAGTGCGTCTTTCAGGCTCAGGGTTGCACCGTCCACCTCAACACTTGCATCAGCGCTCAGGCCAACCTTGGCGGCCAGAGCTTCAGCCAGTGCCGGATCATTGTCATACCAGACACCCAGTGCATCACCCGGCTGATAGGTCAGGCCGGACTCACCCAGGTCAATCTCGACATGGCGAACATCCTTGCCTGAATCACGGCCCGTGATCTTCTGGCTCAGCAGCAGCTCAGCCGGATACGGATTTTGCTTGTTGTACTGAGAAACGGCCGCCTGCGCACTCTGCCCGACCGGCAGTTGCACCACTTCCGCATCACCGCCGCCCAGCAGTTCGTCTTTGATGGATTCCAGCGCCTTGGCACGCCATTCGGCAGCAGGTGCATCGTAATCCACATCACAGTCGATCCGATCCACAAAAGGTTTGGCACCCAGCTTGCTCAGATAGCTGTCGAAGTCTTTTGCCGTCTGGCAGAAAAATTCATAACTGGAGTCGCCCAGACCCAGCACGGCGTAGTTCAGGTTCGGCAGCTTCGGTGCACGCTTGGACTGCAGAAATTCATGCAGTTCCATGGCGTCATCCGGAGCTTCCCCTTCACCGTGGGTGGAAGCGACAATCACCACATGCGTTTCTTTGGTGAGGTTTTTGCCTTTATAGTCACCGGATGCAAATACATCCGCCTGAATACCGGCTGCAACCGCTTCCTCCTTCAGCGCCTGAGCCACGCCTTTGGCGTTCCCGGTCTGAGAGGCATAAATAATGGTCAGTTTGCCAGCCGGTTTGGCAGCCACCGCGGCCACAGGCTGACCGGCAGGCTGCTGACCTGCCGACTGGGTTTGACTGAGTCCCCAAAAATAACCGCTGATCCAGGCCAGCTGCTGGGACGACAGTTCTGCGACTGCCTGTTGCAACTGACCAATCTGCTGATCATTGAGAGGGCTGGCTAAAGCCGAGAGTTCCTTAAGTAACATGACACGACGATCCCTTTACATTGCGTAATGGGTAGATTAGCTATTCGACGAAATAACAAGAAAGAATAGATAAGAATGTTTTATAACTTTTTGGAAGAGAGAATCAGCAGAGAAGAAGAAAACGTGCCCAATCCGGAGACTGGGCAACACAGAGATCAGAAATGATCAGCGATCCGGACCTGATGGAAACCGACTTCAAACGCCCGCTCAGTGGCGGTATCAATGTCCCGGTAGCACTTTTCACTGCCAGCACCGTCGGTCAGGGTGACAAAGCCACCTCGGCGATGACGAAACTCCACCACCCAGCCGTTTGCCTGGAGAGATGGCTCAATAACCGCTTCTACAATTTCACTGTTGGCGTATAAACGCTGTAACTCGGTAATTGTCATCGGCCTGATTCCTGCGTGATTGCCCTTTTAAACATGGCTCATAACTGGAAAAACAGGCAACAAAAAAGCCATGCAAGAAGCATGGCTTTTTTCAGCATTGATAGGTCGATCAGAAATCGACTTCGACACCGGCAAAGAAACCGTCCAGTTTCACTTTGCCACCCAGCGGGTTGTTGATCGCGTCAAAATCGTAATCCATCACACGGTAACCACCGCGCAGGTTCAGATCGGCTGCTACCAGCGGAATCGTGAACTTCAGACCGGCTTTTGCATCCAGCGTGCTGGTGCCGTCGAATTCACCCACGTTACCTTCAGCAAAGGCAGTCAGCGGTGTCATCGGGAAACCAATCTCGACATTCCCGTAAACAGCAGGCTGCCACTCATCGTCGAACGTCTGAATATGGCCCTGAGCATTGTATTCACCATTGGTGAATTTGATCAGAGATACACCCACATCGACAGAAACCAGATCGTTATCCAGGATCTCGTAATAAGCAGTCAGGTCTGTTTGTTTAAATGCCACTGCATCCGCTTCGATATTGGCATAAGCAATTCGCGCATTTGGAATCAGTGGAACAAAATGTTCAAACGAGGCGTAGAACGAAGGAACTGTGTTATCGCCACCGTCTACAGCGTCGTTAATTTCAGCACTGCTAAACCACGCATCCGCGCCCACAGTACCGCCTAACAGCATATCAGCCTGGGCTGGTACAGCTGTCGCCAGCGCCACTGCTACAGCCGCTGCTGAAAGCATCGTTTTTTTCATTTTTGAGTCTCCGCTCGTTATCTTTTGCTTTGCTTTTGCTGCGCCAGACTATACCAGATGCTGTTTAAGAAAACCGCATTTCGTCAATGAGAATCAGGGATTTGGGTCAAGCTCACTTTTTGAACACGCTGTTATTTGCGTCTATGCATATCGCGATAACGACCGCTGCGATACGGGTTATCCCGACGTGCATTTCGATAGATCCAAACGCCAATCGCAATCAGGATAATCCATGGCAACAGCTTGATGACCACCCCCAGCAAACCTGCCAGCGCCATCACCACAAATCCGGCCGCGATGGCAACCATCATGCCCAGCAGACTGACACCCGTCATCACCAACACACCGGCAAATACCAGCAGAAATAAAATTTCAACCATTCCAATCTCTCCATTTACACCAGAAATTCTCAGACAGAACACAGTTCACCATGTTTCTGAGGATGATAATACAGATAACTTAGCAGGTTTCGGGCCAACCTCCCGAATTGAATCAAATCTTTATCTATCAATCAGATACAAAAACGCCGCAACCCGAGGCCGCGGCGTCTTCAGCACAGATTAGCGAATTTCACCAGACCCTTCGGTCAAATTCACCAAATTGCTTTCATCCGGATCACACATCCAGATGTGCAGGAATCTTGTCCAGCGCCTGCTGTACCACCTCAATGCCTGCGCCCGGTTTGTGGGCATTCTCACTGATATGGCGACGCCATTGGCGTGCACCCGGCATATTCTGGAACAATCCCAGCATGTGGCGCGTGATATGGCCCAGATAAGACCCATTTGCCAGCTGGCGCTCAATGTAAGGATACATGGCCTCGACCACTTCGCGGCGCTTCTTGATTGGGCGATCACAACCAAAAAGCTGCTGATCCAATTCGGCCAGCATATACGGGTTCTGATACGCCTCACGCCCGACCATGACGCCATCCAGATGTGCCAGATGCGCTTCAATCTCGGCCAGTGTTTTGACACCGCCGTTGATTGCCATCGTCAGATGCGGAAAGTCCTGCTTCATCTGATACACACGCGGGTAATCCAGTGGCGGAATTTCGCGGTTTTCTTTCGGGCTCAGGCCACTCAGCCAGGCTTTACGGGCATGAATGGTGAAATTGTCGCAACCGCCTTTCTCAGACACAGTGCCGACAAAATCAACCAGGAACTGATACGAATCCTGCTCATCAATCCCGATCCGGGTTTTCACCGTCACCGGAATATCGACCACTTCACGCATGGCAGAAACACACTGTGCCACCAGATCCGCCTCGCCCATCAGACAAGCACCAAAGCGGCCGTTCTGAACACGGTCCGACGGGCAACCCACATTCAGGTTCACCTCATCATAACCGCGCTCCTGCGCCAGCCTGGCACAATGCGCTAGATCCGCCGGATTCGAACCACCCAGCTGCAATGCCAGCGGATGTTCTTCCTCGTTATACGCCAGAAAGTCGCCCTTGCCGTGAATAATGGCCCCAGTGGTCACCATCTCGGTGTACAGCAGCGCATGCTCAGACAGCAGCCGGTGGAAGTAACGGCAATGGCGGTCAGTCCAGTCCAACATCGGAGCCACAGAGAAGCGACAGGAGGGGTAATCACCCGCGAGACCACGAATTTCCTGAGTTTTTTCAGCATCTAGCGTCATTCTGAATTTCCTGTAATTTCATTGAAATTGCCCGAATTCCGTTCTACAGTACCCCTCACAGTACCCCTTTGAGAGTAGGACAACATGGCCTCATTCACGATCGAAAAACGACAACTCAAAAACGGCGAACTGCGGTACAAAGTAACAATCTTCGTCAAGCAGCAGGGCCGCATTATACATAGGGAATCGAAAACTTTCAGGAAAAAGGAGCTTGCCCGGACATATGGCCGAAACAAGGTCAGCGAGCTGGAAACTGAAGGGGTACTGAAAGGTAAGCCTGTACCCCTGGGGGTACTGCTGGATAAATACATGCTGAAAGAGAACTTGTGGGAGAAAACTGGCCGCACAAAACGATATGTCATTCAGATGTTACGCGACTGCGACATCGCACGAGTCTTAAGTAACGAACTCAGAACAAGCGACCTTATCGAGCATTGTGAGAACAGAATGAATGCAGGAGCTGCTCCAGCCACCATTTACCACGACGTTGCTTACCTTCGCTCTGTTATGAAAAAGGCCAGTCCAGTATTTGATATCAAAGCCAACCCGGACATTTTTGATGAAGCAGTGCCGGTTCTGATTGATATGGGTTTGGTGGGAAAAAGCCAGAAACGGACTCGCCGCCCAACCGACGGCGAGATTGAGCGCCTTAAAGAGGGCCTAAAAGCCAGACAGGAATATAGAAGCAATGGCCCAACCCGAATTCCATTCACAGATATTTTGGATTTCAGCATCTTAACTTGTATGCGTATCGGTGAAGTCTGTGGGCTTCGTTGGGAAGACCTAAACGAAGAACATAAAACTGTGCTTGTTCGGGATCGCAAAGACCCGCGCAAGAAAGAAGGCAATCACATGATAGTACCGCTACTGGGTGAATCTTTCGATATTGCCATGCGGCAAGAAAAGAGAAATGAGCTGATATTTCCGTACAATCCTCGAAGCGTCACAGCGGGCTTCCAGCGAGTCCGTAACAGCCTAGGGATTGAAGATTTGCGTTATCATGACTTACGTCGTGAAGGTGCCAGCCGCTTGTTTGAGAGAGGATATAGCATTGAAGAAGTAGCGCAGGTGACTGGGCATAGGAATCTAAACATTCTGTGGCAAGTTTATACCCAACTCTACCCGCATAAATTGCATGAACAGTATTAAAAAATAATTAGGCCCGCTATAAATTGCGGGCTTTCTGATATCAAGCTCTATCATTTGGACCAGATTTTATCTTTTTGACGATTGAGTAAATCCATTGCATCAAAACCAAGCCGAACACAACGGTAAATATCCACCCATCTGTCCAAAAAGAAAGTACGGTAATCATAATAACAGCAATGACCGAAACCAATAAGAGCAAAACTCTATCTTTTAGATAGCTATTCACGCATGCCACCTTAATATTTCAGGATATCTTGCAACTGTTTCCTCAATCCAGCCACCTCTTAGGCCAATTTGCTCAGCAAAAGATTTTAACTCCCCTAAATCACATCGAGTAGCGCGCTTTGTCGCCATCAATGCCGAACCAAGAGCAACACCGGCCCAATACGATGCCAAAATAGCACCAGCTGTAGTGGTTGTTGCTTTAGTAAAACTCATTTGTGTCAATGTACCTCTGGCAGTAATTGCCTCATCAACACTTTTAATTGCCGCTAAAACAGCTAAGGCAGTGCCATAAACATTTTGAACAGTTGGCATACCAGTAGCCTCCATATTCGAATCAATGTTGTAGCGAAATGTTTCAACGTCAAATTCACAAATTGCCATCAGCTTACCTCCTAAAAAATTAAATTTTACCAACCTTTTAAGAGGGGACATAGATGTGAAACCGCAAGTATCCTACTGTAATTTTGACTTATTATATAGGCATTTTGCAATCTTGTTTGAAGCTCATTCAATAAGCAATAACTAAAACAAAAAAACCGCCAAAATTAGCGGTTTATCAATATATTCTATTTCCGTTTTACTTTTTTCGCTTCACCGTAGCATTCTTCGCTTTCACCACTCGGCCCCCTTTCGCGAAGCGGTAGCCTTTCTTCAGTGTGCCGTTACTTTTCAGTCCTGTCTTAGCCATTCTTTTTCCCCAGTTGTACGTTCGTTTCCAGTATTGTCAGGCGCTTGTCCTGCTTGTACAGGACGATGAGCAGCGCGATCATGGTTGGCGGTAAGCCCATCGCTGTCAGTTGTTGCAGTATTTCTATCATGTTGGTTTGCCTCTGAGTTTCTGTGAGAAGAATTCGAGCAGGTAGCGCACCATGGAGCGCATCCCCAGCACATCCACGACAATGGCACCGACCACGTACCAGTACGGCTCTGGAATACCCCTGAGCGCCTGAAAACCCGCATCCACATACACCGCATAGTCAGGCCAGAAGCACAGCACCAAGGGCGTGAACACAACCAACAGGATGAATTCATCTTTCCAGCCCCGGCCCTTGAGACTCAGTTCATCCAGATTGGCCGCTTGCTCGTCACCATATTCCAGCCGCTTGAGCCGGGCGGCGTGCTTGGCCTGCGCCAGCTCGTCTTTGCGCTTGAGGGCTTCCGCCTGGTTCTGGCTGTGCTGCTGCCAAGCCGCCACCCCGCCCGTGATGAGGCTCATCAATGCACCCAGCATTACGCCGCCTGAATCCCAGCCTTCAGCACTCGGTCGCTGTAGGGCTGCATGCCGTTTTCATGGCGGATAATCAGGGGCACCATGTCCATTGTTTCCGCTTCTGACAGCGAAGTGTCCGGCGATACGCCCAACGCCCCGGCGACGTGATTTACATAGGCGGTGGTGTCATTTTCCACGGGCGGCGCCCAGCGGTTGATGATGCCCCGCACTGTGGTCAGGCCGTGGCGGTTGCGGTAAGTCTTCAGCGTTCGGGCCAGTGCCCGGATGCCGTTCTCCGGTCTGTCGAAGATCACGAAGCGGCCATCACTGCCAACCCGGCCCTGCCATGCGGTGCCGTTGTCCTCAAGGTTGCCCGGATTGTTGTTACGAATGCCGCGCGGCTTATAAATCGTCATGGTTCCCATCCCCAATAGAATCAAACTCAGTATCAATAGGATCTTGCTGCTGCTCATTGCGTGCCGCTTCCTCTGCTGCTTCCTGTTCGGCCATGGCCGTCACATAGCGGGTGTGCTCGTCAATCAGCCACGCGTAAGCCCGCTCGAACAGATCACGCGTGAGTATCTGATTTCCCCGGTTATCCAGATATTCGATATGGCCGCCCCCTAATTCGGTATCAAAATGCACGGCCCATTCACCGCGCTGCATGTTGTATCCGCCCATTTCGGCCATCATGGCGGGAATGCCATCAATCAGGATGATTTGGTCTTGTGTGACTGCTGTAATTTTCATAACTTCATGATCCAAATAACTGCAATTGATTTCTGCCGTGTATCCACGGCCCCCACCTGACCTACAGACACGCTATGCCCGTGTGCCAGAGAGCCCCCGGTGTTCTGTGTGTGCTTCGTGTAGCCACTGTTGGCAGCACCGCCATAACGGGAATCCCCATAGCCTGACGTCGCACTGGAGAACTTAATCGGGTGGCCGTGACTTGGCATCTGAGACGCCGACAAGGTATGGAATCCGACGCTGACGATTGGTTTTGCAGGCCGAAAACTATCCTCGCCGAACTCATCCCACGGCTGATAAGCGCCGCCCGCACCGACCACCGCCCGATCGCACATATCCGGCGTCCCGTTTTCACCGTCACAGAGCACCCAGCCCAGCGGGATAGATTCAAGGGTGCCGTTATGGATCTTGATATCACCGCTTTTCCAGCTTCCGGCGCTGCCACCATGTAACCTAGCCATGACGCACCTCCGCCAGTGTCCGGACGGTGGCCCCTTCCACCGCATAGGCGAACACCGCCGCCCCGGTTTCCAGCGTCATGGACTCCCCGGCGGCAATATAAATCCCGCTCAGGTTGTCCACGCCTTCCCCGCCCACATAAAGCCCCCGGTCGGTTTGAACCAGTACAGACTGGCGCGTGTTGTTCGCTTCCATCAGTTGGGTACTCACGGCCGGGTCTAACGTGGTTGCGGCACTGACCAGCCCGTCACTGCTCGCCACTGCAACCAGCCCGCTGACCTGCTGCACCTGTGGCAGATTGCCAATATCCACCTGACCGCTGACGGTTTGCACGGCGGGCAGATTGGTGATCGCCACCTCCCCGCGTACCGCCTGCACTTCAGGTAAATTGCCTACGGTGATCTTTCCGCTTACAGGCTGCACCGTGGGCCAGTTCCCAACGGACACCGGGGCCGAAAACGACACGGGGACCGTCTGCTGAATAGCATCGATGGTCACGGGTTCGCGGATGCTGTGCACCTCCACCGCGCCACTGATTGCCACCGCGTCAGACTGGGTGTTCACCGGAATATCGGTAAGCTGATATTTCAGCGTGACCGCCGTGCTGTGATGGTTGTACAGCTCGATAGTCTCGAAGCCACCCAGCGGCACCACATCGTTTTTCTTCAGCTCAGTCCCGACTTCCCGGTTCTGGGTTTTTGCCAGCAAGGTGACCGTATGGGAACAGTCACGGATTAACAGGTACTGACTGACAGCCGAGATAATTTTTTCTCCGGCCTGTAGCTGTACTTCGATGATTTTCTGTGTCTGATACATCCGTTACCTCTTGAGCAAAACAACCAGCAGCACCAAGCCAATGACTGCCGCGAAGGCCATCATGACGCGGGTGTTCAGTTGCCCGATATCACTGGCGCCCCCGGTGTTGGCGCTGGCGTTGATGCTGTTCGCCAGCTGCATGGACTGTGTCGCCAGATTGCTCTGGTTTGATGCCATGCCGCCGAGGGAATTCAGCGCCCCGTTGAAGGTTTCCAGCCCGAAAGTAAAAGCGTCATTCAACGCGGAACTGTTCGCCGCCAACGCATTCGAGCCGAGGGTCATAGCATCACTGGCCATTTCCCCCGCGGCTTCCATGGCACCGTGATCCGTCATGGTCAAGGTGCCACTGATACCGCTGAACATCATCCCGCTGTTGTCACCGCTCACGCCCATGCTGTTGGAGGTGTTGGTGCTCTGGTTGATGTTCTGGTTAGTGCTCCTTTTCGAACTGAGCAGACCCATATCAGCGCCCCTTCATGTAGAAAAACAGCAGCACCATGGCGGCAATCGCGACCACAATCAGGGTGTAGTTCGTAGACTTGGCCCCGAAGGTCACGCCCCCCGCCTCAAAGTTCATTTCAACCGGGCCGTTGGTCGTGGTCATCGGCCCGCTGTCGTTCACCGATTCCAGCGCACCGAATGCCCCGGACATATCCATGCCGGGAAAGCCCATACTGGCCCCGGCGGCGGTTCCGGCCAGACTGGCTAACCCGCCTCCTGAAGATGCACCGCTCACAATGCCCCCTTCCTGCGAAAATAAATAAAGGCCAGTACCAGCACGATGACCCCCACGGCCACCACGCCCGCACTGAGGTACTTGGTTCCGTCGGCAGCGGTATAGCCGAGGGAGCCGCCCACAAGGGCACCGCTGCCCCACAACACCCCACCGCCGATTAATAGAGGGACTAATGGCATGTCTACCTCCGCATAATCAGAACG
Organism: Photobacterium sp. R1; assembly: GCF_054600795.1. Lineage (NCBI taxonomy): Bacteria > Pseudomonadati > Pseudomonadota > Gammaproteobacteria > Vibrionales > Vibrionaceae > Photobacterium > Photobacterium sp. R1. Next base: position 26,641 of record NZ_BAAHZP010000014.1, read on the forward strand.
ATGACCAACAGCAAGACAACCGCCCCGCCGATGATCCAGCCATAAGGCATCGACTGGGGTTGCTGCTGGGTGATTTTGGCCGTATTGCCCGTCTCGTTCGCTGCCGGGTCTTGGGTACTGTTCGGGGTCGGTTTGCTGGCAAGGTATTCATTCCACCAATTGCCCGCGAAATCCGTCGTGTCATCCCATGCACCGCCCAGCATTTCGCTGCCCTTATCAACAGCATTATTCAGCCAATCCAGCATTCAGCCCCCTTAGCCCGCGACCTGTGCCGCCGTGCGCTCAACGTCCAGATATTCCGTAATCACGGTCACGCTGCCCGCGGGCTTGCTGGTCTTGAAGGTAAACAGCAGCTCTTTGGCCCGTGCTGTCGGGAACATTTCATTGCGGATGAAACCGCGCATCAGAAAGTCCAGATGGAACATACCCTGCTGCCACATCAGATCATTACGGTTCGCCATGTAGCATTCACGCCATGCAGTGGTCTCATAGGCCACGTTATCATCGCGCTTGATTTCCAGCTCTTCGATGGCGTCGGTCATGAAGTGCATGCGGCGAATGCTGCGCTTCATGTCGTTCGGCAGGGTGTTAAAGGTGTTGGTGCCCTGCGCTGGCATATCAATCTGCAAGCGCTCGATACGCGGCAGGTACATACGCACCGCCTGCGGGGTGTTCACCTCAGCGATCACTTCAAGGGTTGGTGTTTCCGGGTCACCTTCTTTCTTAGCGCCAATATCCACCTGAATCTGAAGGGACTCGCCCAGCATGGTGACCAGTGAGGTCAGTTGCTGGCCGTCTTTCAGCTTCAGGGACAGGTCGGCAAAGGACACGATGAAGACCTGCTCACCCTGCGGCGCAAGGGCTGCGGGAACGTCCATCTGCTTGTACTGCTCCAGCGTCTGGAAGAAGGTCGCCGGAATACCACTGATAAAGGCGTTACTGTTCAGGCGAAACGTGATTTCCAGCCGTTCAAGCGGCAGGTTGGTGTTAAACATGAACGCATCAAACGTCTGGCCTGTCGGCACCGTCAGCGTTGAGCGGCCGTTATAGGTCACGCCGCTGAAGCTCGACAGCTTTAGTTTCTTGACCCCTTGGTATTTGTAATTGGCAATGGCTTGCGCCTGCGCTTCTGGCGTTACTGCAACAACACTCATGATTAAAACCACCCGTTACCGTAGATTGTTTCTTTGATTTTTTTCAGACTGGAGACGTTGTTGATCACTGCGATAATCACCAGCGTGACCAGTACCGTCATTAGCAACACTTTGTGCTCTTTTTTCATAGCGTTCCTTTGTGTGGTTGGAAGATAGCGCCGTATTGGCAGGGCTATGAAAACGACTTTCGGCAGGGTTGAAAATGTGAAGAAACCTATAGGTTGGGCGTTTAACCTATAGGTTTAGATGTGAGTGAGGTCACGCAGCTTTTTGGCTGTTTTTCCGGTAGGTCAGGGAAACTTTCCGGCCCGTCTGGCAGTTCAGTGCCCCTTTGCGGTAGTTCCCCACACCGTCCTCAACGTGGATGAAATCCGCGATCGGTTTGTTGATTTCCAGCTTGTTCATTTTGGCCGAGCGCAAGGCCGCAATGTCTGCCACGGGAACGGATTTCGCATCCGATAAATACTTCGCATCATTCATCGAATTGACCGCACACAGATACCACGTCGGGGACTGGGTGGTGATGGTTTTCGGCACCTCCTGCCCCCGCTGGAATACCGTCGTCACGATACCGCCATACTGTCGGGCACCGCGCAAGAGCTCCCCGGTTTTCCCCTTCAGGGTGCCCGCCGTGGGCGAGCAGGACGCCAGTTCTTCAATGCAGATTTCAAGGGGCGCTTTGCGGCCATCCAGCACCGACCACACCACCGCCGAGAAGAACTCCAGCTCATCAAACACCAAGTCCGCCGGGATGTAGGCAATTTTGAAAGCGCTGTGCCCCTGACGGGCTTTGACCAGTGCCTTAAGGAAATCCGCTTTAGAGTGGTAGCCCCGCACCTGCTGGCCCTGAAAGAGTTTCCCGGCGTAGTTCTCATAGGGGTCAAAGAACACCGCCTGCGCCTTGGCGGTGATGAATTTCGCGTGTTTGACCAGTGAGGTTTTCCCGCTGCCCGTGCCGCCGATAATGACCCGGTGCAACGGGTCAAGATGGGTGTTGGAATTCTTAGGCCGCGGCAAGTTCAGGATCGGCTTTTTCGCCATCATCCACCTCCTGCTGTTCCTGCGCTGCGGCCAGTTGGGCGCGCTTCTCCGCCCGAAGGCCTTTCACCTGACGGGCCGTGACGCCGCCCAGACCGACCACGGCCACCAAGAAGAGGATTTCTTCTTTGTACTGGCCGAGCCAGTTCAGCCACGTTGCCCCGTGTTTCTGCATCAGTGGCCCGGCAGCTTTCAAAACCTTGCCCTTGGCTTTCTCGTCGTATTCAAAGTCCATGCCGATGGCAAAGCTGATCGCCTGCTCAGACAGGACAAAACCCAAGTCCAGCAAATCCACCGCCGCTTCTGCCGCGTCGTCATCGTTGGCGGCATCCTGCGCCACGTCATCCGGCTCCGGGGTTTCCTGTGATTCAAGCTGCTGAATCGCCGCGCCCCAGTCCGACCAATCATCCGCCGCCGGCTGCTCTTCCGGGAGATCGAACATCTCAGTTTGTTGCAAGTTTTCCGCTGTCGCTGTCATCTTTTTTTCCTTTACTCAGACCAATCAAAATCATTACCAGCACAAATAACCCGATGAACCACGGATATAGGGTTTTCCAGTGGATTTTCGGGGCGTTTTTCCCCGGCTCTTTATCCGGCTCCGTTAACGCTGGAAACCCGTCATCACTGGTTTGGGAAACGCTCACGGGGAGCGTTTCGATAACGGTTTGAACCGACTCTTTTGCGGTTTCCCTGACTGTTTCAATGGGCGTTTCCCCCAGTGCCTGAACCGTTTCCACTTTGTGCTTTTCAATGTATTCATGCATGGCACTGCTGTTTGTACTGTTCCCGCACCGGGGGCAGCGGTAATAGAGCTTACCGATGTTGCGGGGGTTCTTCGGCGGCTCACCGGATTCCATCAGGCGGTGCTCCCCGGTCATGTGAACCGTACAGACCTCGCCACAGTCCGGCACGGTGCAGCGGATATAGCCGCGGGTCGGGTTCTTACTCATCTTCGCCCCCGGCCAGTTGTGCCAGGCGCGCTTGCACTTCAGCCCGATAGCCGGCACGAGCTTTTGCGCTGATCCCGTCGAGCATTTCCAGCTTTTCGAAGAAGTCACCCGGCAGGCCGATCGCCTCCAAGCTCAGGGAGCCGCCGCTGAACATCACGGCAGACACCTTTTTCACCAGCACTTTCATATCCAGCGCCTTGAGCTTTTCAATCTCCGCTTTCACCTCTACAGACAGGGCTTCAGCGGTCTCAATGGCTTTCTCAGCGTGGCGTAGCTGTTCGGTGGTCATGGTTTGAATCATCACAGTTCTCCTCTGCTCATCACGATTCGGTTGTTTGCCAGCTTGAGCTGGCAATCTTTATCAATTGGCACTTTGGCCCCGGCCAACAGGGGTTTCATCAGGCACTGCACCCCGGCAAGACTCCATCCGGTCACCCGTTGAAGGTGCTCTCCGAGCTGGGAGTTACAGTTATTTTCAGTGCTCCAAGGGGAGCCGCTCCGCGACTCTAAAAGCGCCCCCAACTCAGACTTTTTCACGAGTCGGTAAGTCTCGCTGCAGGTCGCAATGAAGGTGCTTACCCCTTCAGAGATCCAGTGAAAGCCGATGGCTTTCTTTACGGTCTCGCCGTACTGGTTTTGTTTTTCTTCATAGGCCAGCCGGGCATCAGTGGCGAGCTGGCAAAACAGCGACCATTTGGAGGAATCCGCCGCCTGTCGCAGGGCTTCGAGTTTGGGATCAATGCGGGTTTGCTCTTCCGTGGCCCGGCGCAGATGACGCCACAGGGACACAGGTTCACCGCCGAACTGCTGGAACTGGCGGATACGATGCACGGACGCCCACGCCCGAACCCGAAACGCGCTTTCTTCAGCTTCGGTTTCCGGCATATGCTGGCCATTGATGTTTTTGGAAACGTACTTCGCGATGTACGCCGTTGCGCCGCCCTTGGCCGGGTCGGCTTCCTTGACGTCAAAACGCGGGGAAATGTCCTGACCCAGCTCATCCCGGTCTTCAGCGGTTGCGACGCCGGAAATGATTTGAATCAGGGTGTCTTTGTCTTTCGGGTTGCAGAACAGGAAGTAATGACCGTGACTGGTGCCGTCCTTGTGCGGCTCAGCCACACGAAAGCCGAAGTAATGAATATCTTCTTTGGCAATCAGCGCACGGGCCTGCGCCCACTGCTGCATGAGGTTACCGTGACCTTCTTTGACGCTCGCGCCGTTCCACTTCTTCGAGTTGCGGTGATATTTGCTTGGCAATGTCCATGTCAGGAACAGCGCCGTATAGCCCAAATCCTGCGCCAGCTCTTCAAAGCCACGGGAGCGCACCATCATTTCAATCCGGCGGTTTTCCGGGTTGGCCGTGGTGCGTTTGATCACTTCCTCAAGGTCGAAATGCTCCCCGGTAGCCTCGTTGTAAACAACGGTGTTCTGGATGAACCGCTCCGCTTCACGCTGCTTGTTCTTCCAGTTCTGGAAAGACGGATAGGAAATGTATTTCGACTGGTGCCCCTTGTCGCCAACGCGCTCAAGGGCAATCTGTGCGTACTCAATGTACTGGGAACGCAGATGCATCAGGCGGCGCTCAATCCACTCTTCAGACTGCATTTTCAGCGTCGCAGCCGTCAGGATCTGCTCTGCGCGTTCAATCTCCACCTTGCCACCGGGTAATACAGGCGGATTGACGGAAATGACGCGCAGGTTCTCAGCCAAGACTGAATAGATGTGCTTCATCGCATCCAGAAAGCTGTCAAAAACCTGCGGGTCAATGTCCTGCATTGCCTGCATATTCTCGTCAGCGACCAGACGTGCGAGCTTTCGCACCGCCTCATCTTTCATCAGGATGTGGTGGGTCAGGCGCTCAGACTTGACCCGGTTGCGGAAGTCCACAAAGGAAAACTTTTCTTCAATGAAGGGCGCGACTTTCAGACCGAACTTGACCGCCTCATCGGCGAAGCGGTCGAGATTGTCGCGGGTAGCCCCGCCGCGCTGCTGGCGGCTGGCTATTTTGGTGCGGATATCCTGACGGACGATTTGCGGAAGACGCTTTAAGAAATGACGAGTAAAAACAGTACCGTATTGCATTACTCTTGAACCTCATAACAGCCGGACGGTGTACATTTGTAATTCAGCGGGCGGGATGTGTAGGTGCGCTTTCGTATCCCGTGCTTTTCCCGCAATTTACCCAGCAGAAACCGGGCACGCTGGCGTTTCTTCGGGTCAGGATTGACCATGCCAGCCATGTCAGGACAAGGGGCGTGAATCGGATCCATGGTTGCCCCCTAGCCGCGTACAGACTGCCAGTCTGTTCTGGCTTGCTCATAACGACGGTCAATGTAAGCCGCCAAGTCATCAATTTTGATTAAGGTAGGGCTGCGCTCAGAGTCGCGCAGCTTGAAGGTAGGAACAGGAAAATCACATGCTTTGGCTTTCTGCTCGGCCGTCTTAGGCGTGATGCCAAAGAACTCCTGACAGACTTGTTTCAGTTCAACGGTAGGACTTTGGAAACGTGCAAGCAGTGCAAAATTTGTATTCATACAGCCTCTATGTAGTACACTTGGAGCAATTCGGAGTGATTCAAACACCCGCAAATCACCCGCAAAAACATCTGGCAGCATTATTGCCGATCATTTTTCACTTAGCAATACATTTGCAGACATGGAGCAGCACACATGCAGAGCATCGACGAGCAGATTGCAGAGTTAAAGAAGCTAACGAATACTGCGAAGAACGTAGATCTGGCAAAGGTTCTGGGGGTATCTCCGAAGACCATTCAGTCATGGAAGACACGTGAAAAAATCCCTGAAGATATTTTCCTAAAAGCGAGACAAATATCACAAAATGGTGTGATTGCTCCGCCAAAAGGATATGTGACCCTCGATTTCTTCGAGGTAGAAGCCAGTGCAGGCCATGGCGCTTTAGTGGTCAGTGAAGAGAAGTCGAGCGATATCGTTTTCAGTGAATCCTACATTCAGAACGAAGTCGGTGTAAAAGCGGCCAATATCTTCCTGATGCCTGTGAAGGGTGACAGCATGTACCCAACGCTCAAAAATGGCTGTCTGGTCATGGTGAACCGAATCGATCATTTTACTGGTGATGGAATCTACGTCTTTCGATTTGAAGGTCAGTTGATGGTCAAACGTCTACAGTTTTCAAAGCACGGCCTGTCTGTTACCAGTGACAATGACAACTACCAGCCATGGGAACTGAGCAAAGAAGAGATCATGAGCAGTGATTTTGAAGTGATTGGTGAGGTGGTTTGGTCTGGGCAGCGGATGTAACTATAACTGATAAAGAAAAGCCGTTATACAAAACAACAACTTAAACACATCAATACAGTGATATTCAAATGGAAAATGAGCAAAGAAAAGTTGAGTTTTTATACCAATCTATCGCTGATACTCAACAAACGATACGAGCAACCGACGTGAAATTAGGGTTCCTGTTCGTTTTATTTTTATCCCCCATGATTGGGTTTAATGAAATATTTAAAGTTTTCAATAACTTGAAAGAAGTTAGTGATATGTATTATTACGCTTCACTATTTACCGCCACTCTCTGGATATTTGGACTTTACTGCTTGCTCTTAGCCGTAAAATCAATAGTAAACCCCTCCCTAGAGGAAACAAATACTTCAGCTAAAGGGCGATTTTACAACGGTGACCTTTTTCACTTTAATTTTTTCGATAATCTAGTAACTTTCCCTATCAAACCAATCGTGCAGCCAACCGATTTTACTAACCAACTACCATCAAATGTCAATGCTGTAATTGATGAGTTGTCAATCGAAGTCTATAAACTAGTTTACATTCGTGATGTAAAAATTCGCAGAACAGCAATGTGTGTTAATTCAGCGTTTTTAGGACTTATCTCTGGAATGACACTATGGATTTTTTCTCTTCTTAAAGTGGGGTTTTAATGCTTTCATCAATTAAACAAGGAATACTCAGAGGAATTATCAATGACTCACTCGATAAAGCTGAGAAGCATTGGAAAGACGGAGGATACTTACTAGCTGTAAATAAAATACAGTTTGAATCCATTTCTGAGAAAGTTATGGATTCAGCAGAGCCATCTAAGATTCCTGGACACGCAATTGTACAAGACGGTGAAACAGTCATTGATACTTTTATCGCATTTGTAGCTGATATGCGTGATTCTTCAAAACACTTGATGTGTGCAACTAGCCCCAAAAGATCAAAGGTTTCGGGATTACAGCGTGTATATTACGAAACCTCAGCATTGCTTCCTGCTATCGGTTATGTAGTTCGCGAAGAAGAGGGCAATGTTACTGAATATTTGGGTGATGGTGCATTAGCCTTATTTCGGGTCGATGATGATGATAAAGAAAAAGCGATTTATGCCGCTCATCGAGCAGCGAAAAATGCAATTGGTATTGCACGTGAAATCGTTAACGAGATATTAATGAAGCGATATGAGCTACCAGCTCTTGATATAGGAGTGGGATTAGCTGTTAGTCAAACTTTGGTTACCTTAGTTGGACTATATCCAGAGAAGCACCCAAAAGCTTTTGGAGAGTGTGTTTTTAGAGCAACAAAACTGTCCAGTGGCAGGAATGAAGTTATTTCAGATGCTAACTTAAAAGCTATCTGGCCAACCTCAAAAGGCGGCACGCTAAGGTTTACTCCAAAAAGCATTAATAATGTTGATGGATATATTTTAGGAAGTGCCGCTTAGACCAATGAGATAATTCAGGGTGGACCAATTCTATAATCCGGTCCCCCTATAGTACCCCTCAAAACACCTTAGCCCGGTAATAGCCTGAAAGTCCGTTCAATCCAACATGGGTGCGACGGAAAAACGGCAGGAAGGGTAATCACCGGCAGTACCGTGATTTTGCTGTGTTTTTTCAGTTTCTTGCGTCATTCTGAATTTCCTGTAACTTCATTGAAATTGCCCGAATTCCGTTCACAGTACCCCTCACAGGCCCCCTTTCAGCATAGGACAGGCCACCCCGATTCAGGTCAAGGCAGTCCATCCCGCCCCCGGCAGGCTGCGGTACAAAGCAACTCTCTTCGTTCAAAGCAGGGGCGCATTATACATACAGACAAGGAAAGTTTCAGGAAAAAGGAGAAGGACGGCAGTGCTGCAACTGTGGTTGGATGTAGCCAACGATCAAGAATGTGTCTTGTGATGGTGAAACGTCTGCAACTTTCAAAGCACGGCCTGTCTGTTACCAGTGACAACGACAGCTATCAGCCATGGGAGCTAACCAAAGAAGAAATAATGAGCAGTGACTTTGAAGTGGTTGGCGAGGTTGTTTGGTCTGGGCAGAGGATGTAAAAATAAGAATAAAAACTCTGACTATAAATATATTAAACACAGTCAGAGTTTATATTTTATCTAAGAGGACACTTTAACCGCATATTCTTGAGGCATTGGTTTATTTACATCGACCTTGATGAATTCATAAGTTTTAGATTTATTTATTTCAAACCCATCTAAACAATCATCAATCCTTTTTTCAATGGGTGTTTCTTTGTCAGAGTCTACTCTGGCTTGAATAAAATCAGCATGAACTATGAAGCGATAATTTTCAGAAGTATATTCAGCGAATCGAAAATCTGGCCTCACATTGAATTTTTCTTTAAACAATAATTCAAAGTGCAACTTAATATAACCCAAAACGATTTCAATATTATCATACATGGTATATCCCCTATAATTCATTTATAAAGATGCAGCCCTATAGATACATCTTTATAAATGAAAAAATAATAAATCAGCTATCACGACCTTTGAAAATAAACCATACATTTATCTCATGGCTTACTCGAATAAAGTTAGACCAAATCAGAGTGATTTTTTTCGATTTATCTCATATTGTGATTTTACAACAAGAATCAACTCCTATAGAGATCATCAATCACACTATTAGCATTCGTTCTTGGCAGATTTTTATTAACCAATTATGATAAAAAGCTACGTATTCGGTACGTATATAGCGCACGAGCCCAGACAGGGCGCTAATTGTGCGCATTATCCAACATGGGTGCGACGGAGAAACGGCGGGAAGGGTAGTCACCGGCGACACCTTGATTTTGCTGTGTTTTTTTCAGTTTCTGCGTCATTCTGAATTTCCTGTAACTTCATTGAAATTGCCCGAATTCCGTTCACAGTACCCCTCACAGGCCCCCTTTCAGCATAGGGCAGTGCCACCCCGATTCTGATCAAGGCAGTCCATCCCGCCCCCGGCAGGTTGCGGTCCAAAGCAACTCTCGTCGTTCCAAGCGGAGACGTAATATACATAGCATAGAGACACCGTAATTCCTGGGAAGAGTAACGACAATGACCAAAAATCATGTAAATATGCCCACTGAATCAAGGCCGAGAGAGACATATGAAAAAGAAATACTGTTTTGGGAGTGCGTTGAAAAAGCTAGCCACTGCTTCTTTGTTGCTGCTACCTCTTGTTGCGAACGCGGGCTATTCACTTGAAGAAGCGTATCAGGACGTAAATATTCAAACAGCTCGCTGCCTGAAAATGAAAAATCGTCCGGTCAATGCTATTCAGGATGCCTGGTTTGATTCATTGCGTGCAGTTCAGAAACGTGCCGTTCTTTTTGAACTGTCAACAAGAGCGATGGACCGCTGTACTTTAGAGACAAGAGGAAAATACTCTTGGGCTTTGGTGAAACAGGCCGGTGAAACGGGTGACCTGAAAAGCCTGAAAGACTGGATTGCACTGAATAGCCCTATCGGAGGCAAAGCGAAAACCATCTTACAATCACTGCCGGAAGAAGAAATAAACCGATTATCTTTATCAGATGACTTCTACTATCCGTTTGATTCACTGTCTCTGAGAGACAAACTCATTTCAGAGTAAGTCTTTCAGTCTGTCATTTCCAAAGCCCGGGAGAATATCCAGGGCTTTTCAGACTTGATTTCCAGTCCTGAATTTCTTGTTTTTTCATTGATATTCCTTGAACGCCTTTGACCGCCTCCCCTCCTTCAGCGCAGAACAACGACAGTCGAACCATACGTCACTGGCAACATCCACCGGCGGGTTGGTCGTTCAGAAACGGGCGTTGTGAACAGTCAGGTCATCAAGCTCGCGATCAAAGATAAAGCAAAACCAAGCTTTGGTGCCTCCCGCTTTCTTGATATTATAATCAGTAGCTTAGACAACAGAACACCAGTGAGATGCTTCAATATGCACGCATGCTTTTGCTGTTCTGACAATCAAATTTGGTCGTTATGTTGAAGCTGTGGGGGAATTTGATAAAAAACGGGATATTTCAGGTTCAACTTTCAGATTTTCGTGTAGAACAATTCATTGTCGTGATGAGTCATCTTCCGGACATATCTATGCAAAATGTGACCTGAAAGCGGGAAATTCGTGTGTTGTCATGCTCCGCCATTCACCCTTTGCTTCAACAATGATGGGAAGAAATGCACGCTGAAGGGCTTTTTCCTTGCTGCACCGCCGGGATTTCACGGCAGGAAGGCATAGGGTTTCTCTCATTTGACAAGGTATCCTGTGGAAAGAAAAACAATAACACTCACCGCCCTGGCTTTCGCTGATGCACCCACAACATCGATTTCCGGGCCCATTGAAGTTTTGTCTGTTGCTGCGCAGCTTGCCGGCGCACCTGAGCCGGTCATACACATTGTCACTCAGGACAACCAGCCTATCCGGGGACTTGGCGGCGTCATTGTCTCTCCGACCATCGACATCGAAAAAGTCAGACAGACCGATATCCTGTTGGTCGGCTCCCTCGGTTTTCCGGACACCAACTTAGAGACGCTGGAAGATGCCACCCTGGACTGGCTGAAACAATTTGAGTCGCACGACATTCCGATCGTGTCGATCTGTTCCGGGGCGTTTGTGCTGGCCAAAGCAAAAATGCTGGAAAACCGGACCGCCACCACGCACTGGCACTTTGCCAATCTGTTTCGCGATATGTTTCCAAACACCCGATTGCAGGTGGATCGACGCGTGACCTGTGATCACAAGCGTTACTGTACGTCGGGGATCAGTGGCTATAGTGATGTGATGATGCTGATCGTCGAGCAGGTTTTTGGCCTGACGATCCGTGAAAGCTGCCATCAGTTTGTCTTTGGTGATACCGATCAGGTTCAGCAGAAAGCGCTGGCGAACTTCATCCCCTATCGCCAGCACAACGATACGCTGATTCATCAATTGCAGGACTGGATGCACAGCAGCCCGACACTTGAATTTTCGGTCAATGTGCTGAGTCAACGGGTTCACCTGAGTGAACGGCAGATGAAACGTCGCTTTAAACTGGCCACGGGGCAGACGCCGATTCAGTATATTCAGCAGATCCGTTTATCCATCGCAAAAGACAAGCTGGAGAAGACCAAGCAAACCATTGAGGACATCAGTCGTGAAGTCGGATACGAAGACGTCCGCTACTTCAGGGAGTTGTTTAAAAAGTCCAACGACATGACCCCGCTGGAGTACCGGAAGCGTTATCAGCGCTAAAGCTAACAACAAACAGAAAGGCCGTGATTCCTCACGGCCTTTGTTCTTTCATCAGAAGGTGTTCAGGATGTCTTTTTCAGACTGATCCGTGATCTGATCCAGACCTTCCATATAAGCACCGATTGTAAAGGCGGTCGCTTCCATGGCTTTACACATGGCCGTTATCTTTTCAACGTAGTGCTTCACTTCATACAGACTCATCGCCGCATCTTCCCGGCTTTTCACCAGAGCACCCAAAGCGGCTGCATTGGACGGATCCTGCAGATACTTCTGACTGCTCAGGTTCATCTGCTCTTTCCGTGCGTTCAGAATCTCCACCGACTGTTTCAGCTTATACAGGTTACGCTGAATCTGCGGCCCCAGGTCAGCAATGTCTTTTGCCTGCCATTTGGCCTTTTTACGGTTGTACTCCTGCTTGCCCAGTTTGGCTTCCAGCACCTGATTGTTGCCCGAGGTATACTCACCCTTTTTCCGCGCACGGCGTTTCGCGGTGAATTTACCGACCGCGTACTCTCCGGCTTTGATGCCCAGTTTGGCGATCTCACCGAGCGGTACCACGCTCAGCGGTACTTTCGCCAGTTTCATCGGATTCTTCTTCAGCGAGCGGGCCATATCCTGGGCTTTACGCTGCATTTTGTAGAGGCGCTCTCCCTGATGCTTGGCATAGATTTGCTGTGCGCCGGTCAGCCAGGCCTGACCTGTCTTGCCCTGCAGCTGTGAACGCCGGTCCGCAGCCAGCACACTCGGCGTGGTAAACGCAGAGACGCTGTTGGCTGTTTTCTGGCTGACGTACATGTGGAACTTCTGCTTGACCTCTTCCACCGCTCTGGTTTTTTCTAATTTGCTGAAACCCAGCTCAATTTTTTCTACCGGAATATCAATGGCCTGACCGAGCGGCGAGTTGTCAAACACCCCGGTCGTGAAATCAAACGCGCTGTCTCCGATGGCGACGCCGTTATACTCACCGGTCGTCGCCTGGTCGTAGATGGTTTTGCCTAAGGAAGTCGCATTTTGTAAATCATCTATCATATTGTTGTTCTCTCAGAATATTGAAAATCGGCTACAACACCGGCCCGGACGCCCCGAATCGTCCGGAGTAAAAAGCGGTCATGCACCAAAGGCATGACCTGATCGATGATTTTCATCAGCGCGTACCAGTCATCTCCCGTGTGCACCAGCCCTTCCCCATTCATCTGCTGCGGCGAGGCGAACATGGGTGTCGCCTGCCACTCAGAGAGCGCTTCCCGGGAAGTGCCGATACGATGACTTGCACCGAAATCGATCAATCGAATCGTTTGTGTTGCGGGAACATAAAGTATGTTCGAGGGCTTGATGTCCCCGTGTACCCAGCCCCGACCGTGACAGTGCTGAATCACTGACACGATCGCGGGCAAAACTTTCATAAACAGCCCCAGATCCGCTTCGCCGAACGTACTCAGCGGCACCGCATCGGGATCAAAAGCCAGCGTTAACATCTGCGCGTCCGGATCGATTGAAATTACACGCTGTATGCCGGGTCCGCGGCACTCATTCAGTGCCGTCCATTCCTGCCACATGGCTTCCGGTAACGCATAGCGCTTCACGTAAGTTTCTGTTTCACCAGAAGACCCGGCATGTCTCAGCGTTCTTTCAACCGCATTCATCACAACTGCTTCGGCAGGTTAAAGTGCGTGAACAGAGATTTATCCAGCGTCTGGCCGGAATCACGCAAGGTGTAATCCAGCACGATATTGTTCTCACTGATCTTGTAATTCAGCTTGCGCACCAGACGGCTCGCCGTCGCGCTGCTGTCCCCGTCAAACAGTGCCCGGAACAGCGCCCACTGCCCGGTGTACGACTGTGTCGCCACCCGGTTATCGCCTTTATAGAAATTCGCGCTCAGATACCCGTCGACCCCGGTGGTCGGCCAGTCCACCTCACGCCAGACCCGTGGGCCGTGTTTATAAGTGAACACGCTTTCGGCTTCGCGCAGCTGAAACTCGGTGACATCCGTGCTCATCGAGCTGGCTTTCAGACTCAGTTTCAGCGCCAGTTCCTGACCGGTCGGGCCAAAGAACGTTTTGCTCAGTTTCTGTGCCCGTTGCAGCTGCTGACGGCTGTTCTGGCTGATCGGCAGTGTCTCGCCATCCACTTCGTGCAGCTTCAGAGCGCCGTTATCCCAGTAGACAAACGGCTTGAGGAACTGATCCACGAACTGCTCCACCCGCCCCTGCGGTTTGAAGAACAGCGCAAAATCGTTCAGATTCACTTCGCCCCGCCCCTGCAGTGCGAACGGGAAGCGGCCTTCAATGGCAGCTACGTAGAACTGATACACCTGTTCGTCCCACTGCTTGTTCAGATAACCCGCGCTGCCGGTCACCACCTGATGCCACGCCTGAGCGCTGATGTTTTTGGTCCACTCGGCAACCGGTCCCGGCGCTTTGCTGCCCAGTCGCTGGAAGGCCACAATCGCATCCTGACTGCCTTCCGCATGCGCCAGTGCATAACCGTGGAATGCCTTGCCCGGATTGGCACTGGACAGCGCCGAGTCATAGTAGGTGTTGAGCCCGTCAAACTGTTCAATCAGACCATCGAGCGGCACGGCATCCCCGGCTTTACCGCTGCCGTTGACATAATTGGCAAACGACAGGAAAGCCTCATTCACCACAAACGAAGGCTGCAAACGCAGCAGCTTCTCGCCGACGGCACGGTTGAGTTTGTCCGCCTTACGCAGACCTTTGGCCGCCTTCTTCAGCCCCAGCTGACTAGCCACCCGCGCATTGCCTTTGGTATCGGGCTGCTCTTCAACGGCCAGCGTGGTGTTGACCACCACAGCGTCCAGCACATCCAGAACCGGGCTGGTCGCCGGTTCACGCGCACTGCGAAGCGCATAGGCGAATTCCACCGGGCTGTTGAACTGGCGGATATGGATGTTGTTGATCAGATCTTTCCAGTAATAGATGTAATCTGCGAAATAGAGTCGCTGAATCTGTTTGCTCAGATCGGTCAGCTCTGTGATTGACGCACCGGACATATCCCCCTGAATCGCTTTGAACTCGCTCAGTTGCCGACGCAGCAGCTCAGACTTGGCGCTCAGATCGATCTGGCTGTATCCCTGTTTGGTAAAGATTTCCGGGATCAGATAACCGTGAAAACCGTCAGAGAAAGCGAACATGCTGTCGAATTTCTCCCCCAGCTGGCGGCGGATATCCACCTGAGCTCGGTATTCCGGCAGGCTTTTAATCCGGGCATAGATCAGGCGCTCAGGCGACAGCCCTTCCAGATTGTTGGTCGCGACGGCAATCAGCTCATCGTTCGGCGCCAGACGCTGGTCGTAATCACTGTTGAACAGATCTTCAATCAGCAGAGACAGCGTATTGATATCGTCTGAAGACACATTGCCCTGATCTTTCAGGTTATCCAGCAGATAGGTCTGCATGCCCTCAATATCGAGCTGCTGACGGTCAAACAGCATCTGGTAGTAACGCAGGATCTCAAAAATTTTGCTCGGGTTGCCGAGGTTCACGTAGACATACAGCTCGCTGCTGATCAGCTCTTCCAGCTTCGGCAGCAGGATCAGGTTCAGCTGCTCCTGATAAGTCCGGTAAATACGGGCCGCAGTATCGCCCTGTTTGATACTGACCCGCTGATACCAAGCTTTCGGCTGGATGCCTTCTACGGCCACCGTCCTCAGTTCATTCAGCACGGCGATCATATCTGCCATGGCGTAGTTCTTTTCCAGACGCTGCAGGTCACTGCCGTATAAACGCAGCTGAGTCATCGCGTCGGCGCGCCACCGCTCATCCTGATTCCAGTTGTCTTTCAGGACCAGACCCGCCGCAGACAACACCCCGACGACAGCCACAACGACCAGTGAACGGAACGCCAGATAACCGGTATGACGCCATTCATTCACCCCGGTAATAGTTCTCTCCGGCAAAATCACATTCCGGAACAAGCGCGAGGTAAAGAAACTGCGACGGCCCGGCAGCTGCTCCCGGGTGCTCTGCGAGTTGAACTCGGCACGTTCGGCCACAACCTGAGTCAGCAGGTCGTGTTCCGCCCCTTTCTGTCCGGATGAAAGCAGGTAAGCACCGCGAATCCAGACCGCTTCACGCACCCGGTTCTCACGGCCGATGTCGGTCAGCAGTTCATTGACCCGCTCAAAGAAAATCCGCAGCTGATAAGGCAGCGCAATCACGGAACCGGACTTCTCGCTGCTGATATTCCGCAGCAGTTCAAACTGCTGTTCCGCCAGCGTTTTCAGCAGCGCTTTGCCTTGCAGTTCAAAATCATGCTTGTTGTAACGACGATCGGCATCACAGGCGAATGTCACGCCAAACGGGTTCTCAACATCACAGCCGGAAAATCCTTCGAAGAATTCGATAAAGTCGGCAATCGCGTCCGCTTTGGAAAAGACACTATAGACCGGCAAATGAATGTTGAGCGCGCCGCCCATCGACAGCGCCGCTTCCTGATAAATACTGGCCAGCTTCTGACGGGCTTTGCGATCACCTTTAAGTAGACGGTCGCAGCCAATCACGGTCACGATCCCGTTCAGTCCCTGACGGGGCCGGTACTTCAGCAATTGCTGAGCCAGCACCTGCCACAAAGCTTCGTCAACCCCTTCGCTGTCGAAAATGCGGTGACCGGCTTCGATCACCACCGCATGGTCGTTACTCCAGAACCGCAGATACTGCTCGGTATCGCTGTCTTCCAGATGACGCTCCGTCACCGGCTCAAAACCGTTTTGCAGCAGCATGGCGCTTTTGGCGTCTTTCTCACCGCCCAGCAACAGATACCACGGCAGGCTGTACACACTTTCCAGCTTATTCCGGCCGTGGCCGCGAATTTTCTTCGTCGCCAGGCGGAAGAGTTGCTGGATCACGCTGGTGTCCTGTTTCAGCAGCACCTGCTGGTCGTGCAGCGCCTGATCCTGCGGTACATTGCGGGCCTGTTTCCACCACCAGAAGCTCACCAGCCCGATCATCAGGAAGGTCACCGCCAGGGCGACCCACTTCAGCCACTGCGGTGCCGTCTCCGGCAGCCACAGCCAGAGCGCGGTGCACACGGCAACCATCACGACAGCCAGTATCAATGCGAGTATTTTCTTGATCATCTTATTTCTGCGCTCTTCTTATCGTCGCGTTGAGATCCAGGCGAACATTGAGCTCATTCTTCAGCTTCCGGATCGCCGCCAGATTGTCGCCGGCGCGAATGAACAGCTCGATGCCGTGGGATGTTTCGCGGGTAAACGAATCGTATCCGCCCTGTTTCAGCTCGGATGCAAGACGCACCGCATCATCCGCACGGGAAAACACCGCCAGCACAATTTCCCACTGCTGGGCCGTCTCTTTCTCCGGTTTGGCGGCACTGGCCGTCAGATCCGGCGGGGCACGGCCAATGTCTTCATCCGTACTGAGATAAACCAGTTCCTGTTCCGACCGCTTGAGATTCACGCCGGACATATCAATGGTACTGAACTGCTCCAGAATTGGCTGGCTGCGGTTGTAGTACCAGTATTCAGACGCACCATAGCCCGCCGCAGCAATCAGCGTCGCCAGTCCCAGGGTTTTCCCCATGCTCAGCATGCGCCATGGCTGTTTGTCTTCGAGCAGCTCCGGCGTCCGGGGCACCGGCAGCGCACTTTCACTACGGTAATGACGGATCAGGGCATACACGTCAGATTTGATTTCGTGCAGCGGACTTTCGTCATCATGGCGGTAACGGCCTTTGAAACCGAGCATCAGCAACACGTACTGCAACTCGATAAAATCAACCAGTTTGCCCGGTTGCTGACTGGCTTTCTCCAGCAGCGCGAAAAAGGCTTCCCCGCCATTGCGCTGGGAAAACACTTTGCTGAGCAGCGAATGATTCTCCCAGCGTGCCCGCTCTCCCCACGAGGTGTAGAGAATGGCCTCATCAAAGGCGGCGCAGAGCACAAAGCAGCTTTTATCAATGATGCTCGGGTGATATTCCAGATACAGCCCGCGCTGACGGAACAGCGCAATGGCATCCAGCAGTTTCTGACGGAACCGGTCGATATCGCGCGGCGAACCCTGACGCGGTACCGTCACCAGAATTCCCAGCAGCTCCGTCGCAGCATTGAGTAACGGGCTGCCGTACACCGCAAAGCTTTCAATCAGACGTTCCGTGCCGGAGATGTCTGCCTGACTGGTTTTGGCCACGCGCTGCGTTCGTGCCGGATTGTCCGCGACGCGGCGGATCTGAACCGTGGGTTCTTCGTTAAAAAGTCCTGCCACAACGACCTACCTGATCACATGAAATTCAACGTGGATGTCTTCAATGCGCTCGTCGATATGGAGCGCAATCGCTTCATCTTTTTTGACCAGCGACTGCCACAGTTCCGACTTGGTATCGACTTCAAAATAAGCCGCATCATGACGGGACTTCAGCTCAGACGGCGCGTACGGCAAATGACGCAGTGCCACCCCGGATAAGGCGTTGCGCACCAGACCGGCAATGTCACTGTTTCCGGCCAGTTTGGTGGCACGGGGAAACTCTTCGCCCAGCCGCGCGGCACCGATCGACGATGTCGCCACCAGAATAAAGCGTCCCTGATGGTACAGACTGCGGTCCTGAACCAGCGTTCGCAGCAGGCGACGGGTCACGAACAGCTGGCGATCCCACTTCAGCGTGGTCACGTTATCAATCTGTACTTCGCGCAGCAGCACCAGTAATTCCGAAAATACCGCAGAGAAAATCCCGTAGAGATCATGCTGATTCCAGAGCGGAAACGACTTCGGCATCTTGCCTTCCAGCCCCTGCATCTGCCCGGCCATCGACGCGCATTCCAGATACAGATGACGGGTCAGCAGCGTGCCGTCGCTGTTCCACTGCTCCAGCTTCGGCATCCAGGTCCCCAGCACCTGAAGCCACAGGTAATCACGCATCAGCGCCTGATAACTCTTACTGCTGGTTTCTGCCTGCAAGCGGGCCGAAATCGCCCGCGCCCGGTACTGCACCTGTGCAAACACGTCGGCGACGCAGTCTTTCAGATAGCTGGACACCCCAAAGTGCAGACTCTGCGGAATGAACGCCTGATTCAACACCACGGCTCCCTCCGATTTGTGTTCGCTGATTTCCGCGACCGCAATCAGGGTGTAATCCTGCAGCTCATCGCCTTCCAGCTTGAGTTCGATATTCAGGGTCGCCAGTTCAAGCGGCACCGGATCGCTGTGCTCACGGCTGGTATCAAACACCGGATGTTCGCTGGCACTGTGGCGCAGGCGGCGGTCCTCACCGACATCGACCGCACCGGGACGCGTCACCGGCAGGGCCAGATAAACTTTTTTGTGGCTGGTATTTTTGGCGACATCGAGGACCAGCGACTGCTGAATATCAAACGGAGTCCCGTCCGGGAAAATGCCGCGCGCACGGCGCACCGAAACTTTCCCGATGCTCAGCAGCGACCGGTCCAGCGCCAGTTGTGTCAGACCAAAAGACTGCGGGCTGATCTGCCCGGCAAACTCACGGGCAAAATGCTCGATATAGCGCTCTTGCTGCTGAAAATGTTGCGGAGAAAGGAACATCCCCTCACTCCAGACGACTTTATTGTTATCCATTAGTCTTCCTCTTCACCCGATACAGACAGGTTGATGCCGTCAATGTCGATGTTGATGGCCGCCGAGCTGACCACCAGCGGCTTGTAAATCACCTTGTTTTTCGCTTCACGGTAATCCGCAAAACCGGCAATCACGCCGATGTATTTGGTTTCTGCGGCCAGCGGCAGCACTTCCTGACGACTTTCGCCCTGCAAGACGCTGGACAGCTGACGCGTCAGCAACAGCTCCGCTTTCAGGACGCCCTGTTCATCGTTGTAAATCTGAAGGAAATCCGCCTGATTGAAGGCCTGGCTGTCGGTCAGCTGATACAGGCGCAACTCGACCGGTGACGGCTTACCATCCACATTCGGGTTAATGTTTGACGCCGCCCGGATATTCACCACCAGCTGCGGCGCCGTCAGGTCCTCACTCCAGAGGCTGCATCCCGACACCATCAGGGACAGCAACATCAGGGGCAGCATCCGCAGGCTCAGCTTGCGCATCATGATTTCTCTCCTTCCAGGTTGCGTTGCAGACGTAGTGCGTCCTGAAAATAGGCGTGGAACTTCACCTGCCAGTCCCGGTTCTCGACCTGACGCGAAAAATAACGCTTGTACATCTCCCAGTGCTTGGGTTTACGCGGCCAGAAGCCGGAACCGGAGAGATCGTCGAACATCGACTCCATTGCCTGCGGCGAGATATCCGCCAGCAAACGGGTCAGCGCCATTTCCAGCGCCTTGTCGGTCTGTTGCTGCAAGCGTTGCTCATGCTGGCGGTATTCCGTCAGCGCATAATGAACCGGCTGCGAAGCAAACGGAGAAGCCTGCGGGTTCTGCGCCTGCAATGCAGTCTGAGGCCATGCCGTCTGATAAATATCCTCGGCCAGTGGGTCGTCTTCTTCGGTCTGAAATTCCAGATCGAGACTGAGCCGCTGACGTTCCCGGGTGACATCCTCGCTCAGGAACGGATCGTCATCGACAACGTCAAAATCCGAGCGGGTCAGTTCAGGTTCTTCCGGCTCAACCGCCTGAACCGGCGCAGCGGCAACCGACTCTGTCCGGAACGGATCATCCCCAAAAGGAGACTGGGCTGCGGCCTCCTGTAACGGCTGTGCTTTGGCTTTTTCCGGAATAAAACACGACACCAGCAGGCGATAACGGCCGATGTCCAGCACATCACCATCACTGAGGGTGGACTGATTGCCTTTCCCCAGCGGCTCGTCTGAACCATTGATAAACACCCCGTTCGTGCTGTTGTCGGCAATCTGATAACCACGCGACGTCTTGCGGATGATCGCGTGCGTCCCCGACACTTCCCGGGTGGCATCGCTGAGCTGCATCGTCGCGCCGAATGAACGGCCGATATCACCCCCTTCCTCAGGAAAAGCCTGATTCCACTGCGCAATACTTTCGCCGTCCGGAGAACTGATAATTCTGATTGATAGCGGCATATGATTTACCTTTGCTTTAATTCCGCGACGCCGCTTAACGACACTGGCTGGCAGCGAGGTTAAACTCCGTCAGAAAACGGGGATACTGTTGAATAAATGCTTTGGAGAAGTAGACGCCCAGCGGCTGCGACTTCACCCGGGTCCGGGTGATTGCCCGGTAACTGATGCCCATTTTCTGAATGGTCTGTTCAATCACGGCATCGTTGCCGAGGATGGCGCCAACATCGCCGTTGAGCATCAGTGCCAGCAAGGCTTCCGGTGTGCGCGGCTTTTTGGTGACCTGATAGCCATTCTTCTGCAGCCAGTACCATTTGTTGGAACCGAACAACGCCGCCACTTCCACCTGCGACTTAAACATCGAGCTGTTGAATTCGACGGAATCAGACAAAGAAAACCAGCTCCACTTCTGCTCAGCCAGCGGTTCAGAAGACACTGCGTACTCATCGCGCTTGCTGTTATGGGACGCCAGGAAAAATCCGTGCTGAGAGCCGACTTCCGTTTGCAGCTGTGCCCGGTCCCAGGAAGTCATCGTCAGTTGATAGGGCTGCGCCATCACACGCATCACACACTTCACTTTCTCGATCCCCGGCCCTTTCATCACCCCGTTTTCCTGATACTGGTAAGGGAACCACGACTGCGTCGCCAGTAACAGCCGCTCCGGGCGGTTGTATGCCAGCGAGCCGGGACTGAATACACACAGACTGATCACCAACAGGTTGAACACACACAGCCCCATCAGGGTGCTCCAAAATCGGTCATTCATGGCTGCGGATTCTCCATACTCATGCCAGCTGCCCGCACGCTGCTGCCGTCGCGGGCGTAGATATCACTCGCCATTTCAATCAGGACAAAGGGCACCGGTGTCTGGACCCGTTCCGCCTGTCTGAAACTGATCGAAATGTCCGGCGGTGACAGAACACCGACCGGCAACGCAGCAGGCTGTGTGTGATCCCGAAGAATGCGGATCCCGTACAGCGCGGCCTGATGCGCATTGTTTTCAAACCCGACGCCCACGGACATCAGGGCGCTCTGCGCCGAACCGTTCACCGCATCCGGCACCGCCGTCAGCAGGGGTAAGCCCCCGGAATGAGCGTTGATCGCACCGATCCGCTCCAGCAGGCTCGAACTGCCGGTCAACCACAGCAGCGATTGCGCCAGGTGTTCGTCCTGTTTTCTCATGTCGGCTACCTGTTTTTTCAGGACTTTTTCCAGCCCCTGATCAGGGTGACTTTCATCCACCTCAATCGGGAACACCCGGACGCCCCGGCGTTCGGCTTCCGTTTTCAGCGGCAGATACTGAGTCAGATAGGCGCTGGTGTTCGCGCTGGCGTACAGCACGCCAATCTGAGTCAGTTGCGGACGAAAACGGCGCAAAAAGCTGAACGTGATATCCGCGGGTAAATTGAGCGACGTAAACGCAAAGTTGTTCCCGCTGCTGGCATACCCGTCGGACAGCCCGAGCAATACCGGATCTTTCGCGTTCACCGAAACCACCGGCAATTTGCCTCCGGCATAGACTCGGTACAGGGACGCAGTGGCCTGGGAGCCAACACTGTAAATCAGGCTAGCTTCCTGCTCCGCGCGCTTTGTCCAGCGTTCCAGTTCTGATGGCTCCTGCGGCAGCACAAACACCCGGAACGAGGCGCTGGGCAGGTCACGGCGAAACGTCGTCAGTAAGGAAGACAGTGCGGTGTCGTAAGCGCTGGCCTTGCGCGACATCAGCACCCATACCTGCGGATGCACACCGCGCGGTGTGAACGTGACCGAATCGGCTCCGGCTTCAATCTCCCAGCGCTGCTGATGTTGCTCATTCAGCTGCTCACCCAGCCACTGCGGCCACTGCGGCCACTGCGCCCACCCCAGTGCGGAAAACAACATCCCGGCGATCAAAATTAACGGTCTGATCATGCGGTCGCCTCCTGCGTCGGTGTGCGGTCAGCACCCCACATCAGTAACCCGGCCAGCGCAAAGAATGCCGCCAGACTCCAGAAGGCTGCCAGTTGGCCGAACTGCGCCAGCAGCGTACCGACAACAACGGCCCCCGCCACATGCCCGATCCGCTCGAGAAAGCGGTAGGTCGATGCCACGGCGTTAGCGTTGCTTTCTCCGGCCACCGACACCACATGCGTGACCACCGGTGCGTTGATCAGGCCATGCGAGACGCCCATGATCAGCATTGCAGCCGTGGCGGTTGCCACCAGCGCGGTGATATTTTCAAACGAGAATGCTGACGCCAGCACCACCAAAGACACGGCAGCAACGCCATTGCCCAGACACAAGGCCCATTTCGCCGAACCCATCCGGTCAATCAGCGGGGAAACCTTCCCGCTGACAAACAAAACAGCAAAGGCGTAAGCCATCAGCACCTGGCCGATACTCTCTTTCGCCACGCCCTGCTTTGAGAGCAAAATCGGCACTGCAAACGACACCACGCCGGTCAGCATCATCTTGGTCGGAATCCCGACCAGCAGCATGGTCCGGACGAAAGACGGCACGCGGATCAGCGCCACCGAGTCCTGCACCATGACCCGCAGGTTCTCGGCCAGTGAGCCGTGAGACGGCGTGGCGCTGTGCCCTGGATACTGGCGCCCTGTCTTCTGAGACCCTGTCTTCTGAGAACCTGTCTTGTGAGAAATAGACGGCAGGCTCAGGGCGAACAGGAACATCAACACCCCGACCGCCGCTGAAAGCAGAAAGATCCCCTGAACACCCAGCGATTCTGCCAGCAAGGCCCCGATTGCCGCTCCGGCAATAAAGCCGGCGTTAAAACAAAAAACGATGATGCCGGCGGCCCGGGTTTTGTTGGTTTGGTCACTGAACCGCAGCAGATACCCCTGCGCGGCAATAAAAATCATCGCCTGGCCCATGCCGGAAATCAGCCGGGCGGCAAGCACAGACCACAGCTGCACGTCAAAGGCCAGCATCAGACAGCCGACCGCGGAACAGGCGATCCCTGCGTTCAGCACGCGGCGGATATCAAACAGGTCCACCATACGTGCTGCCGGCAATAACATGGCTGCAAATCCGACAAAATACAGCGTGAAGAAATACGACGACCAGCTCGCTGTGCCGCCGTTCTGCACTGCAATCTCAGACAGGTACTGCGGTAATACCGGCGCCATCAGCGCTTCCATCAGCACCGTCACCAGCAGCAAGGGCTTGATTTTTGCCAGCACCTGCTCGCTGCGCGACTGTGTCCCGGCGTGACTGAGCAGCCGGACAAACGCAAAACAAATCAGGGCACACCCGGCGAACAGGATGGCGAAATTTTTCAGGATGTGCGCCAGCTGAGCCAGTATTGCCTTCGGGTAAAATGCGATGGTCACCAGATTGTCCCGGTGATCTGCCACCGAAAACTGCGCCATCCCCTCCGCCGACAGCATGTCTGACGGGCTCTGGCTGCGGGCAATCATGACCTCATTGTGCGTGACCGTGATGCGGGAGACTTCCGGATTGGACTGACGAAAGCTGTCCAGCATGGTATCCATCCCGCTGACCTGATGCGGGCTGATCCCCAGCCGGAGGACAGGCGCCAGTCGCTGCGTCACGATGTTGGCCATCGAGTCTGCTTTATGCTGCAGCCCCGACTGATAGAGCACGCCCACCATAAGGATCACACTGAGCGACATCACCGCAAACACCAGACCAAAGGCCGTCAGATAGCGGTTCGGACGGATGCTGCGCAGCACCCGCCAGACAAACAGCCCGGCCAGCAATGCCACCAACAGCAACATGGGCTGAAAGTGTGCATCGATGACTTTTTCGGTCTCGTCATTGCTGAGCAGAATTTCCAGCACGCCCGCCTGCGCAAATTTATTGTTGAGCGGAATGCTCACCAGACTGCCTTCCATCTGCTCGGTGGTGTAGCGATACAACGCCTGCTGACCCGACACGACCCGTAAATCCACGACCGAGGCATCCGACTGCGCAATCGGCGCCAGCACTTTTTCCAGCCCGGCAATCTCGTGCAGCGGCACGCCCGAGCTCAGGATCTGCTCGATACCGATTCTTGCCGCTTCCGTCTGGGCCAGAATCGCATCGCGGCTTTGCTGCTGATAACTTTTCTGCGCCTGTGCGTAACCAACCACCCAAATCAGTGACAGAGACAAAACCACCAGCAGTGCACCGAGCAGCAGTCGGCTGTATTGCTTCATCGCGTTCAATCATCACCCCTGAACATCGGCCAGCGCATCAAACTGCGCCGTCAGACAATGGGCCAGCGCCAGCGGACGTCTGGCTTTCAGGAAAGACAGGCGGTTGAACACCAGCGACTGAACCAGATCCGTATAACTCATCCCCTCACGCGCCAGATCATGGCAGACCAGACTGACCTGGTTCCCTGCCGGGCGCTTCAGATCAGGTTTCGGATTGGTTTCCAGCACATACAGATTGCCCTGCTTGTCCATGCGTAAATCCACCCGGACCAGCGTCTGCAAGCCAAGCTGGCGGTAAATCTTCTGACCAATTGCCGCCAACTGACCGCGCAGCGGCTCTTCGTCGACCGCCACCAGACGGTCCTGCGTGATCGGTTTGACGTCCATCGACGTGAAAATCGGCTCGTCCGCGTCGAGCAAACGCTCGGTGATCGAAAACGCCAGCGGCGTCGTCGACTGCATCAGCCTGCCGTCTTTAAAGACGAACTCTCCGGCGACCGCGACCACAAACTCGCGTCCGCCGAGAAACGGTTCAATCATCACCGTGTTGTTGGTTGCCAGACGGACTTTTTCCACCACCGAAGCCAGCTCACGACGGTCAAACACCGGGTAGACATGAACCGAAGCGCGCCCCGAGACCGGCTTGACGATAAATCCCTCGTGAAAGCCCGCCGCAATCTCATCAATGGCGGACTGCTTGCCCGGGTCATCGAAGCTTTCATCAATGCCGACAGTGACAAACGGCGCCGTCGGTAGCCCGGCCGCTTTGATCTCATGCTTGAACAGATGTTTGTTATCGAGAATCCCGGCGGTCATCGGGGAATGCCCGACGTACGGCACGCCCAGCATCTCCAGCATGGAAGGCAGATGACACATCGAGTCAAACCCTTGCAGGCCGCCACTGTTGGTGATCACCAGATCAATGCTTTTTTCACGCAATTGCTGAGCCAGATGAATGTCTTCCGCAAGCACTTCAACATGACAAAAGCCGGATTCCGAAAGCGCCTGAGCAATATCATGGGCGACCGGTGCATAGGTTTTGGTTGAACGCGGGCTCAGGTTTTCAAAAATAAAACTACCGGTTTGCGTTTTGTCGCCCCCATGAATCACGGCCACTTTCAGATGCCGGCGTATCCACGCCAGTTGTGTCTGCGAAAAAACTGAATGTGTCATGTCATCTACTCGTCGTATGCGTTGCTCAATTAATCAGACGTCTGGCATCTGGTGCGGCAACAATTGGTGTTTTGGTTCTTGTTATCTGGTGCTTGCTTTCTGGTGATTGTTATCTGGTGATTGCAGCTGAGCGCGGGTTACCCGGGTAACCCGCTGGTGATCAGTCAATCTGAATCCGGAACCGGCCGTCTTCGACATCGACCCGCACCGCTTTGACCGGCTTGCTTTCGCTCATGCGCACGATGCACTGATTCGCCAGTTCCGGCATCAGTTGCCGGTTGATCAGTTGCTCAACCGCACGGGCACCGGTTTCCGGAGACTGATTCAGCGCGACCAGCAGTTGCACCACGTCCGGATGGTATTCAAAGCTGGCACCGTAATGTGCCGCGACGCGTTTGCGGATGCGGTTCAGGGACAGGGTTGAAATCTGCGCCATTTCCTCATCATTGAGCGGGAAATAAGGCACGATGGTCGCCCGGCCCAGAAACGCCGGTTTGAAGAACTTCTGCAGCTCCGGGAAAATCGTCTGCGTCAGTTCCGGGACCGAAGGACGACCATCCTGGCACGCATGAACAACTGCGCCATCGGCGGCATTCGACGTCATGATGATGATGGTGTTACGAAAATCGATTTCGCGGCCTTCACTGTCGGAGATCGTCCCTTTATCGAAGATCTGATAAAAGATGTCGTGCACCCCAGGGTGCGCTTTTTCCATCTCATCCAGCAGCAGTACGGAGTACGGATTTTTACGCACCGCTTCTGTGAGCACACCGCCTTTGCCGTATCCGACATAACCGGCCGGTGAACCCAGCAGCATCGACACTTTATGTTCCTCTTTGAACTCGGTCATATTGATGGTGGTGATGTTGCGCTCACCGCCGTACAACAGATCCGTCAGCGCCAGCGCGGTTTCGGTTTTACCCACCCCGCTCGGGCCGCACATCAGAAAGACGCCGACCGGTTTACGCGGATCAGTCAGCCCGGCCCGGGCCATGCGAATCGCCTGAGCAATTTCCGCAATCGGCGTCACCTGACCAATCACCCGCTGACCAATCTGAGATTCGAGATGCATCAGGCGCTCGACTTCCGCGCTCAGCATGTTGCCGACCGGAATCCCCGTCCACAGCGCCACCACTTCGGCGATGGTCTGCTGCGAGACCTGCGGCAGTACCAGGGGCTGCTCGCCCTGAATGGCATGCAGCTGCGCCATTTTTTCGGCCAGTTGCGCCCGTTCACTACCGGCTTCCAGGTCTTCGCCAGCCAGGAACTGCGTATCCAGAGCGGACTGAAGCGCGAGAATTTCTTCCACCAGTTGAGATTCCTGCGCCCAGCGGCGGGCAATATCATCATGCTGCTCAGCCAGCGTTTCACGGCGCAGCTTCGCTTCCTGCAGACGCGGATCCTCCAGCGACCACAGCGCCGCTTCATGCGTCAGGGTTTCAATTTCGTTGTCCGCATAGCGAATCTGCTCCGCAATGGATTCCATCTGACGCGGCGTCGCGCTCTGGCTCAGGCCAATCCGCGAGCACGCGGTGTCGAGCAGGCTGATGGCTTTGTCCGGCAGTTTGCGCTCCGGCAGATAACGTACCGACAGGGACACCGCCGCATCGATCGCTTCCTGCATCACCTTGACGTTATGGTGCTGCTCCAAGCTCTTTTTCACTCCGCGCAGCATGTGCACGGCATCGGCTTCGCTGGGCTCGCCGACTGCCACCACCTGAAAACGGCGGGTCAGTGCCGCATCGGATTCAAAATACTGTTTGTACTCGGCCCAGGTGGTCGCCGCGAGCGAACGGAACTCTCCGCGCGCCAGCGCAGGCTTGAGAATATTGGCCGCATCGTTCTGGCCTGCAGTCCCACCGGCACCAATCAGAGTGTGCGCTTCATCAATGAACATGATGATCGGGGTGCTGGATTGTTTGATCTCATTGATGACATCTTTCAGGCGGTTTTCGAACTCGCCTTTGATGCTGGCACCGGCCTGCAGCAGCGACAGATCCAGACTGCGCAGTTCCACATTCGCCAGCGCCGGCGGCACGTTGCCGTCAACGATTTGCTGTGCCAGACCTTCAACAATCGCCGTTTTGCCCACGCCCGGATCGCCGACCAGAATCGGACTGTTCTGACGGCGGCGGCACAAGATATCGATCGCTTTGCGGATCTCATCACCCCGACCCGAGATCGGATCCAGACGGCCACTTCGCGCCGCTTCGGTCAGGTTTTGTGAGTATTTGTCGAGTGCCGGTGTCGCGGTGTCCCCATGCTCAGCGGCCGTCTGGGAAACCGCACCGGTGTTCATCTCACTGGGCGCGCTCACCGCCAGCGACTGGCTGCGCAGCCATTCCGAAGACAGCACGGTGACCCACTGACTGAGCAGGCCGTTGTAAGCGCCTTGCTCACGGCGCTGCTTGAGCACCATCAGCAAATGAAATTCATTGACACTCAGTTGCTGTTGATTGAGTGAGGCAATCATCCAGGCATCTTTCAGCAGCTCCACCAGCTCAGGCGACAGGGATGGTGACGCATCATTGCCCCGCGTCAGACCGGACAGATAGGTGTTCAGACCTTCCAGCAACGCTTCTTTGGCCACCGAGGCCTGATTTAATGCGGTTTCCCAGCCTTTGGACTGTTGCAGCAGATGCAAAAACCAGTGTTGTGGCTCGATGGAAAAATGGCCGCGACTGACGCACTCGCCTGCTGCCGCTTCAAGCGCGTTTTTCAGCAACGGGGTCAGCCTTTTGACCAGACTCTGTAATTCGATATTGATCATGGGTTTTCCTAACTTAACGTCAGTGGCATCTCGACAAACTGCCGGTGCTCCGTCTGATGATTCATCCAGGCCGACTGGCCGATACGTAATGCGCTGTCACTGCGCCCGGACAGTCTCACGCGCGGCAGATACTCGCTGTTCACTTTCATATACAGGGCGTACTTGGTATTGACCCCCATGTAACTGCGCACCAGATGGTCCAGCGCACGGATCATGGCTTTGTCATGGCGAATCGCCAGATAATGGTCATAATCTCTCGGGCAGATTTTGATCTTCAGTTTCTGTCCGGCCATCGGCGTGGTTTTCCCGACCAGCGCGCCCATACCCAGTTGCCGGTTCTGTCCGGTCCGCCCGATCTGCGTCAGGGAACAGGGGGTCAGCGGCAGGTATTCCAGCGCGCTGCGCTCAATCGCAAATTCCGCCGAGAAGTAATCTTCCAGCATGGCTTTCAGTGCCAGCGGGCAAGTCAGCTTCATCCCCAGCAGCCCGGTATACTGAATCAGATGGCTGGCCGGGATCGGACTTTCATGGCCGCTTTGTCCGGCCAGATTCGCCAGCATCCCGGTCACCGACAGCCGATGACGGTTCCAGTCGAACGACGCTTCTTCAATCTGGGCCGTCAGATCATGCTTGTGCTGGACCTGGCAGTAGAGGCGAAAATAGCGGTTGTTGAAGGCGTCGAAAAAATCGAGTGGTGCCTGCTCCCCCAGATCAAAATTCGCGCTGAGCGCCTCTTTAAACATGGCGCGGGGCATGGTGCTCTGGCTGCCGGACAAGGCCGGCAGTGACGTCTTCAGGGTGTAATCCGAGACCGCATTCACGGCCACTCCGGTCACTTCACTGGGGTAGTAAGCCGGTAACAGCTCAGCACTGAAACGGACCTCCGGACGACGGCCGGACAGCGCCGCCTGATGCTTAAACACCTGCCAGGCCTTCTCCAGTGCAACGCTGAACTGACCGCTCAGCAGGCGGTTTACAGCAGACTCTTGCATCCGGTTCTCCTCGGAAACGCCATAAACACCCCGTCCTGGCCTTCCAGACAAATATCGACCTGCGTGAAGCTGTTGAACCCGGCAAAGTAAGCAAAAAAGTGGTCCAGCAGACGGCTGAACAAGGCGATCCCGCCGTTCACATTGCCCGGTGCCAGGGTCACGGTAATCTTGGTGCCGTACGCAAAACAGGTTTTCCCTGAAACCCGGATCGGGGCCACGACCTGTTCCTGCTCTATTTTCTGCACCGACTCGATGTACAGATAATTTTGTGCACTCTGATTGTGGTTATAGAGATCGAACACGTTTTTCAGCGTCGCAGCCGGATTCTCCGTCCCCAGAATGGCGTGGTAGTTAAAATGCAGGTGGCACAGCAGCGCCCACACATTCTGATTCGCATCCCGGCTTCTGACCGGCAGTGCAGGACGACGCAGCAACTGCATGCGCGCCGGAATCGTCAGCGACTCCCGGCAGGTGACGCGGCTGTTGACCGGCAGCGAACCGGCCCGGACGCCGTCGGTGGCCGTGGCACTGACCTGCCACACGCGTGGCGATCCCGTCGCATGATAGTGTTCCGGATCTGCCACTTTCAGGCTGCTGTCGAGCACGCCCCGTTCATGAAAGTTCTGCACCAGCTGCCAACGCAGCCCCGTTTCCGCACGGTCAAATTTTTCGCTGTAAATCTGCGGCACGCTGACCGGATCACCCGCGGTGACATCGAGCACTTCGTCCACGGAAAACACTTCCAGGACTTTGCCCTGACTGGCATCCAGATGGACAGGGTACTGTTTATGGAAAAAGTCGATCTGCAAGGGTTCCGACGCTTGCTGGTGCAGGTTGACCAGCGGCGTCGAGAACAGAGAAAAATGCTGGGCATTCAAGGTCCGGGCCAGCTCGACACTCAGCTCTTCGACAAAAATCTGCACCCGGAACTCACTGCCCGTGATCTGCTGCAATGCGTCCCGCACATCAATGCTGAACCCGTGAAAACGCTCGGGAAACATAAAAAACTCGGTCAGGAGCTTAAAGCCGCCAAAGCTGGCAGCCTGATACGGCAGAACGGTATCTTCGGCATCAAAACCCACCGGACGCAATGCCGTCGGCCCCAGATCAACCCGGGTGTCCGTTCGGGTCGCCGCACTGCAGATCCGCACTTGCGACGTGCCCTGAGACAGCAGGTCATACAGACGCAGGGTAAAATGGCTGTCCCCTTTGAGGTGCAGCCTCAGTTCACCGATGTCCAGCGCCGACAGATCACAGCCCTCATCCGTCGCAGCGATGGTCAGCTCGATCATCGCTTTGGCATGCTCTGCCCCTGCCGGTTTAGCCATTTCAAACGGCGCAAAGGTCACCTCTGCACTGCGGATGGTGACCGGCAACAGCGCGACGGTTTGGGTGGAACGAAAAATGGCACTTTCGCCCTGTTCATCCGCCAGCTCAAACTCGGTGCCTGCCGGAATCCGGTGCACAGCATTCGCTTCCGGTGAAATCTCGAAATCCAGCACGGTATAGGAAGGCACCGGGCGCAGATAATGGGGAAACAACAAACGGACCAGACTTTCCGTCAGCTCCGGAAAGGAATCATCCAGTCGCTGCTGAAGACGACCGTTCAGCAACGCGACGCTCTCCACCAAACGGGCGATTTGCGGATCATCGATGCTGTCTTTGCGAATGCCGAGCGCACGCGCCGCGCCCGGATGACGCGCCGAAAACTCAGTGGCTTCATCCCGGATGAAACGCAGTTCCTGTTCAAAATACGAGAGCAGAGAATCAGACAAGATTCGATTTCCTTACATCTAGTTTGTTGCTGCTGAGATCCAAAAAGGAGTCCAGCACAATCGCTTCTTCACCCAGCTCAGAATGCACCACCGCTGAGAGACGAAAACACAGCTGGTTCTGGACCGATTTATTCTCCTGAACCTCGATTTCAACCTGACTCAGACGGGGTTCATACAGGCGGATCAGACTGGCAATCTCTGCCGCGATCACATCACTGTTCGACTTACTCTGCGAGCGGGCCAGATTACGCATCCCCAGGTTGGTGATGGTGCCCTCCCCGCTGCTGTAAGCGGCCGGCCAGATAGGGGCGCGGCTGGAGATCAGCGTGCAGACGTTGTCGACAATGGCATCACGCACACTGTCGATGTCGTCGTTCCAGCGCTGCGTCAGCTTGGCAATCAGGCTCATGGGCGCGCTCCGATATCCTGGCCAGATACGGAGGTAGTCAGCACCACCTGGGCATCCATCATTTCGTACTGATACTGCGGCTGGAGCATGATTTCACACAGATAACGGGTCCGGTCCTGAGGCGATTCCTCTATCCGGACCTGACAGGACTTGAGCGGATAACGCGCCATGATCGAGTCTTCGCCGTAATCCACTTCACTGATGTAATTCTGCAGCCAGCGCTCCAGGCTGCGCTTACAGTCTTCCGCGCTGTCATAACGGCCGATCTGATCCCGGATCTGCGCTTTGATGTAGTGACCGAACCGGCACGCCATCAAATTCGTCTGCAGCATGCCCAGCTGACGCGTCGCTTCATTCGGCGCACGCCAGACCGACTGATTACTGAAAAAGCCTTTGTGTCCGCTCAGGTATAAACTGGTCAGCGGGATAAATCCCTGTTGCGCCCAGAAGCCGTCATCTTCGCTGTACAGATCGACTTTGGCCTGAACCGACTCCGACGACGCCACAATCGCGCCGAATGAGGCGAACTCATCGTATGAACGCAGGAAACCAAACCAGCTGATGCGGTCAAATTCCCGGATGACATTGCTGGTCAGCAGATAGGCACTGTTGCCCCACAGCGCCTGATCGCGGCCCTGCATTTCACTGAACAGAAAGCCCGCGGGGTACTGTTGATAAGGCGGACGCTGCAGATATTCCGGCATCACCAGATGCAGAAAGCGCGCAGATGGTTTGTCACGCAGCAGTTGCCAGGAGGCAAAATCACGGCTGTTGACGATCCGCTCCGCTCTCGCACTGTCATGCAGCTGACGGCTCTGATCGTCACCAAAAAAGTGTTCATCCACGCCCATCACCACAGGACACAGTGCCAGCTCGCCGAGTTCGGAGAGCAACTGCAGGGTATAGAGATCGTCGTAACCCAGCTCGTCCCCGTAATCGGAAGTGACTTTGTGATCCACCATCACCATGCCAAACGGCGTCCCGCCTGCGGTATCAAACTCTTTGGCATAGAGTTTTTTGTACAGCGCACTCTGTTTGAGATCGAACGAGTAATTGAGGTCGCTCGAAACCATGTGCCAGCTCAGATCGAGCAGTTTGATTTTGACCCGGCGTTGAGAGACCGGCAGTGCCGTCAGTGAAGCCAGTCCGAGCCAGGACGCTTCCAGCTGCTTAAAATGTTCATGCTGAATGACGGCCGACAGCTGTTCACTCACGGCTTGATCCAGCTCGGCAATCAGCCGGATCAGTTGTGCTTTGAATTGAGCCGTCGACTGGTTCCTGGCGCATACCAACAGCTCCTGCCAGGCCAGGTTCGCAAGCATCGGGGGCATCGCTGTGTGCTGAGGGTGTGTTTTCATCGACTGCTCAATTCAAAACATTCGGAGGCGGTCTGCCTCCGAATCGGATTAACCCGGAATATTGGCGACCATACGAAGCGAAGTCGTCAGTTCTTCCATCTGTAACCACGGGCGAAGATAGGCAACCGCAGAATAGGCACCCGGACGACCGGCCTGCTCTTCAACGGTGACTTTCGCTTCCACCAGCGGGTGACGCGCTTTGGCTTCGTTGCCGATAGCGTTCGGGTTCACGTACTGGTGAATCCAGGTGTTGAGATCTTTCTCAACATCATTCGGATCCAGGTTCGAACCAATCCGGTCACGACCCATCACCTTCAGGTACTGAGCGATACGGCTGCTGGCCATGGTGTACGGCAGACGTGCCGAAATCGCGGCGTTGGCAGTCGCATCCGCGTCGGTATAGGTTTTCGGCTTGTGCGTGGTCTGTGCACCCATAAACACCGCGTAGTTGGTGTTTTTGTAGTGAACCAGCGGCAGGAAGCCCAGATCGCTGAGCTCTTTTTCACGCTCGTCGGTCAGGTTCACCTGCGTCGGACACTGCTGGAGCAGATCTCCGGCATCCGAGTGGTAAGTGAAGTTCGGCAGGTTTTCGACTTTACCGCCATTTTCCGTTCCGCGAATGGCCGTACACCAGCCGTACTGGGTGTATGCCTGCGTCAGCAGCAGACCAAATTCGTATGCCGCGTTACTCCAGACGAAATCTTTGTCTGAAGAAACGATTTGCTGGCCGTTGTCGCGGGTCTTCAGCTCTTCAAAATCGAATGATTTCACCGGGATGGTCGCGGAGCCATACGGCAGGCGCGCCATAGTTTTCGGCAGCGTCAGCGCAACATAGCGAGAGTCATCGCTGGCGCGGAATGCGTTCCAGTTGGCGTAAGCCGGTGAGTCAAACCCAGCGGCGACCGGTTTCCCGTCTGCAAACGTGGCAAACGAGTTGAAATCAAACATGCTGGCGTTGGCGGCGGCGATGAAGGGTGCATGAGATGCGGAAGCCACTTCGCCCATATAACGCAGCAATGCGACGTCTTCGTCGCCGTAACCGAATTCGTAATCACCCAGCAGGACGCCGTAAGGCTGACCGCCCGCGGTGCCGAACTCTTCCTGATAAACCATGGTGAAGAAGCGGCTGCGATCGATCGCCGGCGCGTCTTCAAACTGCTCAAGCAGCTCATCTTTGGTGTAGTCGGCCAGCTTGATTTTCAGGTCCGGACCCAGTTCGCTGTTTTTAACCAGCTTTTGCAAGCCCAGCCAGGTGCCTTCCAGTTTCTGGAAGTCATTGTTCTTCATGACCGAAGACAGCTGCTCAGAAATTTTCGCATCCAGTGCGCTGATGGCTTTCTCAATCGTCAGCGTCAGGTTTTTGTCCCAGGTGACCGTGCCTTCCAGTGCCTGCGACGTCAGAATGCTCAGCAATTCTTTGGTGGTATCCACCGGTGTTTGTGCGGTCGCGGTGATGGCACGATCAAGAAAACTCAGCGACGCTTCAGCTTCAGCAGCGCCCTGCGTTGCGGTTTGTTGTTCGACAGACATTATTCCGCTCCCTCTTTATCCAGACCCAGTTCCTGCGCAAGCCCTTGAATGGCATCCGCACTTTGCAGCACTTCCTTCAGCAAACGCTCCAGATCGCGCGAGCGATCCGCTTTGCTCAGCAGTACTTTCAGTTGATTTCGGGTTTCAACCAGTTGTTTCAGCGGATCAATCTGTTCAACCAGATTCTCCGGGTGGAAATCTTTCATCGAGCGGAAGCTCAAATTCACTTCAAACTGGCTGTCATCGTTGGCCAGTTTATTGTCGACTTTGTACGAAAGACGCGGATGGATGGTGCCCATCACCGTATCGAAGTTATCTTTATCGATACCGGTAAACTCACGCTCTTCAAGATCCACTTTTTCAGATTCTGGTTTGTGGCCGGAGAAGTCACCGATCACGCCGACCACGAACGGCAGCTCTTTGGTCTCAACAGAGCCATTCGTTTCAACATCATAGGTAATGCTGACGCGGTTTTTGCTGACGCGTTTATGTTGTGAGTTCAATGCCATAACGGTGTCCCTAGTTCAGAATTTGCATCGAGAGAAGAAGCTCCATCTCAGATGGAGCTTCCGGCGAATATTATTTAGAGCCTGACAGCAACTTGCCCTGTGGCAGGTTGTAAGTCACGATGCCGCCATCTTTGACTTCACCGCCTTCCAGCTCGTAGTTGTGCTTCTGAGAAATCTCAACGTAAGACAGAGAAATGCTCTCGTATGGCTGAGAACCATCGCTGCCGCTGACGTTGTAAGACACCAGACGTGCATTCGTCAGTTTCACCTGGAAGTACAGTTTTGCACCTGAGCCGTCTGATTCTGGCTTGGTGAATGCGATCTCAACGGTTTTCCCTTCTTTACCCGGGTTAAACAGGAAAGACAGCAGGTCTTCTGAAGCACCGTCAACCTGTTTGGACAGGTTCACTTCGCTCATGGCCACCATGCCTGAGTCCGCGTTGTTACCGTTGCCGATGTCCATCGCGACGTTACGAACGCCGCCCCAGGAATAGGAAGAGATAGCGAACCAGCCGTTACCTTCCAGACCTTCAACCGTTGCGCCGCCTTTGACATCAACGCCATCAATACGCATGTAAATACTTGCCATATTCGTTCTTCCTTCTTTTCAGGATATGCACTTACCAACGCAGGGCAGTTGAGCCCGGTTGTTCGTGACTTTCACTTTTTTGTTGAGGTTGGGTATCAGCAGCGGAAGTCTGTGATACATGCTTTTCAATACTCATTGACTCAGTCACGGGAGGAGTCTTTTCGGGTACCGAAATGTTTTCAATGCCTGCCTTCGGCAGTTCAACATCGGGCAGCCGTACCTGATCAAGATGATTCAGTCCGGCGGCATGAAAAATTTTGCTTAAGGTGTCTCCGCTCTGCTCGGCCATCATTTCCTGCAGCAATTCCGGCAACGGCAGATAGCCCCAGCGGATAGCTTTTTCCAGCAAAAATGACACCGGGCTGTGCGGCTCGCTCTGGCGGAAATAGTCTGAAATTTCACGCAGCTGGTGAAACGCCAAATCGCGGTTCATATTGTTTGCCGATGCGACCTGCGCAAGATTACCGGCACTCAGATTCAGCGGCGCGCCAGACACGGCAGAAGACTGCGCGGCCTGAGATAGCGTGGAATCATGCACAGCGTTTGTCACGGCCATGTTTTCCGCCTGGGAAGTTGTTACCGCGCTTGACGCTGCAGTCACCGCCGCAACCGGCTCGGCTTTGTGGGACGGTTTCATCCCGGTCAGCTGATGCAGGGCCTGCTCGAACCGGGTAAACAGGGCTTTGACGAAGCCAAAATTGGCCGCGGCTACACCGGCGCTTTGCGTGTGCTTTTGTACGGCAGCGCTTAAGCGGTCTACCTGCTCACAACAACGAACGGTGTTCTCCATACGTTGCTGAATGTCCGCCCGTTGCTGCGCCACCACACCGGCAACCTGTGCTTTGAGCTGGCTCAGTTCGCCTTTGCGTTCCGCACTCTGGTAGTCGTAAAACGAAATGCTGCCGGCCAGCGTCTGTTGCAACAGTGGCGCATACAGAATCGAGCTTTCTTCACTGTCGCCAATCAGCTGAAAAAAGGCTTTCACTTTGGCTTCAGCCTGCTCACGCTGCTGTTGGTCCGCCGCTTGGGATTTCAGTTTTTCCTGAGGCAGGACGGGGTTCAGGTGATCCCAGTGCTGCTCAGCCAGATCCGCCAGCCAGGCCAGCGCGTTCGCCGCACTGTCCAGCGAAGCATCCAGCAATACCTGAGCAGCAATGAACCAGGCGATCAGCTCAATATCACGAGTCGTGGTCTGAAATTGATTCAGCAGGCTCGCAGACAGGGTCTCCCAGCTGGCCAGACACGCCTTTTGCAGCGCTTCCACTTCATCTTCGCTTGGATTCTGGCTCAGCTGACGCAATGCAGTCTGTGCCACATTGAATTCATTTCTCAGCGGACGAAAAGCGCTTTTATCCAGCTTCAGGTAGCTTCCGCAAATGGATTCTGATGAGATCGGGGCCGAAAGCTGTTCAATCTGTTGTTTTGAAAACGGCATGCTTTACCTGCGTACTCTTGTTGTGAATTGGCGTTGTGAAATTGCAAGACAAGTCCCAGTCAGCATTTGAGCAAAAGGACCCCTCAAGCAGTGATGACTGAAATCACAGCTTGCCGATCGGCACGCACCGTACTTTTGGTTTATCGAATAAACGAATATACAAATAATATAAAAATCAGCACATCGAAAGACGAATCGATATCACTCCCGCAACACCCCATATCTCGTCATCAATCAGGACAAGCCAATACTAAAATCAATATAAGCAAATTCTAATTTATCGAGATTTTCGTACGCCGGTGATGGATATATTAATCAAGTTCGAAATCATACTTTTCGGTCAAAACAAATCAGACCAGACAAATCATTTTTTATTTCATCAGTTTTTAATTTTTTAATTCAGGCAAATTTTGGTTCGCCATTTAAAGTCAATTATATCCAGAGATGGCACATTAAAAAGACACATTCACGCCACATTTAGGTGGCATTTAGGCCATACAAAACAATTAAAACGGACAGAAAACATGAAAAATAAACACATAAGCAGCTGATTTAAAATACAAAAAACACACAATCACGCATGTCCATTTTATACATCCTTCCCGCAGCATAAGCGAAGGAACGAATATCTAATGGATGAAATTTCATATAAAGATTGTTTAAAGGTAATCCATATAGCGTATTTATTGTTAATGAAGTTAATTTAGTGCATTTACTCGATTTGTTCATAAATCGATTACATTTGAACCTCACCCCATAAAATAGCAACAGGTAAAAAACAAAAGACGCTTTATGACTTGAATTCCAAAGACACAAACAATAAATTAAATCCCTATTGCTCTTTACTATTTTACCTTCACTCTCTTCCAACACTTATTCACCCAGGTGTTTATCAACGCACTTTATTTGATGTTGATTCGATTTTTATTTAAGCAAAAAACCACTTTTCGCTTACAGGAAATGAGGAAATATGACCAGCAGTGAATTGCTCTCAAAAAGTCGTCCGCTGACCGTAAAACTCGCGGACAATAAAAATTATGTTGTCACCCATTTCATGGGTGAAGAAGCAATTTCTGAAGGTTGCCGTTTTTCCTTGTCTGTTGCTTCAAGCGCAGAGATCAAAGAGAGTAACCTCGGTAAAAACGTCTCCGTCTCTCTGGAGCAGTCTTTAGAAACCCGCTGCTTCTCCGGGTTGTGCACTTCGGTCGAATTCACCGGGTTCAGTCAGGAAAGACAGCTTTACTTCTATCAGATCGAAGCGGCCGATCCGATGTCCTTGCTGACTTACCGCCGGAACCGTCAGATTTTTCAGAACATGACCACCCGGCAAATTCTGGATACTCTGCTCGGCGACGCCGACTTTAAAAACTATTTTACCTATGCCGTCTCAGGCAGCGGAAAACAGCATGAATACTGCGTCCAGCTAGACGAAACCGATCAGCAGTTTATCCGCCGCCTGCTCGCCAGCGAAGGCTGGCATTTTCATATCCGTCATGAGTCCGGCAAACCTTCCGTCGTGATTGCAGATTCAAACCAGCGTTTTGAGTCCATGCCAGAACCGACGCTGTATTATCAGGACGGCAGTCAGGCATCGCACCGCGCACTCAGTCACTGGAGCCACGCCACACACATGGGCAGCGCCAAAGTTTCTCTGGCTGATCACACCCAGGCACTGGCCGAGGTCTTTGAAAGCGGAGAACGGAAAAGTGCGTTTGACAGCGCACCGGCTGGTCTTGAGCAAGCCTGGTTCGGTTTGGGTCAGGACAATAAGAACGAAGCCCGCGATGCGGCCAAACGCCAGATGGAGGCTCTGGACGCAGCAAAGTCAGTCTCCAAAGCCAGTTCCAGTATTGCGGCCGTCGCCTGCGGGTATAAGTTCCGCCTGAATAAACACCCGCTCAGCGCGATGAATCAGGAATACATCGTCACGCGACTCACCCATCATATCTCAACGGAAGAATCGGGGTCGGTGCCAGTCTATCGCAATCAGTTCAGCTGTATTCCGGCGTCTTCGGTGTACCGCCCGCTGGTTCAGGAAAAACCGAAAGTCCACAGCGTGCACACCGCGTCGGTGACCGGGCCCAGCGGCGAGGAAATTTACCGCGACAAAGCCGGGCGCATCAAAGTCCAGTTCCACTGGGACAGAAACGGGAAAAGTGATGAGAACAGTTCATGTTGGTTGCCGGTGTCGCAAGGTCTGGCCAGCAAAGGCTTTGGCGCACAGTTTACACCCCGCGTCGGAGATGAAGTCCTGGTGCAGTATATTGACGGCGATCCGGACCGTCCGGTCGTCACCGGCTCTCTCTACAACACGAAAAACGCCGCGCCATACAGCGCAGCCACCCAAAGTGGCCTGAAAACCCGCTCGACCCCCAAAGGGAACAGTAAACAGGGCAATGAACTGCGCTTTGACGATCAGAAAGACAAAGAGCACATCTTCCTGCATGCGGAAAAAGACCTGCAGGTTGAGGCCAACAACGATCATCTGACGACCATCAAAGGCACGAAAAACACACAGGTTGAGAAGACGGTTACGCTGAGTGCTAAAGATGCGATTCTGGTTGAAGGCGACAAAACCATCACCACCAAAAGCAAGGAAGACTGGACGGGCGACAGCGGAAAAGATCTCAACCTGAAGGCGGGCGCCAGTATGGACCTGTCCGCCAAATCATCAGTCACCATTGACGGCAGCACCATCTCGCTCAGCGGAAAAAGCAAGATTGAACTGAAAGTCGGTGCCAGCAAAATTGAAATCAGCGCCAGCGGCATCAAGATCGATGCGCCGCAGGTCGCGATCACCGGCAAAGCAAAAGCCGAAATGAAAGCGGCCATGGTCACGGTCGAAGGACAGGGAAAAGCCGATGTCAAAGCCGCAATTGTGACCGTAAACGGCAGCGCCATGACCCAGGTGAAAGCCGGCGCCATGGTGCAGATTCAGGGTGCGATAGCCAAGGTAAACTAATGACTTTACGCAAAATTCCATACCAAAACGCCAGCGACATCATCGGGTTGTACTCACCCAGTGATCCGTTCAGCCAACTGGCGGCAGAAGGCCATGCTCCCGGGGACCTGATTGAAGCGGCCATGACGCAGGAAATGTTTGCTGATGCTGTCACATTTCTCGCTCACGCCCTGCCTGTGCGCGAGTGCATCTGGTGGGCCGCCTGCTGCGCCGCGACGCGCAGTGACTGGAATGAACACGAAGCCAATGCAGTGCGCGCCGCAAAAGCCTGGGTTCATACCCCGGACGAAACCAGCCGTCGTTACGCGGAACAGATGGCCGAACTGGCCGGACTCGAATCAGGCGCCGGATGGGCGGCTCAGTCGGCTTTCTGGAGCGGTGGCAGCATGACCAGCCCCAAAGATCCGGTCGTACCGCCGCCACCCTACCTGTATGCACAAGCCGTGGCAGGCAGCATCAACTTAAGCGCCGTCCTTCCGGATGGTGAAGATGCCAAACAACGATACCGTGATTTTATCGACATGGGTCTGAATATTGCCGCTGGCGGCAACGGCGAGAATTAGGAGTTCCGATGTTACCTGCAGCCCGAGCTACCGATATGCACATGTGTCCCATGCAAACCCCGGCGCCGGTCCCTATTCCGCACGTCGGCGGTCCGCTGCTGCCGTTGCCGACCACGGTCCTGATTGGCAACCTGCCCGCCGCCACTCTGGGGCAAATGTGCGTTTGTGTCGGCCCGCCGGACAGTGTGATCAAAGGCAGTGCCACCGTGCTGATCAACAATAAGCCAGCCGCCCGGATGGGCGACCAGACCTCACACGGCGGGACCATCGTGATGGGGATGCCGACCGTGCTGATTGGCGGCTGATTGGTAGCTGATCGTCGGCTGATCCATTCAGACGGACGGACTCAAATGCGGAGACAACTGCCGGTCGGGATATGCTCGATGCGATCGCCGAGCACCTGTTTCAGGATTCGAAATGCTTTCATGCCGGTGCAATGGCCGGTGTAGAGGCGAACAATGGGGTAAGCGCTGAGTTGCTCCCCGATTTTCCGGATATCAGCCTCACTGCCACCCAGGGTATTGAAAAGCGGCAACCCCACCAGATGAAACCCGCCGACAACGGCTTTGATCCGGACACCCGGAAACATCTCCACCGCCGTCTCAATCATATTTAACACGCCGGAATGAGCACAGCCGGTGAAAATCACTAGCCCGTCCGGCTCCTGTATGATCATAAAGAGTTCATGCTCAAAAGGATCGGGCCTCAGACTATGTTTTTCCCCTGCGAACAAGTACCGGTTGCCGGCAGGCCGCGGATACTTTTCACTGATGTTCACGACACAGAACACATTGGGACAGATCTCCGTGGTCTGACGAATCAGCCAGAGCCTGTCTTTAAAGACTTCCAGCGGCGTGACATCCAGGCCGACCTCAAACTGAAGTGCAGTGTATTTGAATATCGGGTATTTAAAAAAGTAAGACTCGGTCGGACACGCACGTAAACAGACCCTGGCGTGCTGATTCTCGCGCAG
This sequence comes from Photobacterium sp. R1, assembly GCF_054600795.1. Classification (NCBI taxonomy): domain Bacteria; kingdom Pseudomonadati; phylum Pseudomonadota; class Gammaproteobacteria; order Vibrionales; family Vibrionaceae; genus Photobacterium; species Photobacterium sp. R1. The sequence goes on from NZ_BAAHZP010000014.1 coordinate 68,433, forward strand.
AAAAACTGGTAAGCCGTTGCCATGATCATGGTGCCGGTGAGAAAGAACAGCGACATCGACACGTGCAATATCTAAATCCAGCTGCCGGGCATTCTGCAAGAAAGTCTGTCCGCCGCCGACATCAAAAAGGATGGCACACGCCCCGGTGCTGACGTGATAAGACAGACCTTTCTCCGCCTTCAAATCTGTTCTGTTGGCAATCTTTTGATTATCAGCCAGGACATGAATGATCATGTACGCCTCCTTATCTCCGCTTACATCAACAAGCCGACGGCAAATGTGAGCAGGCTGATCCCGATAGCCACAAAGTAAATCAGCTGATAGTGCCGGTTTTTAATCATGACAATCGCCGGGAACAGCATCCCCACGGCGATGACTGCCGGACCGCTGATCATTTTAATCAGGTCAATGATATTCGGATTCAGGATCCCGATGCCGACGAGCGCAACCGTCACCAGAACCATCAGGCCTTTTTCGTCGACTTTTTTGCTAAGAGGGGAATCCTTTAATCCGTCCTTAACACCAATGACCGTGCCCATGAGCGCACCAAAAGACGCGGCAGCCACGATAAAGAAACCAACAACGTTGAACCAGCCGCCTCCCATCAGCTGTGCGACCAGTGAAATTGAGTTGGCATTTTTATCCGCGCTGTCGAGCAATGCACTGTTCAGAGACATCGAAACAGAGAACGAAAAGAACATCACCGTCACTGCAATTGCGAAACAGCTGGCAAGCAGAGTCCGGGACGCAGATTGCTCACACACAGTTTTATTGTTATTGCTGTCTCGCATACTGGATTCAATGTACCCGGAGACGCAAGGAGAGAAATTCATGGCAAAGATGATGATCGGAATGAACGTGATGATCTCTTTCAGATGAAGTTCGGAAGGAGCAGACACAAGCTGCCAGTCCCATTTGGGAATTAACAAGCAGGACAGAAACAGAAGTACCAGAGATAAAGGCACAGCAATGTATTTCGTCAGCGACACGATCCGCCCGTGTCCTTGCGCCGAAAACAGATAAATAACAAGACCGATGCCAATCGCAGCAGCAATGCGTGCAATGTCGGTGTATTCCGGCGGTACACTCTGGGAGATGGCAGCCACCAGTGCGATGAAGTTAATCATGCAGATAGAAAAACTGGAAATAAACAACAAAGCGGCGTAAAGAAGCGAGGCCTTTTGCCCGGCCATGGATTTAATGGTCGCCACGGAGCCCCCGCCAGTTCCGCCGGAAATAATTAATCCGGAAAGTGTTTTATGATTCAGATAAGACAGCGGAATGCATAAAACAACCATGACCAAAAAGGCTGAAATACCGATGGTACCTGGTCCCAGCGCTTGCGGCACAAACAGCACCCCAATACCCATTGCAGTTGCGAAATGTGTTGCGACCCAACGGGAATTGACCCTATTGCGGGTGGCGGGGTGACTCACTGCAGACAAACTCACGTTTCATGCCTCCTGAATCGTCTTCTCATTCAACCGATGCCCTAGTGTTTGATACAAAAAAACATCAAACCGCCATCAATCATGGAAGACAAACATTTCACTCAATAACCAATATGAAACAAAAAGCATTAAATTAGACGACAATATCAGTCAATTCAACCAAATGAATGATTGAGTTTAATATTTGTGACAACTACATATATTCCACATAAAGAGTGTGGAATATATACATCTAGATTGATATAAATCCCTCCATTGCGGAGGGGTGCCTGAGTGGTCTAAAGGGAATATCTTCTTTCAGGGAGTATTGAGTGCATTCTCGCGCTCCGTAGGTTCAAATCCTGCTCCCTCCGCCACTTCGACCCTCACCAGTCTGTGTCGCAACATTGATGTGAGGTCTTATGTCTAAAGTATCCAGCCAGTTCAAAGCATGTCATTTCCGGGATGAGTTTCCTGACATCAAGCGGGAGATACACCCCGGGTACCAGTTCTCTTGCCTGAAAGGCATCAATGATGGCGTGAATCCCTTTCTTGTGTATCGGACCCTGAACGGCCAGGTCGACAAAATCTTCCACGAGGCGTCTTTCGACGACACTTGCGTCGATGCCTTTGTTCAGCTCATTGCCAATGAGCCTGTCATTACAGATAAACTGCTGGTTGCCGGAGCGCACACTGTGGTTAACCTGAAAGACCGGCTTGAGATCGGAAAAGAGCCCATCGTCTCGCTTGATTTCAGCCTGAAGGCCATCGATAAAATCAACCAGCAGATCGGTATTGAGGCCGATTTCATGATCCCGCTGAACGATTTTTTCATGGAACATGACCCGTCAACGACCTCAGATCAGGCGGATAATAAATATCGTCAGGATGCCGTGTCCGAATATATTCTGCCGACACAAGCTGAGGAAATGTTCAAAGCCCACGCACGTCAGAGTGGCCGGAGCATTCAACCGTTTTATTGCAGTGAAAAAGGTATGGCTGACCGGTTTAACCGGCACATCAAAAATAAAAAGAAAGACTCTGAGCTTTTCGTTAGTTCGGATTCCGGGGCGAACTGGTACATGAGAATTGAAGATCAGTTCATTCCTGTCATTGAAAATAACAAACCCAACTGCGTTGCAGGCAACGCAGCCACGGAACGAGCCACCCGCTATCACATCACGCCAAACAAACAGTTCGATCACTACACGTCCCGGATCGGAATCTATCCACGCTGCTCCATGAACAACGTACTGAACGGATACCGGGTTGCCTGCAAAACGTATGATCACTTTGATATGCCTGGGTATTTCGTGTTCTTTGGAGGCTCATGCGCTTAACGAAGACAAAAGCATCTGCATAATAAAGTAATGTCACGAGCATAAAGGTCACAACAGTGGCCTTTTCTTATTTTTCTCTCCCGGCAACTTCCACTCAGATACCTTTTTCCCGCCAGTGTCTCGATCCTGAAAGCTGAAAAACTCTTGTAAAAAGCTTTCTGCCCGACCAAGAGTTCGGTGAAATGCAACCGATGGCTTCCGCCGCATCCATCCAAGAAAAATAAATAGCAATAAAACCCACCAATTGATCAATATTAAGTCAAATAAGCAATTACAACCGACTATGATAGGTAATTTCACCTTTCATCATTCAATCAGTAATATTTGTGACCAGTGAGTTTATTCAGGATATTTCCGCTGGATGGTATGAAATTGAATTGATATAAATACACCCATCGCGGAGGGGTGCCTGAGTGGTCTAAAGGGAGTATCTTCTTCAACAGGATATTGAGTGTTACCATGCGCTCCGTAGGTTCAAATCCTGCTCCCTCCGCCACATTTCTCTGCTTTGGAGCAACCGGGTTAGCGAATACCGTTTCCGTTCCGGGTACCAGTTGTCGAGTGTTATCCTTCTTGAATCACATCTCTAAAATCAAGCACTTTCGTTCCCTGTATTCTTCGTGTTTTCAGCCCATGCTTTTGATTAATATGCTTTCCTCAAATTTTACTGACGTGTAGAAACCTAAGAAAAACATGCGACATTTACTGACTTTGGTCCTGTTTCTGGGACTTTCAGGGTGCTCGACCCTTGGACAGCCGACATTCAACGTAGTGGTTGATTCTTTGACATCCGGTACAGCGCAGCATCAAAAAACCTATGTACTGCTGCCCGGAAATGCGGGGGTTTCGGTGAATGACCTTCAGTTCAGGGAATACTCGACTTATCTGGTGCGGGTGCTGCAAGCCAAAGGCTACGTCGCCGCAACCACCCCTGAATCCGCGGAACAGGCGATCTTTTTGTCTTACGGCATTGGTGAACCCCAAACCCAGCACTATTCGTATCAGCTGCCGACATGGGGACAAACCGGCGTCGCCTTTGCTAACAGCTACAAGACCACCAACACATTCGGCAGTATGACATCGCAGACCGGGACGACAATGAACACCCCGTCCTACGGAATCACGGGATATCAGACTTACACAGCTTCCGAAACCACTTACCTGAAATATGTCCAGATCGAAGGCGTTGCTTTCGACAAAAACAGCCGCTCAGAAACACCGGTTCCGTTGTGGAAAACCACAGCGACCAGTTCAGATGCCAGTGACGATCTCCGTCGGGTATTCCCGGTTTTGGTGGCTGCATCGGCACCTTACCTGGCCGCCAACACAGGTCAGAAAGTCCATGTCGCTCTGACGGAATCCGATGCGGCCGTCAGTTCAGTGAAAGGCCTGCCAGTGAAAGGGCTGCCGCTGGAATAACCCCCTCGGAATTGCCCGTCTGTCAGACGGGCTTTTCTGAAGCACGGCTTCTGATGTCCTGCCCCACCTGCCTACTCAAGAAAGAATCACGGCACCAGCCGGTAAGTAATGACATACAGCTGATCATCATCCGGATAAATCTCCCGAATCACGGTTTTCAGCTCAGCCAGCGTCATATTTTCCTGCCGGGCATGAAATTCAGACAAGTCCTGAAATAAAATGGGTTCGACGGAAAGAATCTCAAGCCGACAAAAGTCCCGGCCCTCTTCCAGCGTTGAGACCTGCACAACACTTCCCGGCACATAATGGCTTTCAGAAACATCCCGGATGGTGATGGTTTTCCGGCCCGACAGAATATCGGCTTCAAAACGGGCGAAAAATGTCATGGTCGTGGTCGCAATCATCGGTGTCTCCCGAATTCAGATTGATCGGTGTGTTTCAGTGGTGTCAGGCACATGGCAATCCCGGCTGCATAAATCAGAGGCAGCACGGATACCGCTATCCCCACCAGAATTGCCGACGCATCAGTCATCGCGCCTGTCACAATATCATAGGACGTGAAGGTCCGGACCAGCCCAATCAGAGCCGCAAAAAAGCCACTGACCCAGGCCATTTTCTCCGCACAGGCCAGTTTTTCCTGAAATGACTTCCCCTGTGAAGCCGCATAACCGGCAACAGAAACAGCAACGACATAACAAAGCGCCTGCGGGTCCAATAACATCACAAGATCATCGAAAGGGATGAGCAGACTTATCAGGAAAACAGGGACCATGGCATTCAGGCAATACGACGCAGACCATTTCATATTCATCAACTCGCAGTGCAAAACTTCAGCGGTTCAACCACCGCGAACCTGCGGTGCCTGTCAGTAAAGCGCTGTTGCATCATGATTGATATTCCCCTGCCAGTAACTGCGCGGGAGACAATGGGTCTCCCTGCCAGACATAACGGTGACGGCTTTTGATCAAACCCGAGAGTTCAAGCAGAACCCTTTCTTCCACCAAGGATAAGCCGTCTTCACATAAATACTGCTGATGCAGCACAATGATAGGTTCCAGAAAAGAGAAAGAGCGCGGGTACACCTGCCGGTAAGCACGCTTCAGCGTATCAGCCGCCAGGTAAAAGTGACCGACAGCCAAACGTCGGCTGGAAAAAGGGGCCTGCGAGATTTCCGTGGCACTTTTTCCGGTTCTGGCATCCGTGACCGTCACCTGATCCTGAGCGACCTGAATGTAAATCACCCGTCGATATTGCCGCAGTCTGTTCATACCTCGATCCTTTCTTCACGCACCCGATCTCATCAGATCAAGCCTGATCCTTTTTCTCTTCCAGCAGGAATTTCCCGGACTGCACCAGGATCTTTCCGACACTGATCCAGATTTTCAGAATATAAAAACCGAAGAACAAAGCGATGATATTCATGAATGACTGCGAGACTCTGATTTCATGGCTGCCAAAAGCCAGAAAGAACCCCTGTTCCTGCGTATCAATCAGGTACTGATGCACCGGGCTGCCCGGAAACTCCTGAATATAGTCGTTCAGGTTCAGCGCCAGCAGCATCAGAACATAAGCGCCCATCACCAGCAGGCCACCGCCGATGATCAGCTGAAACAGCCGGGACAGACTCACCTTATTGCCTTGTGACTGTGCGCGTTGGGGCCCCTGCGTTTGTGCGTGTTGCGAATTCGACTCGATGTGATGTATGCCGGCCTGCCGCATCGTAAACCATCCTCTGAGATCCCGACATCCTTCGGAATCGGAATAAATGAAAACAGTTACGAGCGGCGACCAATATTGAAAAGATAAATAAAGACAATCGGTTATCTGAGTTTTTTGCGAGCTCTATTCAAAAAAAGGCACTTCATCACGGCACCGTGCACAAGGTTTTATAGATTCTGACGTTTTACTAATACAGAAGACAATGATGAATAGCTGTATCCAATACAGCAGAACACACCCGTTAGCCTGAAAAACACGGCAAATGAAGCATTCTAAGGGACAAACAATGAATATCAGTCAGGTGATTGACGCACTGCGAGAGAGCGGCTACTACCAGCGCTTAGTTCCCGAGCAAAGTGCGATCAACATTCGCAACTTTGTCTACGGCGACATGGACTACACCGATTTTCAACCGAATCCGACCCTGCCCGGATTTTTCATGTCCAAGTTCTTCAAGGAAAATCTGAAAGACCTGGAAGATACCCCGGAACAGATCGCCCGGTATTTACACGCGCTGGCCCTGTCGATGGAAGACAAGTCATGGGTCACCAGCGTCAACATCCGGAAACTAAGACAGTGGATGCCGACCTTCCATGACTACATCATGTCTCCGTCTCAACTGATGCAGCGCCTTTTCGCCGATGAGTATGATGCAGAAGATGGGATCGAACGACTCAGGAAGGAATTCTCAGAAACCGAAGTCCGCGAATTTCTCCAAAGTGACCACCTCAAAACAGACGGGCACTACAACGATGAACATCATCTGTACTGCCGCTATGTGTGGTTTCCTGAGCTCGAACAGGCGGTGGCAGAAAAAGATCCGGCCCGTTTCGAAGCACTGCTGCTCACTTACCTGCAGGCGCTGGCACACGATTATGCCAATGCCAGCTACATTCCCAACTTACGCAGAAGAAAACGCAAAGGGGACAACAAACAATACCGGACTTCGCTGCCGCCCGAAGCCATTCAGGCACTGACCGCGCTTCTGCAGGGACAGGGAGACTGGGATCAGGATCCGGAGCTGATCCGCAGCCACCTGAATCGCGAACCCATCTATAAACATGACCGGACCGCTTATACCCTGCTGGAAGCCGATCAGGATTTTTGTGCCCTGTTCCGCTGGATTTGCAATAGTGAAGACGAAATTATCCTGCAGTCCGGTGCGGCCAACAATCTGAAGCAGCTGGTCTTTTTGCTGGACCCGAACGTGTGGATTGAGCAGCATTTCCTGCAGGACTGCTACCACTATTGCAGCTGGTCTGATGAAGATGAGGTGATGGAGGAGCTGACCGCCGCAATCGAGGCTGCCCCGGACAAAAAAGATCAGCTCATTGCCTTTACCCTGCGCTACACCTTTGAACATTACGACTGCGCGTTCGGACGTACACCGGCAGGCACGCCGGAAAACAACCCGCATAATCAGCTGCTCCGCACGTTGATTTCGCAGTATGGTGCCCGCTACCTCTGGGAGACGTTCGAGCCCAGAAGCATTATTGAGCAGCGGCTGGGGTATTACACCCTCGCCTCCCTGGCAGAAGACGGCAGCCTGGCCGAACTGAAAAACGCCTATGATCGCCAGTGGCTGGAAGGGCTCAGTGCCCGGTTCACCCAAAACGACAAAGATGCTCAATTACTGTTTGATTATCTTCTCTCCGGAGAACACGAAAGCCAGATCAGCAAATTAGTGATCAATCCAGAGTGTCTTTTCGGGACGGTGTGTTATCTGGAAGACCCACTGCTGCAACGCCTCACCCGCGTAATGCTGAACGGCAAAAACACCAAACACTTCCCGCGCTATCTGATGGGTGCTCACCGGCTCTTCACGTCAGCACCGTTACGTCTGATTTCAGACGTGGTGCTTGAAAAACCGGCCTATCACGACATCGCTTTCAAAGCCTACGCCGAGTACGCCGAATCTTTTGCGGAGCGGAATGAGCTGGGGGATGACAGTTATCGCTGGCAGGGGATCGAGTTTACCGACCACATTGCCGCAGCAGAACTGGAATATCTGATGCAGCATGGTATGGCCTGCGTGCACCAGCTCTCCAAACAGTCCGCCAAATATAAAGGGATTCTGCTGCCCATGCTGAAAGGACGGCTCTCCGTCGCCGAAGAAGCCCTGTTGCTGGTTGATTTCCTGAAAGAAAAACAGAAAGGGGTCATTACAGCCACCAAGGCATGTCTGAACGCCCTGCCGGAGGCACTCCGCCAGACCGTCCGTGAGAAAATCCTGACCGAACTTGCGACCTTCAATGCACTGCAGGAAGTCCATGCGGTTGAAGTGCTGTGTGACCAAGGCATTGATTCAGACATGGCCCGTCATCTGTTGGAACGGGTTCAGTCGACTGCATCCCGCACCCTGCTGGTTGAACAAGGCAATCTCGATTTCACGCAATTATATACCGGCGCTGGGGGTCAGTTTGATCTGGATGCCTATCTGGCGGAAAGCTATACCGCACCGAAAAAAGCACCGCTCGATCTCAGTCTGCTGCCCCTGCCGGAACGGACCGACGGCAAACCAGCAGACGACGCCGTCATGCAGCTGTGCCTGATCTATCAGAACCACGAAGGCTACAGCGTCAGTCAGGAAGCCCACGCGATTGCAGGCGCCTTTACGCCGGCATCTCTGTCACAGTTTGCACACAGCCTGCTGAGCGGATTTGGCCCGAAAATCACCGCCAAGAATAAATGGCTGATGACGATCCCTGCAATTCACGGTGATGCCAGCGTGATGAAAGCACTGGCGGCCCTGACGGAAAAATTCGCCAACGGTTCCAAGCACCAGCTGGCCGGTCACCTGATGAAAATGATGGGGCTCAGCGGCCTGACGCAGGCCTACATGGAAATCGACCGCATCTGCCGCAATACCAAAAAGCAAAGTGTCAAAGATGCCGCCAACGAAGCCTTTGTCATCGGCGCGAAGCAAGCGGGGATCACCAAAGACGAACTCGGCGATCAGCTGGTAGACGATCTGGGCTTTGACGGAGACCAGATTCCACTCGAATACTGTGGTCAGACGCTGTCACTGATCCTCAATGAGGAACTGAAATTTGTCATCCGCAAACCAGACGGCAAACTCACCAAAACCCTGCCGAAACCCAAGCAGGACGATGATGCCGAGCAGGCGGAGCAGGCCAAACAGCATTTCAACGCGCTGAAAAAGCTGCTGAAAGACATGGTCGGCCTGCAGGTCAGACGCATGGAAGATGCTTTTGTGGCGTGGCGGATGTGGTCCCTCGACCGCTGGCAGGCTCTGTTTCTGGGGAATCCGGTGATGCACAAAATTGCCAGCCAGCTGGTCTGGGGGGTGTACGAAAATAACCAGCTGGTCTGTACCTTCCTGCCGAATCCGGAACCGGTCGACATGGAAGATGAACCGGTCGACCTCCCGGCCAACGGCAACATCGGGCTGGTCCATCCAACCGAACTGTCTTCCGGACAACTGGAAGCCTGGCAGAGTTACTTTGACGACTGGAATCTGGAACCTTTGTTCGGCCAGCTGTCGCGGGATGTCGTCGAACTGCAACCGGCCACGGGCAATCAGTACCATGTGCCGTGTTTCAGCCGCAAGTCGCCATCCACCGTCATTAACCGGCTGCGTAAAAACGGCTGGGCGGTCGGTTCCGTGCGCGACGGTGGTTCATTCGACGAACTCTACAAAGAGCTGGACGGGCTCAACGTCGGCATTGAAATCACCCTTGATGAAAGTGTCTGGCATGGCGGATACGGCTACGAAAGTGATGAATCGACAGTCACCGCGAAAACCGTCGAGTTCTACCGCACCGGTCGTCTGCACCGGGGCAGCTATATCTACGATGACTTGCAGGAAGAAGAATACGCCGATCTTCGCCTGACAGCTGACGACCTGCCGGAACGGGTTGCCCGCGAGCTGCTGCTGGAAGCCAAGAAAGCCTTCCTGTAACACTGCGTCTCATCCAGCCAGCCCTCACCTGACGGGCTGGCTGGTTTCTCCGTTTTACTCACGCTCAGGACAAAAGAATGAATATCAGCACGGTACTCGATCAGCTACGGGACAATCCGCTGTACGATGAGCCGGAAGCCGGGCAGGTCATCAGCCAGATCCGGGATTTTGTATACAGCGATACCAGTTTGAACCAATTCCAGGTCACGCCCTGCTTATCGCCCATTGATTTAGAAGTCTTTCTCAACCAGACCCTGGAGACGCTGGACGATACTCCGGACCACATTGCCCGATTTCTGCACGCCTTGATCCTGTCGACCGAAAATCAGCAATGGCTCAAAAGTGTCAGAATCAAAAAACTCCGCGCCGTCATGCCGACTTTTCAGGACTGCATCAAAGCCGATTTTACGCTCATGGCGGAGATATTCTCCGACTATTTCGGCAGTGATGCCGGGATCAGCCATCTCCGCGCCATCTTCAGAGAAGATGACCTGCGTCAGTTCTTCGCCGATGAGCGCCATAAAACCAACGGACACTATCACGGCCCCCACCACCTGTACTGCCGGGGAGTCCTGTTCCCTGAAATCAGACAGGCGCTGGCGCGGCGTGACGCCGCGCACTTTGAAGAAGCGCTGATCACTTATCTGCAGGATTTAACCAGTGATTATGCCAATTGTGATTCGTTTCCCGATGCCAATGCGCTGGACAAGAACGACATCAGCCAGTACAGGGCTGCACTGCCGGTCGAGGCAATCACAGGACTCACCGAGCTGCTGCGCGGACGGGGCGACTGGGAGCAGACCCCAGCGCTGATCCGGGCGCATCTGCACCGGAAGCCTCTTTTCTATCATCAGCAGGCCGCATTTACGCTGCTGGAAGCCGACGAGGATTTCACCGATTTATTCCACTTTCTCAGTGACAGCAAGGATCCCATCGTCCACCAGTCTGTTGCGGCCAACCATCTGAAGGAACTCGTCTTTCGGCTGGAACCTTCGCTCTGGTTTAAGAAACAGCTCAAATTAGGCGGCTTCCCCGATTGCCGCTGGTCCAGCAAACGTGAGGTTCTTGAAGAACTCAATCAGGCCGTTGCTGCGAATCCGGACATTCAGGCGCCACTCATTGCATTCATTGTCCGCTACAGCATCGAACACTATGCCTGTTCTTTCTCTCGCATACCGGCCGATGCCCGAAAACCCAACCCGCACGATCAGATTCTGCAAGCTCTGATTGAAACCTACGGCGCCCAAACCATCTGGGAGAGTTTCGAACCGCGCGATAATACCGTCGCACTTCGGGGTTATTACACGCTCAACCGGCTCGCCGCTGACGATCAGCTGGCGGCTCAGAAAGCCGAACGCGATCGGCAGTGGACTCAATCGTTCAGCCCGGCACTGACAGCCAATACTCAGGATGCCAAGCTGCTCGCTGAATACCTGCTGACCGGGGAACACGAAGCAGCAATCGGCACGCTTGCACTTCAGCTTGCGGAAGACAGCAAGTTCCCGCCAGTCTGCTATCTGGAAGATCTGCAGTTGCGACGCCTGACCCGGGTCATGCTGAACGGAAAAAATGACCTGCTTTTCGCCGACTTCTTCAAGGCTGCGGAACGAAAATTTACATCGACCCCGCAGCGGCTGATCTCAGCGATTGTGCTGGAGCAACCTGAATACCAGGCCATCGCGTTCCCGGTTTACGCCGACTTTGCCGAAACATTTGCTGAAATCAACGATCGCCGTTCAGACGAATATGAATGGCGCAACGTCAGATTCCGGCGTCATATTGCTGCCAATGAACTGCAGTATCTGCATCAGCATGGCGTGGCTGTGGTTCAACGGCTGTCAACCCTGCCCGCCCGGTTCAGAGCCACTGTGCTGCCGTTTTTCAAAGGCCAGATCACGACCATTGAAGAAGCGCAGCTGCTGGTTTCCCTGCTGAAAGACAAACACAAAGGCGCCATTGCCGTGGTGAAGGAGTGCATTCTGGCGTTACCGCATCCGATCCGGGCTGCCGTCATGAATCAGATGATCGAAGACCTGACGACCTTCAGTGCCCCGCAGGAAGTGCATGCGATTGAACTCATCTGTGCGTCTGGCGTGAATACGCCAACCGCCCGTCAGTTGCTGGATAAAGTCAGTACCGCCGCTTCCCGCGCTCTCTTGATCGAACACGGCAAGATTGATCTCTGCAGCCTTTATACCAAGTCTGCGGACACCAATGCAGCTAGCGGATTTGATCTGGATGCCTATCTGGCCGACAACTATCACCAACCGAAAAAATCACCGGTTGATTTCAGCCTGCTGACGCTGCCGGAACGTAGGGATGGTAAGCCGTCAGCCGATGCCGCCATGCAACTGTGCCTGATTTATCAGCATCACGACGGCGACCACAGCAGTCAGGAAGCGAACGCGATTGCCGGCACTTTCACTCCGGATTCGCTGGCACAATTTGCGCACAGTATCCTCAGTGCCTACGTCGACAAAATCACGAACAAAAACAAATGGCTGCTGTCGATTCCGGCCATCCATGGTGATGCCAGTGTGATAACCGCACTGGCAACACAGCTTGAAAAATTTGCCGGAAGTTCGAAACACCAGCTGGCCGGGTACGCGATGAAACGCATGGGACTCAGTGGCCAGAAGGTCGCCTTCATGGCCATTGACCGCATCAGCCGCAACAGCAAAAAGCAAAGCGTGAAAGATGCGGCCCGGGCAGCTTTTACCATCGGTGCCAGACAGGCCGGGATCAGCCCGGATGAACTCGGCGATCAGCTGGTGGACGATTTGGGTTTCGACGGCGACCACATTCCGCTCGACTACTGCGGTCAGACGCTGTCGCTGGTTCTCAATGACGATCTGAAATTTGTCATCCGCAAGCCAGACGGCAAACTCAGCAAAACCCTGCCGAAGCCGAAACAGGGCGATGACGCCGCGCAGGCAGTGCAAGCCAAACAACACTTCAACACCCTGAAAAAGCTGCTGAAAGACATGGTTGGACTGCAGGTGAAGCGCATGGAAGATGCCTTTGTCGCCTGGCGGACCTGGTCCTTTGAGCGCTGGCACGCACTCTTTCTGGGCAATCCGGTGATGCACAAGATTGCCGGTCAGCTGATCTGGGGCGTCTATGAAGATGATCAGCTCATCCGCACTTTCCTGCCGAATCCGGAACCTGTCGATACGGCGGATGAACCGGTGACGATTCAGCCCGATGCAAGAATCGGCCTGGTCCATCCGACAGAGCTGTCTGACCCGCAACTGGCCGCCTGGCAAAGCTATATGGACGACTGGAACCTGACGCCGCTGTTTGACCAACTGACACGGGAAATTGTCCGGCTCGAACCCGCCACCAGCAATCAGTACAAAGTGCCGGGCTTCGGCCGCAAATCGCCCTCGACCGTGATCAACCGGCTGCGTAAAAACGGCTGGTCGGTTGGTTCCGTACGGGATGCCGGTTCTTTTGACGAAATCTACAAAGAGCTGGACGGCCTCAGTGTCGGGATTGAAATCACCTTCGATGAGGACATCTGGCACAGCAGTGACGGCTACGAAAGCGATGAACCCAGGGTCACCGCCAAAACCATTGAGTTTTACCGTACCGGTCAGTTGCCGCGGGGCAGTTACGTCTACGATGACCTGCAGGACAAAGCATACGCCAACCTGCGTCTGGCCGTCGACGATCTGCCGGTCCGGATTGCCCGCGAGTTGCTGCTGGAAGCTCAAAACGCTTTCCGGTAATCCAAACCGAACCGTCAGCCCTGAGCTGCTGACGGTGTTTGAATGTGAACCACGGCGCTCTGGTGAACAACACCTGCACCACAAGCCATTTTCGACGAGATAAAAACGATGCAAAACGCACAACGTTACCCTGCAGAAACCCTGTATGCCGCTGAGCTGGCTGCCCTGCGCAACGCTGATCAGGGCCAGAAACCGGCAGGCTGGCAGCTCAGCCCGCGTATGGTCCGTACCTTCATTCTGGGCAGCAACAACGAGCCGGTTCAGGGTACGACCATCAGCCGCAAGATTTACGGCAATGACGCCGTCGTCGAACGTGCCATTGTGACTTTAATGAGCCAGCAGGGGCTGATGCTGGTCGGCGAACCGGGTACCGCGAAATCCTTGCTGTCAGAGCTGCTTGCCGCCGCGATTTCAGGCCAGAGTACCCTGACCGTTCAGGGCAGTGCCGGACTGTTTGAGGAAAATATCCGCTACAGCTGGAACTATGCCGCGCTGCTCAAGGACGGTCCGAGTCTGGCGGCCATGGTGCCCGGCCCGCTCTTTCACGCCATGCAGCAGGGGCAACTGATGCGGTTTGAGGAAATCACCCGCTGCCCGACCGAAGTTCAGGACAACCTGATCCCGGTGATGTCTGACCGCATCCTGCAAATTCCGGAACTCAAAGACAGCGACGCAGCCTACATGCTGTCCCAGCCCGGCTTTAACATCATTGCGACGGCCAACCTGCATGACCGCGGTGTGAATCAGATGTCTTCGGCACTGAAACGCCGCTTCAACTTTGAAACCCTGCAACCCATCAGCACCAAAAAACAAAAGACAGAGCTGGTGATGACTCAGGTCAACCGTCGTCTTCAGCAGGACGCCCTGGATGTTCAGATTGATCTGGATACCACCGAGCTGCTGATCACCGTCTTTGATGAGCTGCGCAACGGCAATGTCTCCGGGCTGGCAGTGACCTCACCGACCACCCTGCTGTCGCTGGCCGAAGCGATGAACGTTGCCTATAACGCGGCCATCAGCAGTCACTATTTCGGCGATCAGCAGGTCTCCGCCGAGCATCTGCCCCCTTTTATGCTCGGCACCATCATCAAGGACAATGAAAAAGACCGCGCCTGTTTCGAGGACTATATCCGGGTGATCAGGCGCAAACGGGCAGACGAACCCCACTGGCAGGCGTTTCTGGCCGGATGTCAGAACCATGGCTGAATCGTCCGGATTACAGGCCTGCCTGGCGGCCCTGCATGCGAACCCGCAGCTGATCTGGGCGCCGGTCCGTCACCACAGCCCGATGTGCAGCTGGCAGCTTGGTCGTCTGTTCAGACAACATCAGCCTGAGGTGGTACTGATTGAAGGGCCGCAGGATGCCAGTTTCCTGATCCCTTTTCTGCAGGATGAACAGACGCAGCTGCCGCTGGCGATTTACAGCTATCTGCGGGATAACACCTTATCCGACCTTTCGCCGGTACCTGACAAAGAGACGGATGAACCTTCACCGCCAAGACTCAAGTCCAGCCGGGTCTTTATACCGTTTGCGGAGATGTCGCCGGAATGGCAGGCCATCCGGCTGGCCAAACAGGCGCAGGTTCCCTGCCAGTTTATTGATTTGCCCTATGCCGCTCGGGCAACTGATGGGGCAGCCGATGCTGAACGGGATCAGTTGCTGTACGACAACAGAAAACTGGAAGAGGGCGAATATCTCACGGCCCTGCTGGCCGACAGTGATTGCGACGATTTCGACCCGTGGTGGGATCGCCATTTCGAATCTGCGGGTCATACTTCCCCGGATGAATTTTTCACGCAGATGCACCAGTTTTGTCTGCTGATGCGAGACCTCTCTGTCGACAGCGACCCGGAAACCCTGCAGCGCGAACAGTTCATGGCGCAGCAGATCCGGCCTTTTCTGGCTGAAGGCAAGCGGGTGCTGGTGGTCTGCGGCGGCTATCACTGTCTGGGCATTGCGCATTTTCTGGCATCCGACGGAGCGGATTCGGTCTCAGTGCCACCACGCCAGCCATTGCCCGGACACTGGGAGTCTGGCTCCCACCTGATCCCTTATGCTTTAAACCGTTTCAGTAAAAAACAGGGGTATCCGGCGGGCCTGACCGATTGCGGGTATTACCACCAGCTCTGGCAACGACTGTCCCGGCAGCCAGCTCAATTGCCCGGTGATTTCACACGTCGCTACCATACCGATCTGACGGCCGGATTCATGGCCTTTCTGCAGCAGAAAAACTACCCCGTGGCGCTGCCGCAACTGACCGACGCGCTGGTCATGACCGAACAACTGGCAAATTTACGCGGCATTCCTGCCGGACGCTCCGAATTGCGCGAATCGCTCACGACTACCTTGCTGAAGTCCCACCAGCCTTCGGACACCTTTTTCCGCCGGTGGCTGGATGATTATTTTGATGCGCCAGCGATTGGCCGGGTGCCTGCCGGGCTGCCGGTCGCACCTTTAATTCAGGATTTCCGCATGCTCACTGCACAACTCGGTTTGCCCAGAGATTTTCTGGCCGGGGCGGTGAAAAAAGAGTTGTCGATCTACCGTAAACCGAAACACAGAGCGGTGTCCCAGTTTCTGCACCGGCTGAATTTTCTCAATATCCCTTATGCCTGTCTGATTGCCGGGCCGGATGCCAATGATCCGGGATCGCTGCATCTGGTCCGGGAGCGCTGGCAGTGCCAATGGCAGACAGAAACAGACGCGGCGCTGATCGAATCCAGCCATCTGGGTGCCAGCATTGTGGATGCCGCCCGTCACAAGCTGCAAGTTGCATTCGAGCAGGAAGATCCCGGTTCGGTTGAAATGGTGTCTCTGCTGCTTCAGGCGATGCAAATGGGCGTCCAGCAATGGCTGCGTCCGATTTTTCACCGGGTTCAGCAACTGCTGGAACAGGAAACCGATCTTGCGGCCCTGCATCAGTCGCTTCAAATGCTGCTGACCTGCAGTCACGGCGGCGGGATATTCAGTGCCGTCTCCACCGACGATCTGGCAGGTTTAATCCAGCACACCTTTATCCGGATCTGTACCCGTCTGCCACGCCTCGATAACAGCTACCCGACGGAAGCCTGTGCCGGATGGATTGCCGCTCTGTCTTTCATGACACGCCAGTATCCTGAACTTTGTCCGACAACCTATTTCATCGATGCCGTCGAAGCCAGTTATCACCGCTCTCCCTCTGCCCTGCTGACCGGCGCCTGTGCCGGGGTTCTGATCCGGCATGACCGGCTCAGCGATCCGCTGGAAACCTGTCTGGAACAGGCTTTTGCCCGGCAACACAGTGATCCGGAAGCCGTCGGCGATTTCCTTTTCGGCCTGCTGACCACCAACAAAAGTCAGCTCCTGCAACCCGAACCTCTGCTGCCGGTGCTGAACCACCAGCTCTCACAGCTCGATGAAGCGACCTTTCTCACCAGTCTTCCGGCCCTGCGGCGCGCCTTTTCTCAGCTGACACCCAGAGAAGTTGCGGATTTCAGTCAGCTGAGCCTGACGGATACCGGCTCGGGTTTGCCGGTACAGACCCCGGCGGTTTCACAAGACACACTGCTTGCCGCGCAACAGCTGCGTGAGCTGCTGCGCTCCAGCCAGACTCATTGGGGGATCAACGCATGAGTACTCACAACGCACTGTCCCGGCGCTGGCGGCTGATCCTGGGGAATGTCCATCCGTATGAGTTAACCGGCGAAGACAGAGCTCGGGATGAATGTCTGGAGACCCTGTATGCCCATGAATACCATGGCCGGGGTGGCAGCCAGCAAGGGAACGACCTGCAGGGCGGTACCGCCTCCGGCATGCCGAGACCGGTCACCTGGCTCAATCAGGTCCGGAAAGCCTTTCCGGTGCCTGCAGCCGAAATCCTGCAAAAAGAAGGAATTGAACGCTACGGCATTCAGGAGTTGCTGCTGGATAAAAACATTCTGGCCACCATGAAACCGGATATCGGGCTGTTGCAGACCATTCTGGCCTTTCGTTCCCAGATCCCGGCGTCGCTGGAAAAAGAAATTGAAGCCATCGTGACTCAGGTCTGCGCGGAACTGGAAGAAGTTCTGTCACAGCCGGTTCAGGCGCCATTTGCCAGCCAGCGCACGCCGTTTCGCAGCAGCCGGAAAATGCCGGTCGCGCTGACGGACTGGCGCAGCAGTCTGATGCGCAACCTGAAACACTATCAGCCGGACGAGCAGGTGCTCCTGCCGGAGCGGATGTTTTTCTTCCAAAGCCAGGTCAGTCAGGTGTGCTGGGACATCCATCTCGTGGTGGATCAGAGCGGCTCCATGGTCAACAGCCTGATCCACGCCACGGTGATTGCCGCCATTTTCTGCCGGTTATCGGTGCTGAATGTCCGGCTGGTGCTTTTTGATACCCGGGTGGTCGACATGTCGGAATTTATTGATGATCCGATCAGAAATCTGCTGTCTGTTCAGTTGGGCGGCGGCACGGATATCGGCAAGGCGATGCAATATACCCGGAAGCAAATCACCCAGCCGCACCGCACCATCGTCGTGCTGATCAGTGATTTCTACGAAGGCGGCTCCCCGGTCAATCTGTATCAGCAGGTCGCCAAAATGCAGGAAGCCGGAGTCACCCTGCTTGGCCTCACCGCTATGGATTCAAACGGCGCTGCCAGTTACGACCATTCCGTGATTGATCGCTTACTGAAGATGGACATGCCGATCGCGTCGATGACACCGGAAAACCTGAGCCAATGGGTCGCCGATGTCATCCGGTAGCCAGTGCACAACACACAGAAGAGAAAGACACCATGCGTTTATCTGACTGGACCCGCCAGCTCACTGATGAATACCTGATCAACTGGACCAGCAAAGGGCTGTTCCGCCGGGCCGTGAAAATCGCGGAAAAACATCCGGATATCGTCCCGGCCGACCCGACATTGCCCCTGACTTTGCCGATCGACAGTTTTGACGTCACTTTATCGGATACCGATCTGGCGCATTTCAGCTGCCAGTGCGGCACGTTGGGCAGTTGTGTCCACCAGCTTGCTTTTCTGCTGAAACTGCGCGAACTGAACGAGAATGAAACCGCACCGCCCGCTGAACCATTTCGGCCCGAACGCTGGTGCATTGCTTCCCGTGAAGCCCTCGATCAGGCTTATGGCCGCGGCAATGCCACGCAGGCGATCAAGCTTTACCAGAAAGGAGTACTGGTCACGATTGAGCCGCAGGCGGATCACTGTGTCGTGAATCTAAGCCTGCACAGCCAGAAATCCTTTCAACTGCTCTTGCCCGCCACCGGTGAATGGTCATCCGTACTGTGCAGCTGTAAAGAGACACCCTGTGTGCACCGTTCACTGGCGATTCTGGTTCTTTCCGTAAAGCACAAGACCTTTTCGGCGGAATCAGATGCCGCATTCGATACCCTGAATCCCGAACAGGCTGAACTGGTCAGCACTGCGCTCGACTGGCTTCAGGCCCTGATTCAAACCGGGACCATGGAATTTCTGGGTTCACAGATCGAACAGGGCAACGGATACTGCACCGAGCTCAATCAGGCCGACCTGCCCAGACCGGCGGCCCTGCTCCGCGGTGTGACCGCAACGCTCAGCCTGATGCAGCAAAAACATCAGCAAGCCTCACACACCCGGCTGCTTGAACAAATCGCGGAAACCCTGTTGCATTTAAATGCCCTCAGTCAGTCCACATTGCCGCAGCCACTGAGTGCGCTGGCCGGTCAGCATCGCCGGCTCTACCGGCCGCAGGCACAGATGACGCTCGTGGGTCTGAATGCGGTGTACTGGGATGACCGGCATGGCGGACGGGGTTTCCGGTACTATTGCTATGATCCGCAGACGGCAGATTTCTACACCGTGTCTTCCAGTCGTAAACATGGTTTTGACTCTTCGTGGTCGCCGCATCAGGGATTCCACGACTGTCAGCTGAGCCGGTACCCGCTCAGCGCCCTGAGCTTCCGGGAATTTGAATTTGCCGGCGCGACCAGCGAGGACGGCAGCATCAATGCCTCACAAACCCGACACCTGAACCTGTTGCGGCCGGTTTCGCTGCAGAGGCTGCGTGAGCTTCCCGGCCTTTCAATTCAGGTCCAGTGGCGAAGACTGGCAACACGGCTTGCGGCTCCCACGGCCCCGGATCACCGGGATTATCTGGGCTGGGTTGCAGCAACAAGCAGAAAACCCTTTGTCTCTTTCCCGTCGCTGGGAATATGGCGGGCAGAATGCCAGAGCCAGTGCGGGCAGGCCGTTACCGTCGAAATACCGGCCCGTGAGCTGACCCCGGGTATCCAGAAATGCTGGGATTCAACAGCTGAAATGGTCCTGTTCGGCCGCTGGCAGACTGAGCTGGGCATCCCGGCATTCCAGCTCATCTCTCTGATTGATGACGACTTGATACAGGCGAACCGGAAAGAACACGCATGACTGAACTGACCCTCAACACTTTCATTCAGGACTGGCAATTCTGGGCGGAACGATATCTGGCCCAGGGGCTGAATGCCCCGGCCCCATATAATATTCAGCTGGCGCGGCAATGGCAGACACAGGCGGAACTGCTCGGCTTTTCAGATCTCGCTACACTCGCGGCGCAACTGACCGATGCCGAGCTGAGCCCGGCACAACAGGCACAGGCGTTCCGGCAACTGGTCATGCAGATGCATCTGCTGAAACGCCAGGCACTCGGGCAGCAGCTGGCTTTGCTGACAACGGACATGTCTGCGGAGCCATGACACATCCGGCATAAAAAACGCCCCGGTGATAAACATCCGGGGCGAAACAGTGAAACACATTATGAACCGATAGGACTTAGAAACTGGCCTGTAATGTCAGACCGCTATAGGCGCTGTAACCATGCAACATGACGTAGTAGCGGCCGGACTTGGATGGTGTAATGGTACAGGTTTCACCATTACCCGCACGGTAAGGACGGCAGTCCCAGCTGCTTCTTGTCGCTTTCTGACCGAAGCGGACGTACAAGTCTGCGTCACCGGAGCCGCCTGAGGTTTTCACCGTCAGCGTACGGCCGGCCGTCACATCAATGTAGAAGTGCTGCTCGCTGCCGGAGGTTCCGTTCAGACCCGTTACTGCTTTGCCGTTTTCCAGCTTGCCGTCCGTCGGGGTGCCTGGATCGCCCCCGTCGCTGTCGGTGCCGCTGTACGCCAGTTTGTTGACCGTATTACGGGTATCGCTCACTTTGCCGCTCGTACCGCGCAGGACCAGCAGCTGACTGAGCTGAGCCGGGCTCAGACCCGGATTTTCATCCAGATACAAGGCGCCGATCCCTGCAACGTGCGGCGTTGCCATTGAAGTACCGCTGATGGTTTTATAGCTGCCGTCATACCAGGCTGAAGTAATGGATGAACCCGGTGCAAAGAGATCCACACAGCTGCCCCAGTTCGAGAAGCTGGAACGCTGATCTGAGCTGGTGGTGGAGCCGACAGTGACACCTGCGGCAACACGGGCCGGAGAAACATTACAGGCATCCTGATTCTCATTGCCCGCAGCCAGCATAAAGCTGACGCCTGAGCTGATCGCGCTGTTGATGGCACTGTCCAGAGCGGTTGAAATCCCGCCGCCTAAACTCATGTTTGCCACAGACGGACCGTTCGCATTCTGTTTCACCCAGTCCACACCGGCAATGACGCCAGAGGTGGTACCCGAACCACTACAGCTCAGCACCCGGACGCCGACAATACTGACGTTTTTAGCAATACCATAGGTGGTTCCCCCAATCGTCCCGGCAACATGGGTACCATGACCGTTACAGTCTGTCGCATTGGAGTCATTGTCCACAAAGTCGTAACCCGAACGGGCACGGCCGCCAAACTCACTGTGAGTGGTCGTCACCCCGGTATCAATGACATAAGCGGTCACGCCGGTACCGTTGTACTGGGCGACATAGCTGCCATTCAGAGGCAGGTTGCGCTGATCGACACGATCCAGTCCCCAAGTCGCATTACTTTGCTGAGCATCAACGGCTTCCGCGTACACAGGATCCAGTGAGATCACCTGATCCTGTTCAATATAATCAACCTGTCCGTCCTGACGCAGCGCCGCCAGCTGGTCCGGCGTCAGCGCTGCCACAAACCCGCTCAGGGCCGCATCGAACACCCGCTCCGCTTTCACCGCATGACTTGCAGCCATGCTTTCCACAGTGCGCGTGACGAATTCGGCCCGGGCAACCTGATCATTGCCGATAAAAGCCGGCTCTTTCAGCACCACGATATACTGATTCGCAACCGCTTTGTCTGGCGCAGCCTGAATCAGCGCCGCCTGATAGTCACCACTGACAGCCGTCTGAGCGTCCGCTGCCCAGACCGAGACACTGGCCAGGGCCAGCGCAGACGTGATACAGCAACCTAGCATTGTCTTATACATTATGATTCCCTTTCTCTGTTTATCCGTTTTGAGGAAATGCCTTACCACCGCAGGCACAAATAAAAGCTATACGCAATCAATTACTCATGCATAAGTGCGAAATACTGAATTTTCCGACTGAAACAGAGAGAAGAGTTATTACATTCAAGTTGCGAGACACAACAAAAATCACTTAACGTCTTGTTTTAATTGGCAGCTGTTGTAAATAGCCAGAGTGAAATTGACAGGAATTCAGATGTAAAAAAATAGTGACAGAGAATTAAACCAACATATTTATCCTGAATATCAGCGTATTACGATAAAATCCACACATATTTTTAACAAAGTGAAGTCTTTGCAAATTTACATCAGAAAAAAATCAATTCAGACCCGGGTTTGTAAAGCACAATATTTCATCTACCAGCAGAACACTTTGTCCTGCCCGTGAAGTCATTTCATGTCTCAGTGTGTAACAGGCAAAATTCCCTGCTGTCGTTCAGACTAAGAGAGTTCCCCGTCACCGATCTGAGGAGAGCTTCATGCGTTGGCGTAATACCCGGCAAAGCAGCAATGTTGATGACCGGCGTGGCCAGGGGCCCGCACAATCCGGCCTCCCCACGGCAGCTTTACTGCGATTTCTTCCGTTTCTGCTGAAAACTAAAGTCGGTAAGCTGATCCTGGTGGTCGGCGGGCTCTATCTGGCCTACCAATACTTCACCGGCGGCCCGGGGATGGTCGGGGTTCAGCAGGGCTCCGGACCGCTGCAGCAACAAACCTCTTCAGGCAGCAAGCTGCCCGCCCGTGATGAAGATGCCCAGTTCGTCGCCGCCATTCTGGGCACCACGGAAACCGTAGGGCGTCAGCTCCTCAACGATCAGTATCCGGAACCTCAGCTGGTCCTGTACGAGAACATGACCCAGACGGGCTGCGGAATGGGCCAGGCTCAGTCCGGCCCTTTTTACTGCCCGGCCGACAGCAAGGTCTATCTGGATCTCAGCTTCATGGACGAGCTGAAAAAGCTCGGAGCGCCCGGCGATTTTGCCTTTGCCTATGTCATCGCGCATGAAGTCGGACACCACGTCCAGAATGTCCTGGGTACCCATAAACAGGTGGCACAACAGCAGCAACAGGCCAGTGAAACCGAGGCCAACCGCCTCAGTGTGATGATCGAACTTCAGGCCGACTGTTATGCCGGGGTCTGGGGCTATTATGTCCATCACGACATGCAGTTACTGGAGCCGGGTGATATTGAGGAAGGATTGCAGGCTGCCAGTACTGTCGGGGATGACAGATTGCAGGAAATGGCCGGACGGGCCGTCCAGCCGGATGCATTCACCCACGGCACGTCAGCGCAACGGGTCAGTTGGTTCAAAAAAGGCTTCGCATCCGGCAATCCCAAGGACTGTGATACTTTCCAGAGCCTGGAATAAAGCCGTATTCGGGACCGGAAAACCGGTTCCGGTCCAAACCGAAACACCCGTAACTGTCAACACCGACCAGATAAGCAACCTCACACATAAAGTAAACTCAGGCATACACCCGGGGATGACCTTTTTCCGTTTCCGGATACGACTCGGGAATTGCCATGATGCCGGATGAGAAGCATTTACCTCCGCCGCCATGCAAAATGTCTGCAAATCGCAGCACCAGTGGGCCTGAAACCGGACCAATTGGGGTCTTTCTCATCCCTTCAACAGCTCAGAAACTGATGCGAATGTGATCAGTTACACGAAAATTTTGTCCATATGAGATCGATTGGGTCTCACCGAGATAGGTTTTCAAAATGCTATGATAGACTATGACGCAAGTCGCTTTTTTGAGGAAGTATGGCAAATCATATGCAACTGCTGAACCAGGCTCAACTGCTCTGTGAACAACGGGGAGTCCGGTTGACGCCACAACGTCATAAAGTACTGGAACTGATTCTGTCTCATCGCAGTTCGATCAGTGCTTACGAGCTGCTGGATTTGCTGCGGGAGTCCGAACCTCAGGCTAAGCCTCCGACAGTTTATCGTGCCCTCGACTTCCTGCTCGCTCAGGGATTTGTTCATAAGGTCGAGTCCACAAACAGCTATATTGCCTGTCATCTGCCGGATCATGCTGACCATTGTTCCCAACTGCTGATTTGCGATGAATGCAGTCATGTGGAGGAATGTCACGATGATGAACTGGCAAAAATGCTAAAACTAAAAGCGCAGCAGCAAGGCTTTCAGATTTCTCATCATGTTGTAGAAAGCCACGGCGTGTGCCAAGCATGCCAACGTAAGAAGTAGTCCGTTTCCGTACAACAACAAGGCAATCCAGATCCTATGCGAGCAGAATTTGTAAACCCATTTCTGGCCTCTCTGCTGAATGTGCTCAAGACCATGGCGTCAATGGAGCTGGCCCCGCAAAAACCTCTGCTGAAAAAAGATGAAATCGCCCGGGGTGATGTCTCTGGCCTGATTGGCATGGTGGGACCGCAAACCCGGGGCTCCATGTCTATCACTTTTGATGAAGGCCTGGCACTTGAGATTATGCAGCGTATGCTGGGCGAGCGTCCGAATGGTATTAATGATGAAGTCACTGACATGGTCGGTGAAATCACCAACATGGTCACCGGCGGCGCCAAGCGTATTCTGTCAGAAAAAGGCTATGATTTTGAAATGGCCACCCCCGCTGTCGTCTCCGGCCGGGGTCACACGATCACGCACAAGAGTGAAGGGGCAATTATCATCATGCCGTTTGAATCCGAATACGGCAAAGCCTTCATCGAGATCAGTTTCGACCGCTAATTTCCATCCGATTTCATCTTTTCTCGGGCCAGTTCAAACTGGCCTGACCTATTGATGCGAGCTGCATTGTTTTCCCTCACCTTTTTGCATATTTGACGCATAAAAGATTGCTCCTTGATTCGGTTACGATCTAGACTGGAAATGCTGTTGAGGTATCAATGCATATAAAAAGATGCTTATCAATAGTGTTCGTGTTGCCTGCCTTCGGGTAACGCAAGGAAATGAGATTACAAAGGAAAGATCGTCAAATGAGTAAACTGACAGGAACCGTAAAATGGTTCAACGATGAAAAGGGTTTTGGCTTTATCTCTGGCGCCGACGGCAAGGACGTTTTCGTTCATTTCAGCGCAATTCAGGCTCAGGGGCGTCGTACCCTGAAAGAAGGCCAAAACGTTGAGTTTATCGTTACTGACGGCCAGAAAGGCCCGCAAGCCAGCGAAGTGGTCGCCCTGTCTTAACCGAAAGGCATGCGCAACTCATAAAAAACGCCGCAACACTGCGGCGTTTTTTTATCTGTGAACAATCCGTCTGTTTTTACTGACGCCATTGTTTAAAGGCATTAATCAGACCATTCGTTGAACTGTCATGGCTGCTCACCGGCGTATTATCCGCCAGCTCTGGCAGAATCTGATTCGCCAGCTGTTTACCCAGCTCAACACCCCACTGATCAAAGCTGTAGATATTCCAGATCACACCCTGAGTGAAGATCTTGTGCTCATACATGGCAATCAGTGCACCCAGCGACAGCGGGGTGATCTGTTTCACCAGGATGGAGTTGGTCGGGCGATTCCCCTCAAAGACTTTGAATGGTACCAGCTCAGCTACGTCCGCCAGCGACTTCCCTGCAGCAATAAACTCTGCTTCAACCTGCGCACGCGTTTTCCCGAATGCCAGCGCTTCAGTCTGCGCAAAGAAGTTTGCCATCAGTTTCGGATGGTGATCGCTCAGCGGGTTATGGCTGACCGCCGGTGCAATGAAGTCACACGGGATCAGTTTGGTCCCCTGGTGGATCAGCTGATAGAACGCGTGCTGACCATTGGTGCCCGGCTCACCCCAAATGATTGGGCCCGTCTGGTAATCGACCGGATTGCCGCCACGGTCAACATACTTGCCGTTCGACTCCATGTTGCCCTGCTGGAAGTAAGCCGCAAAGCGGTGCATGTACTGGTCGTACGGCAGAATTGCTTCCGATTCCGCACCAAAGAAATTGTTGTACCACAGACCAATCAGCGCCAGGATCACCGGCAGGTTTTCGGTCAGCGGTGCTTCGGCAAAGTGCTTGTCCATCGCATGGGCACCCGCCAGCAAAGCTTCGAAATTATCGTAACCAACGGACAGGCAGATCGACAGACCGATCGCAGACCACAGTGAGTAACGGCCGCCAACCCAGTCCCAGAATTCGAACATGTTAGCTGTATCAATCCCGAATGCAGACACCGCATCAGCATTGGTCGACAGTGCTGCAAAGTGTTTTGCAACGTGAGATTCATCTTTGGCGTCAGCCAGGAACCAGTCACGGGCAGAATGCGCGTTGGTCATGGTTTCCTGTGTCGTGAAAGTTTTTGATGCAATCAGGAACAGAGTCGTTTCCGGATTCAGCCCTTTCAGGGTTTCCGCGATATGCGTGCCGTCAACGTTCGAGACAAAGTGCAGATTCAGGCGGGTTTTGTAAGGGGCCAGCGCTTCAGACACCATGTAAGGTCCCAGATCAGAACCGCCAATGCCGATATTCACAACATCAGTGATTTCCTTACCGGTATACCCTTTCCACTCACCGCCGATGATGCGGTCAGAGAACTGCTTCATTTTCGCCAGCACAGCATTGACGTTTGGCATCACATCTTCGCCGTCCACCAGCACGGGTGTGTTGCTGCGGTTACGTAGCGCAACATGCAACACAGCACGGTCTTCGGTACGGTTAATTTTCTCACCGCTGAACATGGCGCCAATCGCTGTTTTCAGTTCAGTCTGTTCAGCCAGATCAAACAGCTTCGCCAGCGTGTCTTCAGTGATAAGGTTCTTTGAATAATCCAGCAGGATATCGTTGCCGAACGCAGCGGAAAACTTTTCAAACCGTGACGGATCCTGCGCAAACAGCTCACTGAGCTGCAGATCCTGCGCCTGTTCAAAATGGGCAGTCAGTGCCTGCCAGGCCGGGGTTTGCGTGGGGTTAATGTTTTTCAACATAATGACGTTCCTGATGTGTTATTTTTCACGACAGCGCGACCAATGCCACGGCCATGATTTCCCAATTCAACGGTGTAAGCACAGCCGTAAGCATGGCGATATTTTGGTAAATTTACAACTTAATGTTAATTATGCCGCCAGCAGCGTCCCCCCTGCTTTGCTCCAGGTCACGCTTTCGGCGTATCAATCATAGCGGCTGTGAACGGGAAGAATACAGAAAATCATGCTGCAGCTGACAGGTAATACCGTGATAACAACAACATGCAGCATAAAACCTGATGTCTCCGACCATATCCTCTGCACGAATGCAGCTATCTCCCTGATGAAATTGAACAACACCTGATCCGATACCGATCAAGATATCAGCCGCCCGCCGGACCACTGCCACTCAGATCACTTCAGGGAACAGGGACAACTGGGCCGCTTCGGGAGGCGAACACTGCATTGCCCCGGCAATCAGGTGAAAATCGTGTGCGGAGATCTCAAATAAACCGTATCGGAATCTGGCTCCCCAGTGACGACTTCCCTGATGAAAAGCAAGACGCGCCAGCAGAGAGTGAATCTGTACCGGTGTCGTCTCCAGCCAGCTGACATCACGCCGGAATGGCTTGAAACCATGCCCCATATCAACCTGATATGGGGCTTTGTCCTGCACACAACAGATCCCGGTAAACGCTTGCAGCTTACTTCTTTGCCCGTACGTTTGCGACGGTGAGTAATACACCACCCTATCCCCCGCTGACAGCCGTTTCAGCGGCGTACCTTTGCCGTGGCAAACCTGCATGATGCCCCACACTTTCCCGCGGTCGACGTGATCGGCTGACGCGGTCGCCACCCAGAACCGGGGCATGGTCAGCTCGCCATCAGATATCGGATCCGATTGCGGTCCGGGTCCAGCACCACAAAGGAATATCCGAACTCAGCCTCAGACGGCACCTGAGCAATGGCGAGTCCCTGATTCAGACAGTGCTGATAAGCCTGATCAACGGTCGCCCGGTGAGACTGAAGCAGGCACAGTTCACCGCTCTGCCTGACCGTAGCCTGCGATTCAGATAACGGCGGCAAAACACCCGATGCCGACCATAATCCCAGCATCGCGGATGAATTGAGTTGAAACATTGCAAATGAAGGGGATGATTCAATGGCGGCAGATCCCAGCAATTGCTGGTAGAACGCTTCACTTTGACTGATCTGGCTGACATACCAGATGTTCATTGAAGGGACTGACATAATGGTGGCGCTCCTTACTGTGATTTGATACAGCAAGGCTAATCGCACCGCGTGACAATTCTTGTCAGTAGGAAGATGCCCTTTCTTTAATTTTTTCTGCTTCCCGCCATCGCCTCAGCAACTGGTAACGGGGTTCGGGATATTTGCGCCCCGATTCAGTGAAAGACTGAATACGCTCAACCCGGAAATGCCTGAATGCCTGCCGTGCTTCGCACCAGGCCACAAGCAGATAGCATTGCTGAAAAAAGCCGATCACCACGGGCCAGACATCACGCTGAGTGACCTGACCGTTTAAGTCGGTATAACCCATGGAAACCACAGACTCCTGTCGGATGGCTTTTCTGATGTCGGCCAGTTCAACCTGTAACTCAGGCGCCGCTGGCCCCGGTGCGACCCGCATCGTTTCCGTCGCCAGCTGGAGTTTCAGTTCGGTCGGCAGCACTGCCGAGATTTTGGCAATTGCGTTTTGGGCCGCCACCGAAAATTCACCATTGGCCTGACTGGAAATCCATTCCGCGCCCATCAGCAACGCTTCCAGTTCATCGACGGAAAACATCAGGGGCGGCAGCGTAAAGCCGGGTTTCAGGATATACCCCAGCCCCGCTTCACCTTCAATCTCGGCTCCCTGCGCCTGCAAGGTGGCTATATCCCGGTACACCGTCCGCACACTGACACTCAGCTCACGAGCCAGCGTCGCAGCTGACACCGGATATTTATGACAGCGCAAATGCTGAAGAAGATCAAACAGACGTTGACTACGGGACATATTCTTGAAGAAACAGTGAAAAATATGCGGTGATTCTAGCCCAATCCCGTCAGATGACGAAAGAGCGTCGCGACAAAGAACCGGACCCGACGGCACAGAAATCACAAGCGGGGCTCCCCGTTCGGCGTCCGTTTTGGGTATCCTGTCTTCATCCATCAGGCTAGACGGGTGGCATCAAGCGCCACCAGCCAATCATCTTTTACAGCGAGCAGAAACAATGTGGTTTCAAAAATCGATTCAGTTAAAACCCCGTTCCCGCGGATTTCACCTCATCACCGATGAAATTGAACGGCAATTGCCAGAACTCAGCAATTTTCAGATCGGACTGGCGCACCTGTTTATCCAGCACACCTCCGCCAGCCTGACCGTCAATGAGAATGCCGATCCGACGGTGCGCAGCGATATGGAAGCCCACTTCAACCAGTCGGTGCCGGAGCGGGCTCCTTATTACCGCCACACTGACGAAGGTGACGATGACATGCCGGCCCACATCAAAGCCTCAACCTTAGGCAGCAGTGTAACCCTGCCGATTGCCAGCGGTCGTCTGGCGCTGGGGACCTGGCAGGGCATTTACCTGGGAGAACACCGCAACCACGGCGGCAGCCGCAAAGTGATTATCACGCTGCAGGGCGAGTAACGGCCTGATTCGGGTGGATCACCACGCAGGCCGTATGCTTCTGGCGGCCAAAGCCGAGGATCTGGCTCAGACCGGCTTTGTTCAGCGGAATATGGGCCCGATGACCAATATCGGTCTTGTCTTCCGCATAGGGGTCATGAAAGAAGAAGAACTGATCACTGACCCCGCTCAGCACAATCCAGTGCGGCTCTTTGCTGCCGTTGAAGCGATAGGTGCTGATCAGCATCAGCAGACAGCACCCCTGCTTGAGCCAGTCCTCAATTTGTTCTACCGCTGGCATGGCGTCGACCACAGGGACTCCGGCTTCATCCAGTTGCTGGCAGAAGTCCTGGTGCACCAGTTCAATGATGTCTTTCTTTTTCGGATCCCGAACACTGTCGATAAAAGGCGTGGAGAGGGACTGAGTCCAGAGTTCAACCCGGCATCCGCGGCGGTGTGCCGCCAGTGCCAGACCATGCCCGCTGCACCCCCCGTGGCCCGATGCCATAAAGATGGTGGTGGCCTCACGCCACAGCTGCATCTCTGCCTGCCGACTGGGCTGATAATCAGGATCGAGATAAGACAGACTCATCATCAGACAGGATGGCCCGCAGGTAAACGGGGTCGTCTGGACATATAACGGTAACGGCAACAGCTGCTTTGCCTCAATGGGACTCAGACGCTTTTGCATCCGGATTCCATCCGCCAGATCATCGTAATAATGGATTAAAACTTTTAATGGTTTATATCCACATTTTTCATAGAGATTTCGCGCGGCGACATTGTCATTCCGCACTTCCAGCCTTAATGTATTGAAACCGTTTTCCAGTGCCGCCGCTTCACACGCAGACAGTAACTGCTGGGCAATGTGCCTACCTCGGTAAACGGGATCGACGGCAAGGGAATACAATCGTGCCAGCTGGGTACCCCGGTGAAACAACACCAGCCCGTAGCCGGCAATTTGGCCTTCATCTTCCGCGACTAACAGCACACTCTGAGGTGATTTAATAAACCGCCGCATCTGACGGGGAGAAATTCGATCTCCGTCGAAAAGCCGAGCCTCGAGAGTATTTAAACTAACTAGATCATAAAGCTGTGCAATACGGACTATCATGGACTGATTCACGCTTGAGTGGACTAGTTCGATTTAATCCCAAAATTAGCCGCAAGGCTATAGGTGAATGAAAAGATGACTAAAGTCCTCATTATTACCGACAACGACAGTGACTGGCGGCAGTATTTCCCCTCCGACAGGGTCGTCACTGTCGATACCTATTTGCAGCAGGGTGCGTTTTGTGAAAACAAGGCAACACAGGTGATCAACCTCTGCCGCGACTACGGCTATATGAGCAGCGGCTACTATTGCTCGCTGATGGCGGAAGCCCGCGGACACCGGGTGATCCCGAGGGTCATGACCATCAATGATCTGTCCCAGCCCTTCCTGTTATCCGTGCCGTCTGATCAGCTGGAAAAAGCATTTGCCCACCAGCTGCTGTCACCCGGAGAACAGCTGGAAGAGAAAATTTACTTTGGTCAGTCGAAGGTGCCGGGCTTTGAAAAAATTGCCCGCCGCCTGTTCGAGCATTTTATGGTGCCTGTCATCAAGGTGACGATTCGCCGTTCGGATGCGCACTGGCAGGTAGACCAGATCCTGCCGTTTCCCTTTCAGGATCTGACCGATCCGGAACAAGATTTATTTGCCGAGGCACTGGAGCGCTTCTCGAACAAAGTCTGGCGATCGCCAAAGCCAAACAAAAACGCCCGCTATGATCTGGCGTTGCTGATTGATCCGAGCGAGAAAATGCCGCCATCCGACAGCACGGCGCTGAGCAACTTCAAAAAGGCTGCCAAACGACTGGGGATGCGCCTGCAAACCATCACCCCGGATGATCTGTCACGGTTAGGGGAATTTGACGGCCTGTTTATCCGCGCCACGACCAATATCGGCAATTTTACCTACCGTTTCGCCAAAGCGGCCGAGAAACTGGGACTGGTGGTAATGGATGATCCGGAATCCATCATGAAGTGCACCAACAAGGTCTTCCTGACCGAGCTGCTGCGCTTACACAAAGTGCCGACACCGAAAAGCGCGGTCCTGAAAAGTTTCGACCCCGGCTGGCTGGAGCAGGCTGAGAACGACATCGGCTATCCGATGGTCCTGAAAGTGCCGGACGGTGCTTTCTCGGTGGGCGTGGTCAAAGTGAAGAACCGCGACGAATTACTGACACAGATGGACACCCTGTTTGCTCGCAGTACCCTGATTCTGGCTCAGGAGTTTCTGCCGACAGACTTCGACTGGCGGATTGGTGTTCTGAACCGTCAGCCACTGTTTGCCTGCAAATATTATATGAGTCGTGGTCACTGGCAGATTTATCAGCACCACAACAGCGGTCGGGTCAGTTCCGGTGGCTTTGAGACCCTGGATCTGAAACAGGTGCCAAAGAACGTCATTGATGTGGCGCTCAAGGCAGCCAACCAGATCGGTTCTGGTCTGTATGGTGTCGATCTGAAAGAAGTGAACGGTCAGGTGGTGGTGATTGAAATCAACGATAACCCGAGTATTGACCATAAAGTTGAAGATGCATTTCTCGGCGATTTGCTCTACGACCGGGTGATGACTGAATTCCTTCGCCGGATCCAGCTGCGCGGCTTCTGACCCGGATTCATGGGATCCCGTCTTTGACGGTATCTATGTCCGCCGAAAACAAACAAGCCGTGGCGGAAACCACGGCTTGTTTACTATCAGGCTTCGATTTCTCAGGAAACAATACCGCTTCCCGTCATCATGCCGGTGCACATTACCGGTAAGCCATGGCGACCCGGGAAGTCAGTTTGGTGACCAGCTCATACGCAATGGTCCCCACATAATCTGCCACCACTTCGGCAGGCAGCCCCTGCCCCCATAAAACGGCTTCATCCCCGACTTTATCTGTCGCATCCGGACCGAGATCAACCGTCAGCATGTCCATCGACACCCGCCCGGCAATCGGAACCTGACGACCATTGATCAGCACCGGCGTGCCGTTTGGCGCCGTACGCGGATAACCATCACCATAGCCAATGGCAACCACACCAATTTTCGTATCCCGTTCGCTGACCCAAGTACCGCCATACCCGACGGCTTCACCCTTTTTCACCGTACGCACGGCAATCACACTGGAGGTCAGTGTCATCACAGGGCGCATGCCAAGGGCTGCCGCAGAATGGCTCTTCTCAGCAAAAGGCGAAATGCCGTACATGATGATCCCCGGACGAATCCAGTCCAGATGGCTCTCAGGCCAGGCCAGAATCCCGGCAGAATTTGCCAGCGAACGTTCGCCGCGACACCCTTCCGTGAGCGACATAAAAGTTTGGATCTGTGCTTTCGTTTCCGGGCTGTCCAGTTCGTCCGCACAAGCGAAATGGCTCATATAACGCAGCGGTTGCGCCACGTTCGGACTGGTGTGCAGACGATCGACAAATGCTTCAAACTCTTCCGGCCGGACACCCAGCCGGTGCATACCGCTGTCAATCTTCAGCCACACTTTCACTGGTGTATCCAGTGTCGCCTGCTCCAGGGCTTCCAGTTGTTCAAGCGTATGGACCACCGTCTGAATGTTGTTGGTCACCAGCACCGGTAAATCGGTCGGCGAATAGAACCCTTCCATCAACAGAATCGGCTTCACCACACCACAGGCACGCAGTGACAGCGCTTCTTCAATCCGGGCAACCCCGTAACCGTCCGCATCCGGCAGCCCGGTCGCCACCTGCTCCAGCCCGTGCCCGTATCCATTGGCCTTGACCATCGCAAGTAACTTACAACCCGGTGTCTGCTGTCTGAGCAGACTGACGTTCTGGCGCAGGGCCTGGAGATCAATATAGGCGGTCGCGGCTTTCATTCATTTTCCTACTGCTGGGGATTTCAATACTCATCATCAAAAGCCGGGCCGGCATAGTTATCGAAACGGGAGAACTGGCCCTGGAAGGTGAGACGTACGGAACCAATCGGACCGTTCCGTTGTTTACCGATGATGATTTCTGCAATGCCTTTGAGGGCACTGTCTTCGTGATATACCTCATCACGGTAAATAAACATGATCAAGTCCGCATCCTGCTCGATGGCACCGGATTCACGCAAGTCCGAGTTCACCGGGCGCTTATCGGCACGCTGCTCCAGCGATCGGTTCAGCTGTGACAGTGCCACCACCGGCACATTCAGCTCTTTCGCCAGTGCTTTCAGGGAGCGGGAGATTTCTGCAATCTCCAGGGTCCGGTTATCCTGCAGACCCGGCACTCGCATCAGCTGAAGGTAGTCGACCATGATGAGGCTCAGACCGCCGTGTTCACGGGCAATCCGGCGGGCACGGGATCGGACTTCCGTCGGTGTCAGACCCGAGCTGTCGTCGATGTACATGTTTTTCTTTTCCATCAGAATGCCCATGGTTGACGAAATCCGTGCCCAGTCTTCGTCATCCAGCTGGCCGGTCCGGATTTTGGTCTGATCGACCCGGGACAACGAGGCCAGCATACGCATCATGATTTGTTCCGCGGGCATCTCCAGCGAGAAGATCAGCACCGGTTTTTCCTGCTCCATCGCCGCATTTTCACAAAGGTTCATGGCAAAAGTGGTTTTACCCATCGACGGACGGGCAGCGACGATGATCAGATCTGAGCCCTGCAGGCCGGCAGTTTTTTTGTTCAGGTCAGTAAACCCGGTCGAAACCCCGGTCACACCATCCTGCGGCGACTGATACAGCAGCTCAATCCGTTCCAGCGTCTTTTCCAGAATGGTATCGACGTTCTGCGGACCTTCGTTCTCATTGGTGCGCTGCTCGGCAATGGCGAAAACCTTACTCTCAGCCATATCCAGCAGATCTTCACTGCTGCGACCCTGCGGATCGTAACCGGCATCGGCAATTTCGTTCGCAACCCCGATCATGTCACGGATCAGCGCCCGTTCACGGACGATATCGGTATACGCGGCAATGTTCGCCGCCGACGGGGTGTTTTTGGCCAGCTCGGCCAGATAAGCGAAACCGCCCACATCATCCAGCTGGTCTAACTGCTCCAGCCGTTCTGACAGGGTGATTAAATCGAGTGGCTGACCGGATTCCAGTAGCCCGGCGGCCGCCTCAAAAATCATCCGGTGCGGACGACTGTAGAAATCGCGCGACACGACCTTCTCTGCGACGCTGTCCCAGCGCTCATTATCCAGCAACAGGCCGCCCAGTACCGACTGCTCTGCTTCCAGAGAATGAGGCGGCATCTTGATGGCGTCCATCTGACTGTCTTTTGCTCGATTGGATTTACTGTTTTCTGCCATAACCACTTGCACGATTAACCTGAATCCGGCCCGTTAGTATACCTGAACATCCCCGCCCGCAGGCAGCCATTGAGACAAAAAAGCCCCGCAAATAATCACCCTGCCCAATCTTACGGCACTTCCACAAAATATATGCCGAATTGGCTGACATTCTGACGATCAGCTGACATTTTTCGGCTACACTGCGCCGCTCATACGCAAGTCCTCCCAGAAAAACTTGCGTCTGTATTCATCTGCACTTTTTTGTGCCCCTTGTCGTTTCTTGTGTCGGTCGTTGGAGGGCACTTGGCAAATCAATGCATACTGCTTTGTGCAATGACAGCAGGACTGATTCTGGGCACGCCTGCCCGTGCTGAGGATGTCCCCGAACTCCCGCCGATCACCTCGCCCTGGAACAGTGAACTGGAACTGGGGTACCAATCGCTCTCCGGCAACTCGAATACGAAATCCCTGAACTCCCGCCTGGGCCTGACCTATGTGAAAGATCAGTTCAGGCAGCAGGTCGAAGCAAAGTATCTGCTGGCCGAGGAAGATAACAAAGAAAAGAAGCGCAAAGGCCAGATGGAGCTGCAGAGCGACTACATCATCAATGAGCGGGCCTATGTGCTGGGCAACACCAGTTACATTGATGACAAATACGGGCCTTACTTCAAGGATTTCACCCTGGCGACGGGTCTGGGTTACCGGGTATTCCGGCTGGAAAATCTGATGATGGAAGTTGAAGCCGGACCAGGCTACCGCCATCAGGAGCCCAATGTTGACGAGATCGACGATGATGACATCGTCGTGCCGGAAACTGTCGATGAACTGATCCTGCGGGGCAGCACCCGGATCATCTGGAAACCGTCCAAGGACGTCGAGCTGAGCCTCAAACTGACCGGCATTGCCGGAAACAGCAACAGCACGCTGGAAACGCAGGTTTCAATGACCAGTGCGGTCTCCGAGCACATTGCCATCAAACTCAGTAATACCCAGAAGTTCAACAGCTGGGTACCGGAAGGGCTGCAAAAGCGAGACGGCACCATGACCGTCAATCTGCTGTTCCAGTACTAAATTACTTACCGCATTATTTCATCTGGCAGATTTCAGAGACAAAAAAACCAGCCCGGAGGCTGGTTTTTTTCGCAGACGCGTGGCAACTGATTACTCAGCAGCAACAACGTTCACGTTTACTGTTGCGAATACGTCAGAGTGCAGCTGCAGGCTGATCTCGAATTCGCCAGTAGTGCGCAGTGCACCTTCTGGCAGACGTACTTCGCTCTTCGCTACTTCAACGCCAGCAGCAGTTACTGCATCAGCGATGTCACGAGTACCGATAGAACCGAACAGTTTACCTTCGTCACCCGCTTTAGAAGCAATCACGACTGCTTCCAGAGCGTTAACTTTCTCAGCGCGCGCTTGAGCAGCAGTCAGTTGCTCAGCAACTTTCGCTTCCAGCTCAGCACGACGTGCTTCGAACATTTCAACGTTCGCTTTGGTAGCCATAACTGCTTTACCCTGAGGGATCAGGAAGTTACGAGCATAACCAGCTTTAACGCTTACCTGATCACCAAGGCTGCCCAGGTTACCGATTTTATCAAGTAGAATAACTTGCATTATCTTGTCCTCTTAAACTTAATGAAACCGGCCAATTACTGATGTTTGTCAGTGTATGGCAGCAGAGCCAGGTAACGTGAACGCTTGATAGCGCGTGCCAGCTGACGCTGATACTTCGCACGAGTACCAGTGATACGGCTTGGTACGATTTTACCAGCTTCAGTGATGTAGTTTTTCAGAGTTGCTACGTCTTTGTAGTCAATCTCTTGTACGCCTTCTGCAGTAAAACGGCAGAATTTACGACGACGGAAGAAACGTGCCATGGGCTTATCTCCTGAACTAAATTTTTTCAATGTGATCGGCGTGCAACACTAACTTACCAATGCCATTCCGGCCGGTTTGCCACGAGATAAATCCCCCGGCTGTAATGTTGCTTCCGACAGCTAAATCTTGAGTGAGTATTTGCTGACCTTTGCCGCTGACTACCACGTTGATGTAGCAATACACCTGACGGGGTAAGCCCGCTTCCACCTGACTGGAACGATGCTCAAGCACAAAGTGACAATGAGGCACGCCGGCCGGGGACTGACTTCGTTTGGGGTGTTTGGCAACTGTGCCAGACAACTCCAGACGATTGGTCATTCAATGATTACTCAGCTGCAGCTTCGTCTTCAGATTGTGCTTCTGCACGCTCGTCACGACGTGGGGCACGCTCTTCTTTAGCCTTCATCATTGGAGATGGCTCAGTGATAGCGCCTTTAGTGCGCATGATCATGTTACGGATCACAGCGTCGTTGAAGCGGAAGTTAGACTCCAGCTCGTCGATAACAGACTGCTCTGCTTCAACGTTCATCAGAACGTAGTGAGCTTTGTGCAGTTTGTTGATTGGGTAAGCCAGTTGACGACGGCCCCAATCTTCCAGACGGTGGATCTGACCGCCAGAATCTTTGATAGCACCAGTGTAACGCTCGACCATGCCAGCAACTTGCTCGCTTTGATCTGGGTGCACCATAAATACGATTTCGTAATGACGCATTTGTTGCTCCTTACGGATTATTCAGCTTCCCTGTTCGGCTCGGTCATCCTGGGGAAGCAAGGAACTAAGGGTATAAAACCGAGAATTTAGGCGCGAGATAGTACAGAATTACACCGGCGAGCGCAACTAAAACTGTGACGGCAAACCCTCAATCAGCGATATTTTTCCATCGCATAAAAAACGCCACCCGAATGGGTGGCGTTTCAGTCAAAATCCAGGCAAACGCTGCGCTGCGGATTTGTTATCCCTGACGCTGACGCACCGCCTCAAACAGGCAAATTCCGGTCGCTACCGAGACGTTCAGACTGGACACAGAACCGGCCATCGGGATTTTAATCAAATCGTCACAGGTCTCACGGGTCAGACGTCGCATGCCTTCCCCTTCAGCCCCCATCACAATGGCCAGCGGTCCGGTCAGTTTGCTCTGATACAGGTCATGTGTTGCTTCACCGGCAGTCCCGACAACCCAGACGCCTTTGTCCTGCAATGCGCGCAGGGTACGGGCCAGGTTCGTCACCCGGATGAGCGGCACGACTTCTGCGGCGCCGCAAGCCACTTTCGATGCTGTCGCATTCAGCTGCGCTGCGCGATCTTTCGGTACGATTACCGCCGCCACGCCCGCTGCATCAGCATTTCGCAGGCAGGCACCCAGATTGTGCGGATCGGTCACGCCATCCAGCACCAGTAACAATGGGTTTTCCTGCCCGGCCAGAAGGTCGTCCAGATCATTTTCATTGTACTGTTTGCCCGGTTTGACCCGCGCCACAATGCCCTGATGACTGCCACCATCGGATTTGTCATCCAGTGCCTTACGACCCGCTTGCTGAATGGTCACACCCAACCGTTGCAGTTCATTCAACAGCGGCAGCAAACGCTCGTCCTGACGCCCTTTCAGCACAAAGACTTCAATGAAACGTGCCGGGTCGGAACCCAGCACTGCGCTTACGGCATGAATGCCGAAAATCATATCATTACGCATTATTTTTTCTTCTTCGCCGCCCGTTCTTTCTTACCGGCCCGCTGCTTGCGGGCCTTGACCGATTTCTTTTTCGCTTTATCTTTTTTCTTGGCTTTTTTGCCTGGCTGACCGTCGTCACCTTCCGGCCGCGGCACCATACCTGATTTCAGTTGCTGACGCACGGATGAACGCTCTTTTTTCGATTCCGCTTTGTGCTCTGGCTGGGCTTCCCCGTTCTCGACCCGGAACACTTTCAGACTCTGACGTTGCAAGCCTTCCGCCTTACGCATCCGCTGTTGCTTATCACGGGTCTGGGCTGTTTTCCCGGGTCTGCGTACCTTACGGCCGCCACCGACCAGTTCAAAATCAATCTGGCGATCATTGAGGTTGATTGCCGCGACTTTGACCTTCACAGCATCACCGAGTCGATAAATCTTGCCGGAAGCATCGCCAATCAGCCGCTGGCCGATCGGATCATACTGGTAGTAGTCGTTGTCCAGATTCGAGATATGTACCAGCCCGTCGATGTTCAGCTCATTAAGGCGGACAAAGAAACCAAAACCGGTGACATTGGCAATCACACCGTCAAACTCATCTCCGACGTGGTCCTGCATGTACTCACACTTGAGCCAGTCCGCCACATCACGGGTCGCATCATCAGCACGGCGCTCAGTCATCGAACACTGCTCACCCAGCACATCCATATCGTCGAAGGAATAGTGGTAGCCACCCGTTGGTGTCCAGCGATCGGTATTCGTGCCGTTTTCTTTCGCAATCAGATACTTGAGTGCGCGGTGCAATGCCAGATCCGGATAACGGCGGATCGGCGAAGTAAAATGCGCGTACGAATTCAGGGCCAGACCAAAGTGACCAATGTTATCCGCCTGATAAACAGCCTGCTTCATGGAACGCAGCAGCATGGTCTGAATCAGTTCTTTATCCGGACGATTCTGGATCGCCGCAGCCAGATGCGCGTAGTCGCTCGGCGCAGGTTCCAGCCCGCCGGTCAGGTTCAGACCCAGCTCACCCAGGAAATCCCGAAAGCCGGTCAGACGCTCTTCACCCGGGGTGTCATGCACCCGGTACAAGGCCGGCTCTTTGGCTTTTTCCACCAGCTTGGCTGATGCGACGTTCGCCATGATCATACATTCTTCGATGATCTTATGGGCGTCGTTGCGCTCTGCGGGCACAATGCGGTCGATCTTCCGGTCAGCATTGAAGATGAACTGGGTTTCCACCGTTTCAAACTCAATGGCACCCCGCTCTTCCCGGGCCTGCTTCAGCACCTTGTACATTTGGTACAGCTCTTCCAGGTGCGGAACCAGTGGCGCATAACGCTCTCGCAGGGGCTCATCCCCTTCCAGCATCTTGCTGACTTTGGTGTACGTCAGACGGGCATGAGAATTCATGACCGCTTCATAGTGTTTATAGCCCGACAGCTTACCCGCTGCAGAGATGGTCATTTCACAGACCATGCACAGACGATCGACCTGCGGGTTCAGCGAGCACAGTCCGTTCGACAGTACTTCGGGCAGCATCGGAATCACCTGAGACGGGAAATAAACCGAGTTACCGCGCTGGATCGCTTCTTTGTCTAACGCTGAATCCGGACGTACGTAATAACTGACGTCGGCAATGGCAACCCACAGGCGCCAGCCGCCGGACTTTTTCTTCTCACAGTAAACGGCGTCATCAAAGTCGCGGGCATCTTCACCGTCAATCGTGACCAATGGCAGTTCTCGCAGATCAACCCGGCCTTTTTTGGCTTCTTCCGGGACTTCTTCCGAAAGGTGAGCGACCTGTTTCTCGACCTCTGCTGGCCACACATGCGGAATGTCATAAGTGCGCAGTGCAATTTCGATTTCCATGCCCGGCGCCATATTTTCGCCCAGCACTTCGACCACCTTACCCACAGCGTTGTACTGACGCGTGGCACGCTGGGTGATCTCGACCACCACCACATTCCCCATCCGGGCACCCAGACGGGCATCCTGCGGAATCACGATATCCTGTGCGATACGTGAATCATCCGGTACGACAAACCCCATGCCGTCTTCAATAAAATAGCGGCCGACGATCTGACCGCTGTATTCCTGCAGCACGCGTACAATCCGCCCTTCACGGCGGCCACGCTTATCAACTCCGGCAACCTGAACCAGCACATAGTCACCGTGGATCACGCCACGCATCTGGTGGGCCGGCAACAGCAGATCATCCTGGCGGGCAGTACCGCTGCCTTCCGGACGCAGGAAACCAAAGCCGTCTTTGTGACCAATCACATGGCCTTTGATCAGATCCAGCCGCTCCGGCAGGGCATAACACTGACGGCGGGTATACACCAGCTGGCCATCGCGTTCCATCGCCCGTAAACGCCGGCGCAGCCCTTCATACTGGTCTTCGCCTGCCAGCTGCAGTGCTGTAAACAGCTGATCACGGTTGACCGGGGTGCTGAAGCCACGGATGACTTCTAAAATCAGTTCACGGCTGGGGATGGGATTTTCGTAATTTTGAGCTTCCCGCTCGCGGAAAGGATCGACAGGTAAATCAGTTGTACCTTTGGACATAAAATAATCCGTATTGGCAGCTAATGAACCTAAGTATATAACTGCCATCAAAAATTAGTGGGGAGCAGGTCAAGTTCCGCTCCAATCAATGAAAACTATCAGTGCGTGTAAATCTGTCGCTTGCACGCTTTTTCTGTATAGCTGCCTGACACTGGGCAACGTTGGCTACGCGACAAAACAGATGCCGCTCAGATCACATTCTAAGCGCTCACTGCCTGAAAAGATACCGCGGCCCAAAAATCGCCGCGATCAAGGGGATTACCAGAAGTTCTCGCGGCGTTTGGCGCGGGCAACCACATTGGACGGCATACGCTGTTCTAAGTCGTAGCGTAATTTGGTGATCTTACGATGTGTATGGCGATCTGCCGTTGCAGACTGATACAGCCAGCGATAGGCATCTTCATAATCCAGCGGGCTGCCGTAATCCTGGATCAGTAACTCGGCCAGCTCGATACGTGCAGCCAGATTTCCCATGGCCGCGGCTTCACGCAAATACGGAACAGCACGCTCTCTGTCCTGCTGCACCAGAGTGCCTTTGGCATAGTAACGGCCAAGCTGTTCAAGTGCCGATGGTAATCCTTGCCGGGCCGCCGATTCCATATAATACAGCCCCTGCTCAACGTCGCGTTTGACGCACACGCCCCAGGCCAGCATATCACCGTAGAGAAACTGGTAAGCAGGTGACTCCACTCGCTCCGCACGGGCTTCAATATCCTGCACCAACTGGCAGTCATCGGCTTTCACGCGCTGCAACTGCTGGTTGTCGTCAAACAGATGGATCAGCTCCGCCTCTGAATACAGAGGAACAGCATCACCAACATCTGTAATGGCGCTCACTGGCAAAGACACCAGCAGGGCTGAAAATACGGTTGCACGCAGAACCATTCCGCTCTCTCTTTTGATCGACACTTCATACAACTAAGCCGGTTTCACCTGATTCGGGTTCAGACGGAAACACAGCGTATGAAGTCTATCGGCAGTCATGTCTCAGACTTTAGCCAAAATTTCAGAAAGCGAAAAACAAAAAGCCAACCTGACGGCTGGCTTTTAATCATCGATTCAGTTTACCGGGCAATTAGCCTGCGTAAGGGTGAACCTTGATGATAGTTTCGTTACGATCCGGTCCAGTTGAGATCAAATCAATTGGCACACCAGTCAGCTCTTCCAGACGCGCAATGTAGTTCAGCGCAGTCTGTGGCAGCTCTTCCAGAGATTTCACACCGAAGGTGCTCTCTGTCCAGCCTGGCATTGTTTCGTAGATTGGCTCGACACTTTCAAACGCATCTGCAGCCATTGGAGAGACATTCAGGATCTGACCGTCTGGCATTTTGTAGCCGGTACAGATCTTAATTTCTTCCAGACCATCCAGAACGTCCAGCTTGGTCAGACAGAAACCAGACACTGAGTTGATTTGTACAGCACGACGCATTGCAACTGCATCAAACCAGCCACAACGGCGTTTACGGCCAGTGGTTGCACCAAACTCATTACCTTTCACGCCCAGGTGTTCGCCTACAGCGTCATCCAGTTCAGTCGGGAACGGACCTGCACCCACACGAGTACAGTACGCTTTCGCGATACCCAAGATATAACCCAGGTGACGAGGACCGAAACCAGAACCAGCAGCAACACCACCAGCAGTGGTATTTGAAGATGTTACATACGGGTAAGTACCATGGTCGATGTCCAGCAGTGTGCCCTGCGCACCTTCGAACATGATTTTGTCGCCACGCTGACGCGCAT
Organism: Photobacterium sp. R1; assembly: GCF_054600795.1. NCBI lineage: Bacteria > Pseudomonadati > Pseudomonadota > Gammaproteobacteria > Vibrionales > Vibrionaceae > Photobacterium > Photobacterium sp. R1. The sequence continues at coordinate 111,027 of NZ_BAAHZP010000014.1, forward strand.
CATCCAGCTCCTGGGTCACGTCAATGACCATAGAAGTCAGGACATCCGCCTGAGCCATCACACTTTCCAGCACAGCTTCATAGCTGACAGGTTCAGCGTTGTAGTAATGCTCCAGCTGGAAGTTATGGTAAGCCATCACTTCCTTAAGCTTCTCGGCAAATGCTTCTTTATCGAACAGATCGCCAACACGCAGACCACGGCGAGCGACTTTATCTTCATAGGCAGGACCGATACCACGACCCGTCGTACCGATAGCTTTCTTGCCACGCGCCAGTTCACGCGCCTGGTCCAGAGCAATATGGTACTGAAGAATTAGCGGACAAGCTTCTGACAGGAATAAACGCTCACGAACTGGAATACCACGGGCTTCCAGGGGTTCCATTTCTTTCAGCAGCGCATCAGGAGAAAGGACGACACCGTTACCGATAATGCATTTCACGTTTTCACGCAGAATGCCTGAAGGGATTAAGTGCAGGACAGTTTTCTCACCGTCAATGACAAGGGTATGACCCGCGTTGTGACCACCCTGGTAGCGAACCACATACTGTGCATCTTCAGTCAGCAGATCAACGATCTTGCCCTTACCTTCGTCACCCCACTGGGTGCCGAGAACGACTACATTGTTTGCCATCTTTCTTCATCTATCAGTTGTTAAAAATGGATTCTAGCACCTTCCAAAATTGCTTGCAGTCATTTTTTGACCATGAGCCAGAAATTCCTAAGGCGGGCTTCACGATTAGCTCAGGCTGAGATTTACAGCCGGGTGAACATGATATATGCAATGACAGCACCGGCGACAACCAGACAACCGCCAATCCGGCGTAAAGTCGGATCATCCTGACGACTGAGCTGACTGACCATCTCCCGCCAGCCTCTGGGTGCCAGCAACGGCCCTAGTCCCTCTAAAATCAAGACCAATCCGACGGCCAGCCAGAATACTTGGCTCATTCTGTATCTCCTTTTGCATCAAACACCTGTCTCCCGGGAGACAGGCAAAAAAAAGACAAGGCAATTGCCTTGTCTTTTTGTCAGCGCCAACGGACTTAGTTCAGGCTGTTCGATTCCTTCATGTACTTGAAGAATTCACTGTTCGGATCCACAACCAGAATATCCTGCTTAGAGCTGAAGCTGGTTTCATAGGCTTTCAAAGAACGCAGGAAGCTATAAAATTCCGGGTCCTTATTAAAAGCGGTTGCGTATATTTCAGCAGCCTGAGCATCGGCGTTACCACGCTGAATACGGGCAACTCGTTCGGCTTCAGAGATAATCTTCGCCACTTCCAGCTCAGACTGAGCTCGAATAACTTCAGCTTTCTCACGGCCCTGAGAACGGTGCTTACGGGCTACCGATTCACGCTCGGCACGCATCCGGCGATAAATCGATTCACTGATCTCATCCGGCAGGTTGATCTTCTTCATCCGGAAGTCGACCACTTCAATCCCCAGGTCACGGGCACTGATCTGTGTTTCCGCCAGAACGTCTGCCATGATCTTGTCACGCTGACCTTCCAGTTCTTTCTTCGGAGCGACTTCTTCGACGATTTCCGAAGCGATGGCAACACTTTTATCTTCGTCAGGCACTGCACCTTCATCGACATTGTTGCCGCGATCCGGACCAGATACGATCTGCTTGATCTCTTTCGAACCGATCTGGGCACGCAGGCTATCCACCACCTTACGCTTCAGCAGGCCTTCAGCCGTCGAAGTATTGCCGCCGCCGGTTGCCAGATAGTACTGACCGAAATCCTTGATACGCCACTTCACGTAGCTGTCGATGATCACGTCTTTTTTCTCAGACGTGACAAAACGGTCAGCCTGATCGTCCATCGTCTGGATACGGGAATCCAGCGTACGCACACGGTCAAATACCGGCACTTTAAAGTGCAGGCCCGGTTCATACACCAGTGCCATATTGGTTGTGTCATCTTTAATGATTCGGCCAAAGCGAACCACGATTCCACGCTCGCCTTCTTTCACCACGAAGACGGACATCAACACCACAGCGATGAGAATGACCACGAGCGGGATAATTAACTTACGCATCATTAATATCTCCCCTGACGACCAGTGTCAGCACGCGGTGCCGAGGAAGAGGAAGACGTATCTTCAGACTTCTCCAGCTCAATGCCGTAGGTACTGGATGGGCTGACCTGCTTCTTCGTCTGCTCTGTCTGATTCATCAGCTTATCCAGAGGCAGATACAGCAGATTGCTGCCCGACTTTGAATCCACCATGACTTTACTGGTGTTCCCATAAACACGTTCCATGGTTTCCAGATACAGGCGGTTTCGGGTCACTTCTTTCGCAGCATGATACTCAGGTAACAGTTTCTCAAACTGAGCAACTTCACCCAACGCACCATTGACCACTCGCTCCGTGTAACCTTCAGCTTCTTTCTTCAGTCGCTCAGCACGACCTGTTGCTTTCGGCAGAATGTCGTTGCTGTAAGCTTCCGCTTCACGGACAAAACGCTCTTCATCCTCACGCGCTGCAATTGCATCATCGAAAGCATCTTTCACTGCTTCCGGCGGACGCGCAGACTGGAAGTTCACATCCACAACCAGGATACCCATATCGTACGTTTCGATAATTTTATCGATGTCCGTCTGGGTATTCGCACGAATTGTCTGACGGCCACGCGTCAGGGCTTCGTCCATGGTGGAGTCACCAATGACCGCACGCAGCGCTGAATCCGTCGCCTGACGCAGGCTGTCGTCTGCATTGGTCACGCTGAACAGGTATTTCTGTGCATCAGACACTTTGTACTGAACTTCCATTTCAACTTTCAGTACGTTTTCATCTTTTGTCAGCATCAGTCCGGAGCTGCGCAGAGAACGAATTGCCTGCACATTGACCAGCTCAACATCATCAATGAAGGTTGGTTTCCAGTTCAGACCCGGATCAACCATTTCATAGAATTTACCGAACCGCAGTACCACACCACGCTCGGCTTCGCCGACGGTGTAGAAACCGGAAAAACCCCAAATCGCAGCAGCGATAACAGCAATCACCCCAAGACCGGCAGCACCACCGCCACTTGAAGGTCCACGCTTATTCCCAAAAATACCACCAAACTTACGACTCAGTTTTGCAAACACTTCATCGAGATCAGGCGGCCCTTGATCACGGCCACCACGATTCTTGTTCCCCCAAGGGTCCTGATCGCGGCCACCGTTGTTTCCAGGCTCATTCCACGCCATTATAGAACTCCATCAATATGATATGACGACAGTTTTTTATTACTCTAGCAGTCCATCAGGCAAGGATAAAGTCATCCAGCCCCTGCTCTTCTCTTTTTTGCAGCCGTGCCCAGTCCGTCATGGGCAGGCGGACATCCAGCAACAGGCTGCCATCTTGCTCATACTCTTCCCGGACAATAGCCCCCAGCTGATAGAACTTGCTGCGGATACGCCCAATGACTGCAGGCGGCAAGCGCAAGGTATGCGTCACCATAGTGCCCGCAAGGCGTTCTGTCAGTGCGGTGAAGAGAAAATCAATCCCCAGCCCGTCCCGGGCAGACACCCAGACCCGGCGCGGAATACCGTCTTCGTCGCGTTCAATCCGCGGTTCAGCGTCTTCCAGGTTATCGATCTTATTCATGACAACCAGTACTGGTACGTCATTGGCCTCAATTTCTTCCAGAACGGTGTTTACCGCATCAATATTTTCACGGTAACGCTCATCACTGGCATCCACCACATGCAACAACAGGGTCGCTTCCTGCGTTTCTTTGAGTGTGGCTTTAAATGCAGCGACCAGATCATGCGGCAGATGGCGGATAAAGCCCACCGTATCTGCCAGAATGCTGGTGCCGACATCTTCCACCTCAATTTTCCGCAGCGTAGGATCCAGCGTTGCAAACAGTTGATCCGCCGCGTATACCCCGGCATCCGTCACCCGGTTAAACAGTGTCGACTTACCGGCGTTGGTATAGCCCACCAGCGAGATCGTCGGAATATCCGCCCGGCTTCGGGCTCGACGCCCCTGATCACGCTGCTTGGAAACTTTATCCAGACGTCGCAGGATCGCTTTGATCCGCTCCCGCAGTAACCGGCGGTCGGTTTCCAGCTGAGTTTCACCCGGGCCACGCAGACCGATCCCCCCTTTCTGTCGTTCCAGGTGGGTCCAGCCTCGGATCAAACGGGTAGAAATATGACGTAGCTGCGCCAGCTCGACTTGCAGCTTACCTTCATGGGTACGCGCACGCTGAGCAAAGATGTCCAGGATCAATCCGGTTCTGTCCAGAACCCGGCATTTGCACAACCGTTCCAGGTTTCGCTCCTGGGCAGGCGAGAGTGAATGGTTAAAAATAACGATCTCGGCACCTTCGGCTCTGACCGCATCGGCAATTTCCTGTGCTTTACCTTCTCCCACGTAATACTTAGGGTGGGGAGCCTGTCTGCTGCCTGTGATCACACGCAGCGTATTGACTCCCGCTGAGGAGACCAGCATCTCGAACTCGCTGAGATCCTCCCACTCCCCTTCTTGCGTGAAGTTGATATGAACAAGAATTGCCTGTTCACCGGCTTCATAACGGTCAAACAAGCAATCAACTCCTTATCGAAGAATCTTATTCTTCTGTTTTTTCCTGGCCACGTTCGGACGCCTGACGCTCACCGGAATGGTGATGATTGACCGGACGGGCCGGTACAACAGTCGAGATAGCGTGCTTGTAAACCATCTGGTTTACGGTGTTTTTCAGCAGGATCACGAACTGGTCAAATGACTCAATCTGGCCCTGAAGCTTAATACCATTGACCAAGTAAATAGAAACCGGGATTCTTTCACGACGCAGCGCATTCAAAAACGGGTCTTGTAGAGATTGCCCCTTAGCCATTCTTTCTTTTCCTTATTTGTTTGTAGTTGTATGTTTCAATGAACAAAATTAACAATACGCAAAGCAGGGATGAGTATACACGCTAATCAAACCTCACGGCTAACGGAGTTTGTGACTGTTTGTAACGCCTTCTCTACATCACTGCTATCCAACCAAGTCAAATCTTTCCAGCTGCGAAGCCAGGTGATTTGCCGCTTGGCTAACTGACGGGTTGCACAGATACCACGATAAATCGCTTCATCCAGTGTGCAATTGCCATCAAAATAATCCCACATCTGACGGTAACCTACACAGCGAACGGACGGAAGATCCGGATGCAGATCCCCTCGTTCATACAACGCTCGAACTTCCTGTTCAAAGCCTGCTTTGATCATGTTGTCAAAACGCTGCTCGATCCTCTGATGCAGAATAGCCCTATCCTTGGGTGTTATCGCAAATTGGTGAACCTGATAAGGTAATGTTTCCCCCTGCGTTTGGGTCAACTCAGTTAAAGTTTTACCTGAAATTCGGAAAACTTCCAATGCCCGCGACAAGCGTTGGGGATCATTTGGATGGATCCGTGTCGCAGAGACAGGATCAATCCGTTGTAATTCCTCATGCAGAGACAGCCATCCCCGCTCTCTGGCCTGCAGCTCAATTTCAGCACGAATGGCCGGGTCCGCCGCAGGTAACGGCGAAAGCCCCTCCAGCAGTGCCTTGTAATAGAGCATCGTGCCCCCCACCAATAATGGTATGCGACCAGCTTTTACAATATCTGCCATTTCTTTGAGAGCATCTTCACGAAAATCCGCCGCAGAATAACTTTGTGACGGATCCCGGATATCCAGCAGACGGTGCGGCGCCTGTGCCAGCTCATCAGCATCCGGTTTGGCGGTACCGATATCCATACCCCGGTAAATCAGGGCTGAATCAACACTGATCAGCTCGACGGGCAGCTGCTGACGCAGGCGAATGGCCAGATCCGTTTTGCCTGAGGCCGTCGGCCCCATCAGAAAAATAGCCTGAGGAAGAGATTTAGTCATGATTAAATGCTTCTAAAGCCGGCCGCAGGTCAACCGGACGCAGCAACCGGGAATAATATGTTTCCAGGGCATCGCCCCAAAGCTGTTCGAGTTCACCCAGTAAGGTGATGGCCTGAGACAGGCTGAAGCTGTCACTGCCAGCTGCCAGTTTAACCGATAACCACTCCAGCAGCGCCTCCCAGTAGTCACTTTCACTCAACTGGTCACCCGCTTCGGACAATTGGCTCAGATGTTCCAGCAATGCAGGGATCACTCCTTGCAGATTCTGCTGACGCAACGGCTGACTCACCGCCAGAATCACCAGCTTGTCCTGACCTTTGCCTCTCAGCTGAATCCCCAGCTGATTCAGCAAGGTGCGGTGCTGCTCTGCGCTCAGGGACATTTCCGGGGTGGCCGGTATGGCCAGCGGGATCAGCAATGGCTGAGGTTTGAGACCGTCCTGACGCGCAAACCGCAACTGGCCTTTCATGCGCAACTGTTCAGCGTCTGCCAGCGACAACAATGCCACCCCGGCTCCCTGACTGACCAGCAGATACCGGCCTGCAATCACAGACAAGGCCTTGCCTAATCCCTGTTCCGGCTGAGAATTCAGCACCGGACCGCGCTGTACTGGTGCGGGAGTCTCCCGCCAGACATTCACGTTCTTCACCGGCTGAGCAGATGCAGAAGACGTTTGAGCCGGCTCGGGGGAACGTTTTTCCTGTACCGGAGTCTGCATCAGGGCCTGATAAGCCGCAACTTCCGCTTTCGAGGGGGCCTCGCTGCCAAACTGACGTGGTGCAGCACTGCGGCTGCTGGCAGAGCGCTGAGCCGAAGACTGAGCTGGAGCTGGAGACATCATCTCACGCGACGAACCTTGTTCCCGAGTATAAGCCCCACTGCCCGCTGTTTCCTGCCCAGCAGGCCGACTGGCTTCGGATGACTGACTGAACCAGGCTTCGGCCGGTGCCTGACGCGGGTAAGCCGGGGTCTTGGCAATCGCATCCAGCGCAACGGACGCGGGCGGCTGCGAGGGGCTGTCCTGAGACAGGGTCCCGCCAGCGGGTGCTGGTTCTTCAACCTGATAAGACCGGGCGGAGGCCCTTTCCGGGGCAGTGTAGATATCACTCTCCGCCGCTGTTTGTTGCAGCGCACTCTGCACGCCCTGATAAATAAAATCATGAACCAGGCGGGCATGGTGAAACCGCACTTCGTGTTTGGCCGGGTGGACATTCACATCCACCTGATGGGGATCGACCTCGATAAAGAGGACATAAGCCGCATATTGTTCCGGCGCCAGCGCACCTTCAAAAGCCTGACGAATCGCATGATTGATGAGCTTATCTTTCATCATTCGGCCGTTCACGTAGCAGTACTGAAGGTCGTTCTGAGCCCGGGCTCCCTGTGGCGTACAGATCCAGCCCGACAACCGTAGATCACCGTGGCCCAGCTCCAGCGAAACGGCATGCTGCAGGAAACCCTGACCACAGACGGCCGCCAGGCGGCGCTCTTTCTGAGCCTGGGTTTCTGCCGCACGGTACTGCCGGATCAGCTTGCCGTTGTGACGCAGTAAAATACTGACATCAAACCGACTCAGCGCAATACGTTTGATCAACTCATCAATATGGGCAAATTCAGTTTTCTCGGTACGCAGGAACTTACGGCGGGCCGGGGTGTTGAAAAACAGATCCAGCACCTCCAGCGTCGTTCCCACCGGGTGGGCGGCTGGCTTGAGCTGCACCTGCATGTCCCGGCCTTCCGCATACGCAGACCAGGCTTCCGGCTGCGATTCAGTCCGTGACGTTAAAGTCAGTCGCGACACCGAGCTGATACTGGCCAGCGCCTCTCCCCGGAAACCAAGGCTGGCAATCGCTTCCAGATCATCCAGGGTCGCGATTTTAGAGGTGGCATGGCGGCTCAGCGCCAATTCCAGCTCGTATTTTGGGATCCCCTGACCGTTATCACGGATCCGGATCGTCCGGCTGCCGCCTTTGTCGATATCGATTTCAATTTTGGTCGCACCGGCATCCAGACTATTTTCCACCAGCTCTTTCACGACTGAGGCGGGACGTTCAACCACTTCACCGGCGGCGATCTGGTTCGCCAGTCTGGCGGGTAAAATCTGAATCGGCATAATCAGACCTGCAATTAACTGCTTGGAATCTTGAGTTTCTGGCCCACGGCTAATGTATCTGAACGGAGCTGGTTCACTTCACGGATACGATTGACGCTGACCCCGTAGTGGGTGGCAATCTTGCCCAGGAATTCACCCCGGCGCACAGTGTGCTCCACCTCTTTTCGCTGCACCGGAATGACAAGTTTCTGGCCAATCGCCAGCTCATCAGAGCGTAGCTTATTGACCTGACGGATACTGTCTACCGGCACATTATACTGGCTGGCAATCTTACCCAAAAATTCACCACGCTGCACGGTATGCATCACATTGCTTTTCACAAGAGATACTGCCCCTGAGCTTGGATTCCCACCGGCAGTATTGGCCGCCGGGATCCGTAATACCTGACCGACTTTCACCACGCTGGATGACATTTGGTTCATCTGGCGAATCGCTTCAACAGAAGTCCCGTAATGACCGGCGATCACACTGAGTGACTCCCCACTGACGACCTTGTGCTTAATCCCGTGCTTACGGGCTGCAAACAGTGTCCCTTCCGGCGGTTTGTCATCGAAATAGGCCAGCACGCCTTTGTAAACAGCTTCAGAAATTTTGATCTGATGACTGCTGCTGTTCAGCAACCGCTCTTCCTTCGGGTTGGTGATAAACCCGGTTTCCACCAAAAGCGAAGGAATATCCGGTGATTTCAGGACTGCAAGACTGGCATGCTCAGGTTTCGACTTATGTAACTGAGTCACTTTCGCCAGCTCCCTCAGGACCCGGCTGGCTACGTCATACCCTTCTTTCTGGGAGTGACTGAACTGCAAATCCAGCACGGCCATACTCAAATACTGGTCATCCTGCCCGCCCGACAGTACATCACCGCCACCCAGCAGCTCGGACTGCTTCTCGTGCTGTTCCAGCCAGCGGCCGATCTCGGTATTTGCCCGGCGGGTATTGAGCACCCAGACCGATGCGCCGCGTGGCTGCGGCTGATGGAAACCATCTGCATGAATAGAAACCAGCAGGTGCGCTTTATTCTTCCGGGCAATTTCCGAACGTTTATTCAGATTGACAAAATAGTCACCGCGCCGGGTGAGCACAGCCTTCATCCCGGGTGTCGCATTGATGCGATCGGCCACTTTCCTGGCAATATTCAGGGTGACATTTTTTTCGTACTTACGACTCGGACCAATGGAACCCGGGTCTTCACCGCCGTGCCCGGCATCAATCGCTACGATGATATCGTCGGTGCCATATGGCAGATGAATACTGTTGACCGCCTGAGACCCAGCTTTATCCGGGGCTGGTTTCACCTTCTCCGGCTGGGCCGCGTGGGGCAGATCCAAGACCAGACGGTGGCTGTAGTGACCGTCTGGCGTCGGTGCCAGTTTAAAAATCTTTGGGGAGGTGGTGGTCCGGGTTTCAAAAACCAGCCGGAAGGTTCCTGTCTCCGGCGGACTGCTGCTGCGGATCTTTTTCAGCACTTCACTGTCTTTGACCTGGACAGGTAAAGCGGCCTTCAGTGACGTGGCTTTCAAATCGACGACCAGGCGATCCGGCTTCGTCAGTGTGAAATAGGTGAAAGTCGGCTCTTCCTCCATGTCCAACACGACCCGGGTTTCATCCGGGGCTGGCCATACACGAATCCCTTCAATTTCATTCGCCAGCACAGCAGTGCTGCTTAGTCCGGCGAACAGAACCAACAAAGAAAAACTTCTGCGCCAACCCATGGATTCAACTCTGCTCCAGTTTCTGAATTAACGCCAAGCCGTAACCATTGTTGGCCGTGACTTCGACCTGACGGTGCTGGTCGACATAACGAAGCTCTACATCCAGATCAGGAGACGGCAGCAAACCGGTACCTTTCTCCGGCCACTCCACCAGACAGATAGCGTCTGTGGTGAAGTAGTCACGGATCCCCATAAATTCCAGCTCTTCCGGATCGGCCAGACGATACAGATCGAAGTGATAGACCTGCCAGGGCGGCAGCTCATAAGGTTCAACCAGCGTATACGTCGGACTTTTCACATTGCCTTGATGACCCAGTGCACGAATGAACCCACGGCAAAATGTGGTTTTTCCGGCTCCCAGATCACCATGCAGGTAAATCGTGGTTTGTCGTTCACAGGCCTGCGCCAGCTGTTGCCCAAACGAAACGGTTGCCGCTTCGTCGGCCAACATTAATTTCAAAGTCTGCATTGTTGTCGTTATCTTTATCTTAGATTTATCAATTGTCGAATATACGCAAAGAGATCGCCGGCCAGCAAGCCTCGTTCTCCTGCTTCTGCAGCCAGATCAGCTGCTCGACTGTGAATCCACACGCCAGCCCGGGCTGCCTGCGACAGCGTCAGCCCCTGCGCCAGTAAGCCCCCAATCAGGCCCGCCAGCACATCGCCCATCCCGCCTGTAGCCATCCCCGGATTCCCGGCCAGGCAAATCATATGCCGATGACCGTCAAACACCACAGTACCGGCACCTTTCAACACCACCACACCGCCATACCGGCGTTGCAGTAACTCGGCAGCAGCAAAGCGATCCGCTTCCACGTCAGCTACGGATATATTCAATAATCGGGCTGCCTCTCCAGGATGAGGCGTCAAAATTCGGTTCTTTTTATAGTCTGGTGAGCAGGCTAATAAGTTCAATCCATCTGCATCAAGCACCAGAGGCTGTTCATCGCCAATCAGATTCAGCTGGCGATACAGTGCCTGTCCCCAGGCATTCTGCCCCAGCCCCGGTCCCATCACAATCACATCGGCCCATTGCATTCGCTCAGACAGTGCCCGGCCAGATTCATCCGAATCCGGCTGCCAGTTCTGAACCATTATCTCAGGGCGTTCAGCCAGAATTGCCAGCACATTGTCAGCATGTGTGACGGCTGCCGTCAGACCGGCACCACTGCGGGCACTGGCTTCAGAGGCCAGTCGAATGGCTCCGCCCATCCCCTGATTGCCCCCCAGACACAGAGCCCGGCCATTGCTGCCTTTGTGAGCCGTCCGTGCTCTGGGCGGCAGCAGACACTGAATCTCAGATGGCTGGATAATGCTGACTTCTGACTGCACGGCCTGTTCCAGGGCTGCTGCAGCTCCCAAACCGGCAAAAACTAATTCTCCCCGGTACTGTGCAGCTTGTCCGGTCAGCAACCCCCGTTTCACACCAATAAAAGTCACCGTCTGATCCGCCATGACCGTCTCGCCCAGACTGCGGCCGGTATCGGCACAGAGGCCAGACGGGATATCCACGGCTATCACAGGTTTTCCGGCTGCATTGATGCTCCTGATCAGCATCGCGATGTCGGGACGGACCGTGCCGGTCAGACCGGTGCCGAGCAGCGCATCAACAATCAGCCCGGTTTCTGCCGGGATCTGCGCCTGCGGAGATTCAATCGATCCGCCGCAGGCCAGCCAGGCATCTCTGGCTGTGGCGGCATCCCCCTGTAAGCGGGCAGCATCACCTGATTGCCAGAGCGTCACGGCTAGTCCGTGCAATCTGGCCAGACGGGCCACAATATAACCGTCGCCGCCGTTGTTCCCTCCGCCGCAGCACACCAGTATATGGCGCACCGCCGAATATTCTTGGCGGAGACAGTCATACACGGCCATACCGGCACTTTCCATCAGCTGATACATAGGCCAGCCCAGCTGCCGTGCAGCCTCCTGCTCTCCCTGGCGGACCTGCGCGGCCCGAAAGGCGACCTGAGGTAAGCGCTGATGTGTCATCTCGATGGTTTCCCGGTGTTCAACGGTTATAAAGAGGCACGTCTGTCAGACGTATACTCTAAAATAGTGCCGAAAAGCGCAAAAAGGCACAACGACCCGTGCGTTATTTTTCGCCATCCCGAATTATTTTTCCCGGTCCGAACTGTGCTACACTCCGGCCCCGATTTATCCATCAGACGCCATGACCATGACCATCGACTTCCACCAACTGGCCAGCGACATCAAACAATGGGGCAAAGCGCTCGGTTTTCAGCATGTCGGGATCTGCGATGTGGACTTATCGAAGCATGAAGCACAGCTCCAGCGATGGCTGGATGCCGGGTACCATGGTGAAATGGACTGGATGGCCCGTCACGGTATGATGCGCGCCAGACCGACCGAACTTCTGCCGGGCACAGTCCGGGTGATCAGTGTCCGTATGAATTACCTGCCGCCGGAAGCCGGATTTGCCCAAACCCTCAAACAACCCCACAAAGCCTATATCAGCCGATACGCACTGGGACGTGACTACCACAAACTGGTTCGCAACCGACTGAAACAACTCGGGCAGAAAATAGAGCAGGCCGTGGGCAGCTTTGGCTACCGGCCTTTTGTCGATTCCGCCCCGATCCTGGAACGGCCATTGGCGGAAAAAGCGGGTTTGGGCTGGACAGGGAAACACTCGCTCATTCTCAGTGAAGATGCCGGGTCCTGGTTTTTTCTCGGCGAACTGCTGATTGACCTGCCGCTGCCGGTAGACGCCCCCGTCGACAATCAGTGCGGAAAATGCGTCGCCTGCATGACCAGCTGCCCGACTCAGGCCATTGTGGCCGAAGGCGTGATCGATGCACGTCGTTGTATCTCTTACCTGACCATCGAGCTGGATGGTCCTATCCCGGAAGAATTTCGCGAAGCCATGGGCAACCGGATTTACGGCTGTGATGACTGCCAGTTAGTCTGCCCCTATAACCGGGCAGCGGATGTTACGGACGAACAGGACTACTATTGCCGGCCGCAACTCTACCAGCAAGATTTACTGACCCTGTTTCAATGGGATGAAGCAACGTTTCTGAAACATACTGAAGGCTCGGCCATCCGGCGTATCGGCCACCTTAAGTGGCTCCGTAATCTCAGCGTCGCAATCGGCAACGCACCTTACGATCCGGCACTGCTTGATGCACTCATGGCGCGCAAAGGCTTAGACAACATGCTGGATGAACACCTGGACTGGAGCATCACCCGTCAACAGGAAAAACGAGCCGCACTCAAGGTCGATGTCCTGCCGAACAAAACCAAACGCCTGATCCGCATTGTGGAAAAGGGCCTGCCTCGTGACGCCTGACCCCCAACCTGCTCTCCACATGTCTCAGGGAGACTCACGGGCTACAAAACGCGATCCTGATCAGCATTTCTTGTATGTGGAAAACAATTTCATTTGCACCATTTTGGTTCTGAACACTGGTTATTAAGCACAACCCTCCAGCAATCCCTAAAATAATGTTATTCACCATGATCATAATATGATCAGGCTGTTCACAAACCTGGGGGGAACCAAATATAACCAATTAAAAACAACAACTTATCATGTTGATGGAAATTTAATATTTTTGGGATAATGGGGATATCTTCAGAAGTACACAGAGTTATACACAAGAAGACAGCACATGTAATCAACCGACTTACCCACAAGCCAGGAAGTGTGGATAAGTCTGTGCATCATACTATGCAACGAAACGATCGGGATGTGTTTGCAGCAGACTACAGGCAAGTATATCGCCCAGGTTCAGTGCATTAGATTCTGATTCGCGATCAAAGCAACAGGATAGGCCCAGGGCATTCTCATGCTTTGATTGTCATCATTGATGGTCGCCAATACTTCTCAGTATGGGAGTACAGAGCATCTTCTTCTCAGACAAAAAAAACAACCTTACGGCTGTCTTTCACTGATTCAGGATGATGTTGATTTCTGCTCACGAATACTGTCATGAGCTGAGGTGGCCCGGACATTGTCCTGTTGAACCTCACGAGGCAAAGTTCAACCGGCCTCAAAGACAATTACTTCACAGTAATGTTTTGATTCTACAGATTTGAAATACTCAAACCGAGAGCTTCCTAATCGGTAGGAAGTTGGAGCGACACACGAGGTTCGAACTCGTGACCTCAACCTTGGCAAGGTTGCGCTCTACCAACTGAGCTAGTGTCGCATCTCTGTTTCACCGTCGGGCACGATGACAGCCGCTTTTTCAAGCTTAGAATTTGGAGCGACACACGAGGTTCGAACTCGTGACCTCAACCTTGGCAAGGTTGCGCTCTACCAACTGAGCTAGTGT